>JAMOVA010000087.1 GCA_027061785.1 Thermoproteota archaeon
ATATCCAGGGCTCATCATAATCGAAATTCTCCAGAAGACTAGACTAGATTGGATTAAGGACCTCCCAGCCACCTTAAGAGGATGGGCTGAGACGAGAGAGCAGCGGTCGTTCTCAGTTGCAGCGGCTTTCATTACCGATTCTCCCTCCCTTTCATTATCCGGCTATGATCCTGAAATTTCTGGCTATCAACGTTAATAGCTCCTCCCAAATCCCCGGCGTGGCGGTTCCAATGAGAGCCCTCTACGTTATCCTGTTGGTCGCGTTGATTGTAGGAGGGCTGATCTCCCTCGACTTCATGAGGGCTGCCAATGCGGCTCAAAACCTCAAAGTGGAGAGCATCCGATTGAGCGATCTAGATGTCGATGTGGGATGGAGGTTCAAGATAGGGATACCTCCCGTCGAGCCCGTCATCAGGAGGGTGAACCTGAGGCTTTCCATGCTCCTCAGGAATCCGACCGACTACACACTCAGGGTCCGCGAGCTGGACTACAAACTCCGGCTCAACGGGAGGCAGGTAGCTTCGGGTAGCATGGAAGACATCTACATCCCCCCTGGTGAGAGAACGATCGACCTCCCCGTCTCCATCGACCCGCAGGAAGCGGTCTCCGTCGCGTTGGAGGCAATAACCTCGGCCATAAGGAGCGGGTCCACCTCGCTGAACTTCAGGTACGAGGTTCAGGGCGTGGCCAAGGTACCGCTGACAGTCCTTGGAACGGAGATCCCCGGTTCGGAGATCAAGGTGCCCTTCCTCAAGACGGGATCGTACAGATACTCCTTTGGCATCCCCTCGCTCCCCAGCTACCAGAGATCCAGTCAATCGGTTGCTGAGAGAGCACGAGGAACTATAATCGTCGAGAAGTACGGCTGGTTCGTCGGTAACGCTTTCACATCGTCGGTTCGACCCGGTTCAACGGTCAAGGCGGCCGTTCTCATTAGGGCCAGGGGCGACGTCGAGGGAACTGTGACCCTGGAGGTCAAGAGGGACCTGAAGTATCTCCCCGACTCGGTAGCTGCTCGCAGGAACTTCTACATCGATCTGAAAGACGGGGAAAAGAGGACCCTGTATTTGGAGTTCATTACGGAGAGTTCCAGCACTCTGAGGGGCTACTTCATGAAAGTGTATCTAGACGGCTCCCCAATATGGGAGATGAGGAACAGTTACCCGCCTAGGCTGCTGGTGGAAGCCATGCATGTCCAGACAGCCCCCGTAGTGACTACCGTCAGGACCTCCATCAGGAGGTGGGGAACGCTGGCCGTGGAAAGATATGGGTGGCTGATGGGAGGGCGCCAGATCTACAGGGCACCGAGCGGAAGCGTCGTCACCGCTGCAGTGATGGTGAGGGCGAGAGGTGGCGATGTCGAGGGCATGGTCACCTTGGAGGTGAGAAAGGACCTGAGGTTCAGACCTGACGAGACGGCTGTCATAAGGAGGTTCCCGATTCATCTGAGGAATGGTGAGAGCAGGATCCTCTCAGCGAGCTTCGTGGTGGATAGGGGGATAACCCTGAGGGGCTACTACATCAAGGTGTACTTCAACGGGGCCCTGATCTGGGAGATGGGTGATGGTTACCCGCCGAGGCTGAAAGCCGGGTGATGAACACCCGGCGTCCCTTTTAGCGAGATATCTGGCGTGTACGATGGCACACCTCATAGTGTCCTCAGATGAGGCTATATCCGGATCCTCGAGAGATTAAGGGAAGAGAAGAGAATTGGGTAAGTATCGAGATATCGGGACGTCGGCAAGAAGAGGTTATCGGGGCTGCACCCTTAGCGTTTCATATACGTGATGTCCGGAAAGTGTTCGTTTCCGGACAGAATTGCTGTCTCAAATACATGCGTGCTGTCTCTCATGGGATAACATACTACCTTTAGGCGATCTGATGGGGACGAACCCAAAATCCTCCTACTAACCTGTAGTAGGGTCTCATCACACATCCACTTCGGACCGGAGCGCGATGCCTGCATCTTCCCAGTTTATTCGTAAGCCTGTCACCTCATCGGCCATTGGATGCCAACTTTTTTAGGATATTATGCAGCTATATAATACCGGGTGATCCCGCCTGTCCTATGATAAGTCTCCACCTATTCCTCCTGAGGACTACTATATCGTGAAATATGAGGATCTGATGGATTTTGTGACATCCGTCTTCGTCAAGCTGGGTGTGCCTGAGGAGCACGCCCGTTGGACTGCCGATAATCTGGTTACCGCCGATTTGAGGGGGATAAGTTCACACGGGGTTGCTAGGCTGAAGAGGTACGTCGACGGTATAGTGAACGGGGCCGTGAAGACAAACCCGAACATTCAGATAGTCAGGGAGGGTCCTGCCTTCGCCCTGATAGACGGCGACTCCGGACTAGGTCAGGTCGTCGGTAGAAAGGCCATGGAGCTAGCGATAAAGAAGGCTAAGGAGGCTGGCGTGGGATTCGTGACGGTGAGGCTCAGCAACCACTTCGGCATCGCAGGCTACTACGCGATGATGGCCCTGGACCACGACATGATAGGGGTGACGATGACCAACGCCAGGCCCTTGGTAGCGCACACCGGAGCCCTAGGCAAGTGGATCGGAACGAACCCGATAGCAGTTGCAGCCCCCACCAAGACCCCGCCCCCGTGGGTCCTCGACATGGCCACATCCATAGTACCGATAGGAAAGATGGAAGTTTACTCTAGGATGGGGAAGAAGGCCCCTCTGGGCTGGGGTATTGACGCTCAGGGCAAATTAACGGACGATCCGATGGTCATAAGGAAGGAAGGAGCCCTGCTTCCGTTAGGAGGCCTCGGTGAGCTCTTCGGCGGTCATAAGGGTTACGGTCTGGCCGTGTTGGTCGAACTCTTCTCCGGAGTGCTCAGCGGCGCCGCCCTGCTCAGGGATGTCGGTCAGACCGAGGGCCCGGGACCGAGCAACGTCGGGCACTTCTTCATGGCCATAAATGTGGAGAGCTTCATGCCGGTGGACGAGTTCAAGGAGAGGATGGACTACATGATAAAGAAGCTCAAATCAGCACCGCTGCACCCCGACTTTGAGAAGATATGGGTGCACGGCGAGAAGAGCTGGCTCACCACCCAGAAGAGGCTGAAGGAGGGCATACCCATCTACAAGAAGGTAATGGCCACCATGAAGGATGTGGCCGACCAGGTAGGCGTCGAGTTCCCCTGGAAGCTGTGATCAACTCGGTCTCTTTCTCAAACCTCTTTACTCCTTTTTCCATGTGGTCACTATGGTCACTTAATATCACGGGTGTAAGTTACTTACAAGGGGTGTAAGTTGTACTTCTCGCTCGGCGTGAAATCCGGGAGAGAGGACTTTCTACGACATGGAAGTGGAGCTGGACTCGCTCACGTCGGAGCTCCGCAGTCCTATCTCGAGGATGGTGTGGTTAAGGGTATCAGGAGGACGGTAAGTCGTCGCTCGTGAGGTAAGAAGGAAAAGGAAGAAGGAGGATAGATAAAGGGGAGTAGGGAGTAGGGGGTTCACTCCTTTATCTTGTTTATGGAGTCCTCTAAGGCTTTGAGTGAGGCCTCGAGTATGTCGGGACTGGTTCCGCTGGCCTCTACCTCCCCTTTGGGTCCGAGGACCCTTATCAGCACCTCGCCTATCGCATCCGTGCCCGATGAGATGGCCCTCAGCCTGAACCTCCTGAGCTTGAACTCCGGAACCCCCTCCAGCGATCTCATCGTATTCGCCAGAGCATCTACCGGTCCGACGCCGAAGGATGCTGCCCTGAGCTCCTTGTCACCCACTTTAGCCTTCACCTGGGCTGTGGGAGTCACCCCACTACCCGTGACGACCATCCACTCGAGGACCTCGAACCACTTGCCCTTACCCTCGCCGAGGACCTCCTCGACTATGGACCTGAAAACCCCCTCGGTTATCCTCACGCCCTTGTCGGCGAGCTCCTTAACCTTGGCGAGTATCGCCTCCACCTTGGCCTCATCCACCTCGTATCCCATCTCTTTAAGGGTCTGAACCACCGCAGTCCTCCCCGACAGCTTGCCCACGATGAAGCGCCTCTTCCTTCCCACCATCTCCGGAGGAACGAGCTCGTAGGTGGAGGGATCCACAGATATCGCATGGACGTGCACGCCTGCCTCGTAGGTGTAAGTGAGCGGACCCACTATCGGAGCGATCTCATACACGGGCACTCCGCTAAGCCTCTCCACGAGCTCACTGACCTCTGAGAGGAGTTGGAGCTGCACGCCCGTCTCGACCTTCGCGAGCACGCTGAGTGCGACGGCGACCTGCTCGAGGGGGGTTAAACCAGCCTTGGGACCGAGCCCGTTGACGGATGCATGTACCTGATCGGCCCCCGCAAGGACCGCTGCGACGGAGTTGGCCGTGGCCATTCCCAGATCGTTGAAGAAGGCCACGCTTATGGGCTTGGTGAGGTGTTTCTTGGCCTCCCTGACCATGTTGGCGGCTCCCTCCGGTGTCAAGGCGCCCACGGAATCGGTAAGGTTTATCCTGTCGGCCCCAGCCTCCTCAGCGCTCTTGCAGAGTCTCCAAAGGAAGTCCGGCTCGGCCCTGGACGCATCCTCGGCGGTGAACTCCACCACGGCTCCTCCCGACTTTGCCTTGCTCACCGAGTCCACCACGTGATTTAAGGCCTCCTCGTAGCTCATCCTCAGCCTCTTCTCGAGGTGGAGCTTGCTCGCGGGCATGAAGATGTGGACGCAGTCCGCTTCAGTCTCCAGGGCCAGCTCCACATCCGTGGGAAGGGCCCTCGCTAAAGCACAGATCTCAGCGGAGAAACCAGCTCTGGATATGCGTTTCACCGCCTTGACCACTTCGGAGACCGCCTTCCTCTCGCCCTCGGAGGCGGCGGGAAATCCAGCCTCGATCACATCAACGCCGAGGGCGTCGAGGTTCATGGCTATCTCCATCTTGGCCTGGGTGGAGAAGGATATGCCCGGGACCAGCTCCCCCTGGCTGAGGGTCGAGTCGAATATCCTGACCCGCCTCGACCCCTCTGGAATGGGGTTGAACGAACTCATAGGGCTTAGGCCGTTCCGTTCTATAAAAAGTGAGCATGTTAAAATTTTATCCGCGCATCCGCGCCCAGGCCTCTTCGGGAGGCCTCGAGGCCTTCGCCGGCAGGCTCACGACCTCCACCTCCACCTGCACGGGGAAGGGTATGGGGCTGGCCATCCCCCACACCAAGGCTTCGTGGTCGGAGAGCATGGCCAGGTAGTTGGAGAGGTCCTCCGCCTCCGTGTACTTCATGATGGCCTCCTGATCGTTCCCGTTCCTCAGCCTGAAGGCCGCCACCGTGTTGGTCTGGCTGATCACGCTTTTACTGACGTAGGCAGGCCTCTGGGTCACCACGACGAATCCCAGGTTGTAGCCTCCAGCCTGGCTTATCGCCTCTATTATGGCCTGGGCTGCACCGGCCTCGTAGGGATCCCCGACGATGGTGTAACCCCTCTCCGGGACGAGGTACTGGGCCTCCTCTATCACGACGATGAGGGCGAAGTCCCCCTCGTTCCTCCTCGACACGGCGTAGTTGGTGAGCCTCCTGACCATCTCCCTGACCGCGTAGAATTGGTCCTCGTACCTTGTATCGGAGGAGAAGTCCACTATGATGAGCGGGTTCTTCCTCACCTCCTCCACGATATCGAGGCCTCCACCTCCAGCCACCAGATTGGGAAACTCCCTCCTCACCCTCGCTTCCACTTCGGCCACGAGGGAGGACTTGATCCTCATCTCCCTGGCCACCCTCCTGAGGGCCCTGATCAGGGACTGGAGATCCGGTTCCTCTCCCTCGCTCATGGCCTCCTCCGCTGCCGAGAGCACGAGCCTGTGGGAGAGAGTCCCCTGCCTGTATCCCAGCCTCTTGGCCACGTCAGCAGGCCTCGCTAGGCCGTGCTTGGGGAGGAATGCTGAGTAATCGTAGATCACGGCCCCCCTCTTCGCCAGCCCGACGTACTCGCCCCTCCTGTCCAGCACGAGGAAGCCCGGTCTGGGCTGGAGCTGCGATGACTTGGAGATGAGGCTGGAGACGAAGCTGCTGTTGTGGGCGAAGATCCCGTTGGCGAGGAAGTTCTGGGTCCCCGGCACATCCAGGTCGTAGACGAACTCCTGCCTGGAGTACAGCCTCTCGACCCTCACCACCCTCTCCAGGTCCACCCATCCCTTCTGGATGACACCCTCCGCTACCTTGGTCTCCCTCCTCGGGTCACCGAGTGTCAAAGCACCGTCCATCTCCTCCACGAACATGTGGGGCATCTCCAGCTTGTCCTTGAGTATGACTGCGGTGGCCGGATCCAGCATGAGCCCCCTCTCGCACATCTTCAGGGTGGTCACTCCCACGAGGGAGAGCAGTATCGAGGCGATGAGGACCCTGTCCTCGCTCTCCATCATCACCACGGACTTCCCGTTCATGTAGGGGAGGAGCCTCCTGTAGAGGTACTCCTTCAGGGCGCTGGGCAGGGGATAGAGGAAGGAGCCGGTGAAGTGCTGGTGGCTCATGGGGAGGTTGAGGATCGAGGCCGGGCCCTCCGCCACGGCGTCCATGAGCAGCTCGGACCTCACTCTTACAGCAGCCCTGCCCATGGTCTCGCAGTCTACTCCGGCCTCCATGCACGCTACTCTCACGTCCGCAGGCGACGAATCCATTATGAGGACCCCTCCCTCGAAGTAGGGGACCCCTGAAGCAAGGGCTATGCCTATGAGCCTGTCCATGTACATCTCCGTGGACTTGGGCTTGGGGAGGGGAGCGCCCCTAGGCACTATCAGGTACTTGCTCCTCATGGCCATTAGAGTCTTGGGCTTGACCGAGAGGACGCTCGTCCCGTCGGGGGTGACGAGG
>JAMOVA010000088.1 GCA_027061785.1 Thermoproteota archaeon
GCGACGGCAGCCTCCTTATCAGCTCTTGGGTCTCCTCGTTCAGGGAGGTGCCCGGACCGAGCGCCACCACGTCTATGTCGTACCTCCTTATAACCTCCAGTATGTAGTCCTCGTTCTCCATCGCTATGGATCCGGCCTCGGTCTCCTTTAGGGGGATGTACACGACCTCGCTGGCCTTCGAGGCTATGTGGGGTATGATGGACTCGGGGGCCGCGAGCCTGGAGTAGCCACCTCCGGCCTTCATGAATGACAGGGCCGTGAAGTAGGGAGCCCCGTAATAGTTCCTGGCGCCCGCTACGGTCAGCAGCTTCCCGAAGGTGCCCTTATGTCCCCACTTCACCCTCTCCGGTAAGGGTAGGGGGTCGTTCAGCTCCGTCTTCAGGTGCGAGTACATCTCCGGGGGGAAGGATATGTGACACACGTAGAGCCTGCCGCAGTAGTCGTAACCAGGATAGAGCACATTACCAAGCTTGGGCAGGCCGAAGGTGACCGTGTAATCGGCCCTGACCGCGACCCCGTAGACCTTCCCGTCGTCTCCCCCTATACCCGAGGGGATGTCGACGGCGAACACCACCTTTCCCGAGGAGTTTATCGCCTGGATCGCGTCCCTGTATATCCCTCCTACCTCCCTGGTCAGGCCGGTACCGAAGATACCATCTATCACGGCGTCGCACCACTCCAGCCCCTCGACGAGGGACTCGATGCCCTCCTCCCTGACTTTATGCATCTCCAGACCTATCTTCTCCGCGATCTCGTAGTTCTTCTTGGCGGAGCCCCTGAACTTGGCGGGATCTCCCACCAAGTAGACCCTGACTAGGCCACCGCTGGAGTGTAGCTTCCTGGCCACCACCAGCGCGTCCCCACCGTTATTCCCCGAGCCGGCAATGACCGCGAACCTCTTACCCCGGACCCCGAACTCCCTCTCTATAACGAAGAAGAGCGCATTTCCAGCGTTCTCCATAAGGAGGTCCTGATCGATTCCGTACCTCTCCATGGCGGTGGAATCGAGGACCCTCATCTCCTCCACAGTGCTGACCTTCAAGGCGACACCCACTAAGTTAGAGGGCCCTTCAATATTGTCGTTTCCATGCCCTTTTAAGGCCCCGCTTCCATTGAATGGGGGATCACATGCACCTCCGACCCGAGGACACGGAGATGGAGTTCATTCGCTTCGTGAGGAGCGCTCACCTCAATGCCTACGGGACCCTTTATGGCGGCTGGATGATGAGGTGGATAGTCGACGCCGCATCGACCGTCGCCGTGAGATTGGCTAGGGGGCCAGCGGTCCTGGGATACGTGGACGACCTCCACTTCCTCTCCCCGATAATGCCCGGGGAGCTGGCCATCTACAGGGCCAGAGCCGAATACACCTCCAGGCATAGCATCGTCGTGAGCGTGGAGGTGTGGGCTGAGGACCCGGAATCAGGTGAGAGGAAGCCTGCGACCTTCTCCATGCTCTCGTACGTGGCGGTGGACGGGAAGGGGAGACCCAGGGAACTTCCCGTTAGCATCATAGGGACTGAGATGGGAAAACAGTTCTACGAGAGCGTCAAGGAGAGGATCGCTGACAGGAGGCAGAGGGGTCAGGATGTGAATGTGGAGGGCTACGATCTCGTTTCCAGCACCTTGGTGAGAGAGGAGCATCTGGTGAACGCGGATCTGATGTACGCAGGATACCTCCTGTTTTTCCTGGACGAGGTGGGATCCATAACCGCCCTAAAGTACACGAAGGGCCCAGCGGTCACTGCCTGCCTGGACAGGCTCGCCTTCTACACTCCGATGAGGAAGGGCGATATCATTCACTTCTACTCCAAGATCACCAGGGTATGGAACACCTCCATGGAGATATCGGTGAAGACGCTGGTGGAGAAGCCCGAGGGCCTGAGACACGCGACCACCTCCTACATGGTCTTCGTAGCCATGGGCGAGAAGGGACCCAGGAGGATCCCGCCCATGGAGGGTGGCGATCCGGAGGCGGATAAAAGGAGGGAGGAGAGGTTCAGGATACTTCAGAAGATCAGGGAATTGATGAGCTCCCGCTGACGCGTGGACCTGAGGAACACCCGCGGGCACATCTCCAGGCCCCTCGAGGAATCAATTCCTCCCTGCCAACAGCCGCTTAATTATGCTGGGCTTCGTCTTCAACCCGGAACCGGTGAGCAGGAGGACTGCTCTATCCCCTCGATCCACCTCCCCCATCTCGACCTGTTTCCTGTAGCAGGCGAGGGAAACGGCTGAGGTCGGCTCCACGAATATCCCCCTTCCAGCCAGCTCGTGGAAGGCATCGGCTATCTCCCCCTCCCCCACTATCTCCACGGATCCCCTCATCTCCCGGAGCTTCTCCACCATGATATCCAGCAGTGGTGGTTTGGTCACGATTAGGGCATCAGCTATCGTCTCCAGCCTCTCGGGAGGAGCGTAGGGCTCGCCCCTGAACCTGTGGTAGAGGGGGGACACTACCTCCGTCTGACATGCCACCACCTCCGGGAAGGGCTCGCCTAGGTGCTTGAGCCCCTCCAGAATACCAAGAAGACCGGTTCCCGAAGATACCGGGACGTATATCCTGTCAGGCGGGTTCCAGCCGAGCTGTTCCACTATCTCGTAGGCGAGGGTCCTCATCCCGTCCCTGAAGACGGGATGCCACGCGTGACCCACGTAGACCTTCCCCTGCTCGGGTCTCATGGCCTCCTTCGACACCTCCTCCCTGCTTCCCTCGACCCTCACCAGCTCAGCCCCGTAGGCCATTATCTGATCTATCTTGTGACCCGAAATGTTTGCCGGCACGTATATCCTCGCCTTGATCCCGGCCCTCGCGGCATAGGCCGCCGTGGAGGCGCCGGCGTTTCCCGAGGAGTCCTCGGATATGAACCCGGTGACTCGGTCGCGGATGGCCGAGATGATGGTCGAGGCGCCCCTGTCTTTGAAAGAGCCGGTGGGGTTGAGGAAGTCCATTTTGACGTACGCATTGCTCTCAAACCTTAGGAGGGGAGTCCATCCCTCACCTAGGGAGACGATGTTCCTCTTCTCTACGTAAGGGAAGAAATTCACGTATCTCCACATGGAGGGAGTGTCCACCACACCCTCCCTCCTGAATTCCCCCGGCTGCACGGGGATATCGAGCGGGGAGCCGCAGTCGCACCTGAACCTGAGTGGATCGTCGTACTCCCTGCCGCAGGAGGGACATCTCGCCACGTATCCCACTCAACCACCCTCCTCCGAGAGTTCGCCCTTCTCCTCAAGCTCCCTCACGAGCTTTTCCACGTCCTCCGGCGATCCAGTAGTGAGCAACACGTAGCCGATCCATCCAAGAACTGCTAACAGGACGAATACGATCGCGAGAGCGGTCAGTTTCAGAGTGAGGGTCGGGATCGGCTCTGGAGCTAGGAAGAGCAGGTACAGGTAGAGCGCTGCCGCGATGGTGGAGATCACAATCAAGAGGGAGCCCAGAAGCTTCTCCTTCATCTCCAATCGGGGGTAAGGAGATCCAGATAATATAACCTTAGCTTAGCCCAGAACCACCGCAGTGACCTTAATGTAGAAAGCCCGGGATTCCGGGGAGATGGAATTGCCCGTGGAAAGGAAACTCTGGGCCAGGAGGAAGGAGAGAACCCTGGCAGAGCTCGAGTCCCACATGGAGGCGGGGAGGGTGGACGAGGACATCATCCCGCTGCTAGACATCATAAACTCGCTTGATTACGCCTTCACCACCAGCAGCTGCTCCGGAAGGATTCAGGTCTACGAGGCCACCGAACCAGGGGACAAGTTCGGCATCAGGACCTTGGGGAAGTGGCACTCCCCCATAGCTGTGGACGATCTGGTGAGGACGCTTCAGGACGGAGCCGACTCCATATGGCTGGCAGTCCTTCCTCCCATTATTCACATAGCCGTGTGCGGCGTGAAGGCGGCTTTCCACCTGCTTGACCTGCTGAGGTCTGCGGGCTTCAAGAGGGCCGGGATAATCTCGGCGTCGGAGGATGGGATCACTCTGGAAGCGATAGGGACCGAGAGGATGGAAGCCCCGCTCAGGCTGTCCGGCATGGACGTCTTCAGGGAGGATGCGATCCCCTTAATAGTTGAGAGGGCCAACTCATTACTGATCAGATCCAAGAGGAGGATCCGCAGACTTGAGGAGGTGTTGATGGATGAGGCTGCCGGAAGCGTGGATAATCTCTGTCGGTAATGAGCTGCTGAACGGCAGGATAGTGAACACGAACCTGAGCTGGCTCGCGAGGAAGCTCACGATAGACGGATACCTGGTGAGGGCAGCTATAACTGTCAGGGACGATTGCGATGACATAGTATGGGCGTTCAGGACCGCCCTTGACAGGGGAGCTGATCTAGTGATCTCCACGGGAGGTCTGGGGCCCACGTTCGATGACAAAACATCGGAATGCCTCAGCAAGGCGCTGGGGAGGAGGCATGTGGTGAACGAGGAGGCCCTTCGAATGGTGGAGGAGAAGTACAGGGAGAGAAGCCTTCCCATGACCGAGCACAGGGTGAAGATGGCCATGATGCCCGAAGGGGCAGAGCCAATAAGGAACGAGGTGGGGACGGCCCCGGGCATCTTGGTCAGGGAGGGAGATGCACTGATAATAGTGCTGCCCGGCGTTCCCAAGGAGATGAAGGACATATTCGAGAGGGTGGAACCCCTGATCAGGGAGAGAGCACCCCCACTCCACTACGTGAGCAAGGACCTGGTGGTGAAGGGGGTGCCGGAGTCCGCTGCCGCACCTCTGATCGAGAGGGTGATGAAGGAGTTCCCCGTCTACATAAAGAGCCACCCCCACGGCCACGAGATCCGGAAACCCGTGCTGAGGATCAACGTCACCACCTCGTCCCCTGAGAAAGAGGAGGCCGAGAGGATCGTGAAGGCGGCGCTGGAAAAGCTTAAGGATCTCCTGATCGAGGAGGGAGGGGAAGTAGAGGGTATAGAGGATGCCGAGCCGAGTGAAGCTGATAGTTCTGGACCTTGATCAGGTGCTCTGGGATCATCACGATGCCACCTCCCTCACCCTTCCCCTCAGGAGGATCGACGAGAGGACCCTAGTTGACTCCTCCGGCGATAAGGTCGTTCTGAGGGAGGGGGTCAGGGACTTCCTAGAGAAGGCTAAAGATAAGGGAGTCTACTTATCTACCTGCAGCTGGAACGAGCCGGAGAAGGCTATAGCCGTCCTGAGGACCTTTCAACTGGATCGATACTTCGACCTGCTAATGATAGAGCCCCATCCCGAGAAGGACCGGATGATGGGGAAGATACTGAATCACTTCGCTCCCAAGGGAGTGAGGGAGGAGGAGACCGCCTTCGTGGACGACAAGGAGGAGATGCTGGAGAAGGTCAGGAGGAGGTACCCGAAGATCAAGACCCTCAGGTTCCATCCCGATGGGGATGTGTACAGCTTCCGCGATCTGGAGAAGATCCTGCTGGGTGAATGACATGATTCCCGGATTCAGGATAACGCCTTGGGAGGTAAGCGGGGACACAGTAGATTACAACGCGCTGATCTCCCTGTTCGAGCTGGACGTCGTGACTACTGAGGTGAAGAACCTCTTCCAGGAGGTCTTCGGGGAGGAACATTACCTCATCTCCAGGGGAATATTCTACGCCCACCGCTTCCTCAGGCTCGCGCTGCTCGACCTCAAGTACAGCAGGGCCAAGGTCTACATCTTCACAGGCCGCGGTGCATCGGGTCCGATGCACATAGGCCACCTCATACCCGTTAACCTTGCGAAGTGGATGCAGGAGAGGCTGGGCCTCCACTTCTTCTTCCAGATATCTGACGACGAGAAGTTCGTCCTCAGGCCAGATCTCGGCCTGAAACAGGTCAGGAAGTACGCCTTGGACAACGCTTTGGACTTCGTGGCGCTGGGATTCGATGAGGAGAGGACCCACATAATCTGGGACACGCAGGTAGCTTCATGGCTCTATCCCCTCTCACTTAAGCTGGCCAAGAGGATCTCCCTGTCCGAGCTGAAGAACCTGGTTAAGATAGACGACTCTTGGAACGTGGGAGTGGCCTTCTACTCCGTGGTGCAGTCGATGCCCGCCCTCATGATGGAGATGGAGTTGAACGAACCCTATCGCGCCCTCGTACCCATGGCGGTGGATCAGGACCCACTCATGAGGGTTTCCATACTAATAGCGGACAAGATGGGGCTCAGGAAACCAGGGATGATCCACAGCAAGTTCCTGCTAGGGCTCAAGGGCGAGCCCAAGATGGGGACCAGGTACCCCGAGTCCGCTATCTTCCTCACCGACCCGCCCGAGGTGGTGAGGGAGAAGATCGAGGGATCCGCCTGCGGTCCCCCGAGGAGGTGCCCGGCCCTGTCCTACCTGAGGGCCTTCGATCCAGATGACGAGTCCTTCTTCTCCATATGGGAGGTCTGCTTCAACGATCCGAGCGAGGGGTGCAAGCTGGCGAAGAAGAGAGCGATAGAGGTGCTGGTCCCCTTCATAGAAGAGCACCAGATGAGAAGGAAGGAGATGAGGGACAAAATAGATGAGTATCTCATGAAGGAGCCTCCGATCCCTCTGGACAGGTCACTGGATCCTAGAGACTGACCGGATAAGGTTAAAGCTCACGACCTCTCCCTTTACTGAGGGTTATCATGAGTGTCGAGATCGTCGAGACTGCGCCGGAGGTGAAGAACCCCATCCTCATCTTAGCAGTTCCCGGCGCAGGGCTTGTGAGTATAATAGCGGCCGACCATCTCATCAAGGTCGCTGACCTGAAGGAGGTCGGTAAGATAGATTCTCCCCTGTTCCCTCCAGTCATAGGGGTGAAGGACGGCGTCGCCATGCACACCGTCAAGATATATGGGGGTAAGGGACTCTACGTGGTCAAGGCAGAGGTCCCCCTCCCCATAGATCCACTCCTGAAGCTCACGATATCTGTGCTGGACTGGATCGCTAGGAAGAGGCCTAAGCTGGCGATAGTCATGGGTGGGGTTCCTGAGGAGGATAGGATAAAGGTGGAGAAGCCCCAGGTCATGGCGGTGTTCAGCAGCGAGGAGGCGAAGGCGTTGGCGGAGGGGATCGGTGGCGAACTCATGAAGGAGGGATATCTGAGCGGATACGCGGCCTTCTTCCTCAGGGAAGCCAGCAGGAGGGGCGTCCCGGCCGCGGCCCTCATGGTGCAGAGCTTCGCCGCCTATCCGGATCCCGGAGCTGCCGCGGAGGTGCTCAAAGCCATCGAACCCGTGCTTGGCTTCGATGTCGACATAAGCCAGCTGGAGGCTGAATCTGAGACCATAAGACTCAAGCTGAAGGAGCTGATGGCCAAGACCGTCCAGACGGCAAAGGAAGCCCCGGCTCCCATGTATATAGGATGAATTGAGTTGGGGGGATCGTTATGGGTTGGTTCTACAAGGAGGTAAGGTGGGGGTATTTCACCGTTAGGGATGTGGAGGAGCCCCTCCATGAGGTTAAGGTCACCAAGGAGGGCGTGGTCATAACCATGGACCTCCCCGGCGTGAGGAAGGAGGATCTCGTCATAAGCGCCAGTGAGGACGCCATCTTGGTCGAGGCCACGTCCAAGGTGGGGGGAGCGACGGTCAGGTACAAGAAGCTGATCAAGACCCCTATACCGATAGATCCCGACAAGGTGGTGGCGAAGCTGACCAACGGGATACTCCACATAGTCGCTCCACCCAAGGAGGTCAGCTTCAGGAAGATCAAGGTGGAGTGAATGAGCGACATGCTGTTCATCGTGGTGGCCAAGTATTACGAGAGGATAGAGGCCACTTCTGGCAGGCTGGAGATGATAGACTACCTCAAGAAACTCTTCTTGGAAACGCCCCCGGAAATACTGGACAAGGTGGTCTACCTCACGCTGGGGAGCATAGCACCAGCCTACGAGGGTATCGAGCTCGGCGTGGGGGAGAAACTCCTGCTCAGAGCACTGTCGATGGCCACCGGCATATCCCAGGACAAGCTCGAGGCCAAGTATCCAGAGCTCGGTGACATAGGGAAGCTGGCTGAGTGGGCAGTGGAGAACAAGGTTGCCCAGTCCTTCTTCACCGAGGACCTGACCGTCAACAGGGTCTTCGATACCCTCAGGAAGGTCGCTGAGATAACCGGTGAGAGGGCCCAAGATGCCAAGATAAGGCTACTTGCAGGATTGTTCAGCGATGCCAAGCCCTTGGAGGCCAGATATATAGCAAGAGTGGTCACAGAGAGACTCAGGCTCGGAGTGAGGGACATGACCGTCCTGGACGCTCTCGCGGAGGCCTTCCTCAAGGGAAGGGCGTTCAGGGACAAGCTCGAGAGGAAATACAACATATTCCCCGATATAGGTAAGATAGCGAAGCTAGTGGCTGAGAAGGGTCTGAAGGGGCTGGAGGAGATCAAGCTCACCCTGGGCATACCGGTCAGGCCGATGCTGGCCCAGAGGCTCAGGTCCGCCCAGGAGATAATGGACAAGATAGGGCCGAGGGTCTTTGCTGAATTCAAGTACGACGGGGAGAGGATGCAGATCCACATCTGGAAGGACGGAAAGGTCCAGATATTCTCAAGAAGGCTGGAGAACATCACCGAACCCTACCCTGACGTGAGGGAGTTCGTATCCAAGGCCGTGGAGGGTCACGAGGTCGTGCTAGACAGCGAGACCGTGGCTGTGAATCCCGATACCGGGGAGATCCTCCCATTCCAGGAGCTGATGCACAGGAGGAGGAAATACGGCGTGGAGGAGGCGATGAAGACCTATCCAACGGTGACCTACGTGTTCGATGTGCTCTACCTCGATGGAAAGGAATTGCTGGACGAGCCGCTCGAGGATAGAAGGAAGATTCTCCTCGATCTGCTGAAGGAGAACGAGAAGGCCAGAATAGTCCAGTACGAGGTGGTGGATAACGATGTGGAGGAGCTGGAGAGGTTCTTCGAGCACGCGGTGGAGATGGGCACCGAGGGTCTCGTGGTTAAGGATCCCAAGTCCCAGTACCAGGCTGGAACTAGGGGATGGTCCTGGATCAAGCTCAAGAGGAGCTACATAAGTAAGATGGTGGAACCGGTAGACTTGGTGGTCGTGGGAGCCTTCTGGGGCAAGGGCAAGAGAGCCGGCACTTACGGGGCCCTCCTCATGGCTGCCTACTCACCGGAAGAGGACACGTTCAAGACCGTGTGCAAGATGGGATCGGGCTTCACCGACGAGGAGCTGGCGGAGCTGCCGAAGCTCTTGGAACCTTACAAGATAGATCACAAGCATCCGAGCGTCATATCCAATCTGGAGGCCGATGTCTGGTTCGTCCCTCAGAAGGTGGCTCAGGTGCTGGGAGACGAGATTACGCTCAGCCCCACCCACACGTGCGGCTGGGGCAAGGTGAAAAAAGATGCTGGGCTGGCGATAAGGTTCCCCAGGTTCATGGGATGGAGGGACGATAAGGGACCTCAGGATGCCACGACGGAGGAGGAGATAATCCAGATGTACAAGATGCAGCTGACTAAGGTTGCAGAGGAAGAGGAACAGAAGTCCTCCACTACGGAATAGATGAACTGCACAGTGCCCAATTCTCTCGATATAGCCTCATCGCCGGTCTCCCATCCCCGTGACTTCATGGGAAGAGCCGTCTCGATTACCCAAAATCCACTCAGGAGTGCTAGTCCGATCCAAAACCCTCCTAGACCCTACCCAGCCCCGCTTGCTAGTCCCCTCCTCATTGACTGGATTTTACAGACTCCTCAACCGGTTCAAGAAGTCCCTCAATTCCACGAGGGTCAGCCCCTCCTCTTCCAACCTCTCGAAGTGCTTCACGTTCCCGGTGACTAGGGGAAGACCCCGCTCAAGGGCGGAGGCTCCCACGATCAGATCCCTGAACTCCAGCCGGAGTCCTCGCTTGCTCAATTTCACATCCAAAAGGAGGGCCCTCTTGATTATCCCCTGATCTAGGGGAACAACCTCGTAGAGCGAGTCCAGAACCTCCTTCCACCTATCCACATCCTTGCCTATGTAGGCAAGGCCGAACAGGTACTCGTACAGGGTGACCACGGAAATGCCCATGTCGTAGGATATGTGTGCAGCCTTTAGCACTTTTTCATCCTTATGCAGCTCTATGAGAGCATCGGTGTCTAGTAGGACCTCTTCCACCAAGTCTCCCTCCTCTCCCGGATTACCTTCCATATCTCCTTGGCCTCATCTTCGGTCAGTATCGTTGATCCCAGAATCCTCTCTATCAGATTCCTCTTTCTCTCTTCTATCAGGAGATTTATCAATTCATCGTAAGAATCCACCTCTAATTCCTCTTTTAGCTTCTTGAGCCTATCTACCGTCTTCCGAGATAATGTGAGGGTAGTCCTGCCTGATGAACTCATCATGTATAATAGATACATGGCGAATATATGTGTACCGAGCCGTGGATGAAGGCCCTCATCTGGAGGAGCGCTGACATGGCAGTCGAAAGGAACACAATCTGCGGATCAACCCCCCGTCCCGGGGCCCCCTAAAAGGAGATTAGCTACTTCACGGGCGAGGTACGTTTACTGCCATCCCCTAAGAAGATTTTCACAGCGACTAATGGCTGCCTTCCTTCCCATGACATTCTTTTTGGATCTCTAATCTTACTTAACGGGATCACAGACTGATCAAACATTCATTAAAACATTTATGTGGCTTTCCGTCTCACATATCCTATGAAGTACACTGCCTCCACCTTCTATTACCACGTTAAGGGATTGAGCGAGTATTTCGACCTGTTCATAGAGAAGCTCTTCAATCAATTGGCACTGAACGGAACGGCCATAACCGATAAGTCTGCAGAAGGAGATTTAGTGAGGGTTTCAGTGAAATACAAGGATGAGAAGGGCAAGCTGGCTGCGTCTCCCGTGGGAGGCGATATAAAGATACTTTACGAGGTGGAGAGCGGCGGTATACTGAGGAAGGGAGTGTTCGGCGCTCTGATGGGGGGAGGATTGGCAAGTCTGGCCAGCAGCCTCCTCGCTGGTGATGTGGACAGCATCAAGAGCGCCTTGGCTGGAGCGGTCGTGGGAGGAGCCTATGGAATGCTGGACGGCTTCAACACCGCCACGGATGAGGCTACCGACTTCTCACGTCTTCTGGCAGAATGTATAAGGAATGTGGAGCAGGAACTCCTCGAGATGAAGAGACAGGAGGAAGAGAAGGAGAGAGAGGAGGAGCTGGAGGCTAAATCCCTGGAGGACGAGCTCGAGAACGTGTATGCGGATGCCGTATCCGTGGGTGATGAGATCCTCCTGCTGGAAGCGGAGGGGAAGGACGTCTCCAAGGCCAAGGCCAGGTACGAGATCGCCCTGAAGAACTTGGAGGAGGCCAGAGAATCCCTGAAGAAGGGAGACACCTTGATCGCCAGGGCGAAGATCAGATCTGCCTCCAGAATGGTTGAACTGGCGAGGGAGGAGCTCCAGAAGCTTTAATAAGTGCGCAATACATCCTCCCCTCCCAGCTTATCTCTCCTCGCTGTGGTTGGCAGTGATGGCCATACGAATGGACGATGTGATCTCACTGTTGGGCCCCTTCGGCAAGGTCCTCCGTGTGAAGGAGTCCGACGCCTTCCTACCGGGAACAGGTCCCTCAGATTGCTTGGAGGTCCTGATAAGGCTGAATAAGGGGACCGAGATCTCGAGATTACTATCCACACTGGAATCGGTGGGATACTCGATCGGGCTGGTCAAGCTCAGGGGAAGGAGGCTGAAGTTCGTCCTCTTCGAGAGCAGCTGATATGATCCGAGCCTCAAACGAAGGGTACGTTAAAATCGCTGACCCTCATCGAGGCGCGGTGACAAGCAGGATGAGGGCAGTCGTCATAGGTGGCGGTCCCGCGGGCATGGCCGCGGCCAGCAGGATCAGGAAGCACAGGCCTGATAGCGAGATAATCGTCATAGAGAAGACCAAGTACGTGAGCTTCGCCCTCTGCGGCATACCTTACTACGTCGGTGGGGTCATAAAGTCGCTAGACGATCTCATGTACTACCCTCCAAGCTTCTTCGTTGAGAAGAGGAGGATCAATCTGGAACTGGAGGCCGTTGCCGAGAGGATCCTCCCGGCTGAGAAGAAGGTGGTTTACAGGAAGGGGGACGAAGTGAGGGAGCTTGAATACGATGTCCTGATCGTCGCCACGGGTGCCAGATCTAAAGCACCGCCGATCCCGGGCCTGGACAGCGAGGGAGTTCTCTCAGCCCACCATCTGGACGAAGGGGACGAGATAAGGAGGAGGGTCCTCAAGTCAAGGAGGGTAGCAATTATAGGAGCTGGGCTCAACGGCATGGAGTTCGCGGAGAACATAGCGAGGCTGGGAAAGGAGGTCCACGTGTTCGAGTACTTCGGGTGGCCCCTACCGAAGGGACTGGACGAGGACATGGGGGAGGTGATGAAGGAACTTCTATCCTCCGCCCAGGTCAAGTTCCATTTCGGGACTCCCGTGAGGGAGGTGAGGCGGACAGGAGAGGCCCTGAGGGTCGAGGCGGGAGACTCCTCCATGGACGCTGATCTGGTGCTCGTCTTCGCCGGCGTGGAACCCAATGTGGATCTCCTCAGGGAGGCGGGAGCGGAGCTAGGGGAGACAGGAGCCATCAAGGTGGACTCCAGGATGAGGACGAACTTGGAGGACGTCTACGCCGCCGGCGATAACGTGGAAGCGATAAACAGGGTGACGGGAAGGCCCGACTGGATGCCCTTCGCCCAGATAGCCAATAAGATGGGACTAGTTGCCGGTTCCAACGCTGCGGGGAAGGATACCGAGTTCCCGGGAGCGGTGAGGACTTGGACGGCTGAGGTGTTCGGGATAGAGGTAGCTGGCACGGGACTCACCGAGAGGGAGGCCAAGGAGAAGGGCTTCGATGTGAAGGGCGTGGTGATAAAGGGAAGGAACAAGGCCCACTACATGCCGGGATCCGGCTACCTCTGGCTGAAGCTCGTGGTCAACGAGGATGGTACCGTGATGGGCGTCCAGGCCATAGGTAGAGGGGCCTTGGCAAGGGTGAACGTTGCGGCTACCCTGCTCCCGTACAAGCCCAAGAGCAGGGACCTCATATTCGCCGATGTGGGCTACGCCCCACCGCTCGCTCCAGTGTGGGACCCGATAGTCGTGGCGGGGAGAAAAATAGATCCGGTGCTGTGATCAGACCAGCCCCTCCTCGCCCGATTTTTCACCTCCTGGGGGCCTGTAGGTCCCGGAGAGGTAGGCGTCTAGTATCTCCCTGACGGTCCTGCCCGTGGCGAACACGGCCCTTATCCCCCAAGAGGTGAGGCTCCTGAGCACGTCCTCCGGGAGGGATATGGAGATGAGGACCGTCACCCCCATGTGCTTGAGCCACGACGCCAGGCTAGGTCCCCTGTAAGTGAGGAGTCCCGAAGCCGGGTTCCTTATCACCTCGACCTTCTTTATCTCGGAGTCCTCCACCGTCACTATCGTGAAGAATGGAGCGTAGGAGGGCTGTCCGAAGGCTATGGCATCCAATCCCTCGGGGCCCTTCGCTGGAACCGCTATCTTCTCCAACCCCTCACCCGCCTATACTGCCGATCACAAAATATAAGGGGGTATCAGCCGGAGATCCGCTTGAGCTCCTCCAGCTTCATCAGCCTGTCCTTCAGCCTCGGGTGAGTTGAGAACAGGGACATGAGCCTCTCGAAGAAGCTCTCCTCCCTCTCCATTATCGACTTAAGGTCCTCGTCAAGCTCCCTCCGCGTGGGATCGGTTATCATGAGCGCCTTAGCGCTGGCGAGCTGTGCACCCAGCTTGGGATCGGTGTTCTTGGCTATCTTCACCAAGGCGCGCTGGAGCTTCTCAGCACCCCTCTCGACGGTGAGCGCCGAGTGCGCGTCGGCGTAGAACTCTCTCAACCTGCTGAGCCTCAGGGCTAGGAGGTACAGGAGCCATCCGATCACGGTGAGCGCCACTCCCAAGAGGTAGAGGGATCCAGCGTTGTCCCTGTCCCTCGAGCCCCCGTACCCGAACATGGACCCCCAGATGAACCACCTGCCGATCTGCAGGAATATCGCAGGTAGGGCGGTGGCGATCATCATCACATGCATGTCCCCATGCCTTATGTGCCCTATCTCGTGGCCCAGCACGGCCTCTATCTCCTCCTCGTCCAGCACTCTGAGGAGTCCCTCCGTGACAGCAACGCCGTAACCGAATATCGGGCTACCGAAGGCGAAGGCGTTCGGCACCTCGGTGGGCGCGATGAACACTTGAGGCATCCTCTTCAAACCGCTCTTCGCTGCGAGCATCTCCACCGTTGAGTACAGCCAGGGCATCTCGTCCCTGCTCACGGGCTTAAGCCTGTACATGGCCTTTATCAGGTAAGGGGATATGAGCCACATGAAGAAGTTGAACAGCAGCGCCAGCACCACTCCCCCGACCAGACCGACGCTGGGGCCAAGTAGATAGATGAAAACGAATCCAGAGACCGCTATTATGAGCGATAGGGTCAGCATCATGTCCACTCTGAGTCCCAGAAGGGGTACGCTTCTCCTCAAGCTCATGTATTTCCCCGCCTATCGTTGAATAACGGGCTTAATAAGTCTGCATGGGCGGGGCGATTGCAACTGTTTTACGTCGGGAAGCAGGGAGTATGTTACCCTTTTCCGAAGGATTCACTTCCTTTTTTCGGAGTATCCCGATAATAAAGAATAAATACGTAAATTATCAAAAGTATTATGGCGCTTTAGAAATCGAACGTCGCATATTATGGAACTCGTGAGCTCCTCAAATAAATTTTTAATATAGCGAATATCTAAGGATCGGGGTGATGTGAATGCAGGTGCTCCAGGTCTACCTCGCCGAGCTGATCAGGTACATAGTTGAGATGACTCCCAAGCTGCTGGGCGCTATAGTGATCCTAGTAATAGGATGGGCTGCCGGCAGGGCTTTCGGGAAGGCGGTCAGCTACGTCCTCGATAAGATAGGCGTCGACGACGCCATAAGATCCACCTCAGTGGGCAAGGCCATCGAGGAGAGGACACACGTTAGCATAGTCACCATATTCGACATAATCGCTAGGTGGTTCGTTTACCTGCTGGCCATCGCCGCCGCCTCCGACACCTTGGGCATAACCGCCCTCACCAAGATAGTCGCTTGGATACAGGGCTATCTGCCTAACCTAGCTGCGGGCATCGCCATCATAATGGTCGGCCTGATAGCGGGCGACTTCCTCGGGGACCTCATCATAGACGTGAGTGAGAAGCAGGGAGTGGAGTGGGCCGAGATCATAGGGAACCTCTTCAAGTTCATGATATACTTCGTGGTGCTGCTCATAGGTCTAAGGCAGATGATGATAGACGTGACCTTGCTGGAGGAGATAGTCAGGTACTTGGTACTCGGCGCGGCGATAGGTTCTGCGGTCGGGATAGGCGTCGCCGTGGGCTGGGGTCTCAAGGACGTCGTGAAGAAGTACGCGGAGGAGAAGTACGAGGAATACAAGAAGAGAGAGGAGAAGGGAGAGTGAACCTCCCACTCACCCCTCTCTTTATTTAACTCGGTTTTTCGGTCCGTTAGACGGCTGTCACCACCTCACTATTCTGAAATCATCGAACTCTCCCCTGTAATCCTCCCACTGCACCTCCACCCTCTTCACCCTAGCGAGGGGTGGACCCTGATGGGCCCACTCGATGATCCTCTCCACTTTTTCCCTTTCTCCCTCCACCACAGCCTCGACGCTCCCATCAGGCAGGTTCCTAACCCATCCCTTCACCCCGAGCTCGTTGGCGACCTCTCTCATGGTCGATCTGAAGAAGACCCCCTGAACCCTCCCGTATATGCGAAGATGGGCTCTAGCCATCTGGCCGGGCATCAGGGGGTTAGGGAAGCGCTCCCTAAAATTCGTTGCCCCCGTAAAATTCCACTACTCTATCTATGAGGGCCTTCAGTCTCCTGAGTTCAGCCATACCAGCGGCTAGAAACTGCTCACCAGCGGGGGTCAGTCTATATATCTTCTTCCCCCGGGGGTCAGAGGGCATAGGAGTGGAGATGACGAGCCCTGATGCCTCCAACCTTCCTAAGGTCACGTAGATGAATCCAGGTGGCATCGGAACGCCCATAATCTCCTCTATCTTCCTCTTCATCTCGTAGCCGTGATGGTAGCCGCTGCGTATCATGAGAAGCACGAGCAGGGGGTATAGTCCCGATATGCCAAGGCCCGGACCCCCTGCACCCAGGCCCCTCCTCCATCTCTTTCTCATCCTCTTTCAAGTATTTCCGAGAGGTTACATTTTTATAGGTTACTGTGTTATCTATGGTGGTGATAGGTATGGCTTGGTGGTACGGCTACGGCTGGGGTTGGAGGAGAGGTTGGGGCAGAGGATGGGGATGGAGGAGAGGAGGATTCGGATGGGGTGGCTTCGGATGGGGCAGAGGGTGGGCTTGGTGGGTTGCTCCACAGGTCATCTCCGCCGCTGCCTCTAGGGGTTACACGTACATCGGTCCCTGCAGGAGCGGCATCGGACCTTGGGCCTTCTATCTCTCACCTAGTGGCCAGGTGGTCCACGCCTGGCAGATCTTCGGCTCCGGGGTGCCATTCCCGGCCTGGCCGTGGACCTATCCCACCACGGCTCCGACCACCGTGACGCAGCCAGCAACTCCTGTCAGTGAGAGGGAGCAACTGGAGAGGGAGAGGGAGTACCTGAGGAGGGAACTTCAGGAGATAGAGAGGAGACTGCGGGAACTGGAGGGTGGTGAGCAGTGAGAGTAGCCGTCCCGGTGGACACCCCGGAGGGGCTCAGGTCCAAGGTCTCCTTTCTCTTCGGCAGAGCTCCCTACCTAGCCATAGTGGATTACGAGGACGGAGTCAAGGACATCAAGGTGGAGAGCAACCCTTACGCCCAGCTCCCCGGGGGCGCCGGGCCTGCTCTAGCTCAATCTCTACAGGAAAAGGGCGTTAACGTTGTGCTAGCCAGCGACGTGGGGCCTAACGCCGCAGCTACCCTCGCGAGCGCCGGAATCAGCTGGATACCTGTACCCGCGGGCATCACAGTCGAGGAGGCCCTGAAGTATCTCACAGCCCCGCAACCGCAACCGATCGCACCGCCTCCCACACCCACTTACCCCTTCCCCAGCAGGGAAGAAGAGATCAGGTGGCTGAAAGAGAGGAAGAAATGGATAGAGAACAGGTTGAGGGAGATAGAGGAGCTACTGAGTAAGCTCTGAACTCTCTATCCAAATCCTCTTTCAACCCTCCCAATCCCCCATTTCCGGTTTCAGCCCTTTTCCAGTCCCCCTCTCCAGACCCTCAAGGCTATTCTTGCTATAGGTGTATATCAGGAACATCGAAACCAGCCCTAGGGCATATCCCACTATTCCGACGTATGGGATGAAGCTCAGTATCACGCTGGCTATGTAGAGCGCACCGGCTATTTTGAAACCCTGGTCTAGCCCCTCGACCTCCGAGAGCCTCATTATCATCACGGCGAATAGGATCTCCCCTATCACGGCTAGGGCCACTCCTAAGATGATGATGCCTACCATCGAGAGCAAGACCCCCACGATTGAGCCAGGCTCGTTTCCAGGGGCAGTTAGGCCTATGGCAAGTCCAACGATGAAGGTGCCCAATAGCAGGACGACTAGTCCGGCGATCACAAGCAGGATACCGGTTCTCCCTATGCTGAACCTCGGATCGAACTCTTTCAAATGCCCAGTCGCCTTGTAGAACTTGTAGAATGCCACTATACTCACGACTAGGATCGCGATCCCCACCAGCACCACCAAGACGCCCAGGCCTATCAGGAAGTTGAGGTTCATGTTATACACGTTAGCGTTCATCCCCCAGGCGAACATGGACGGAAACGTCGCCAGGATCGCTACCGCCACGAGAAGGGTCAGCAGGTATGCTATCAGGCTATACTTGGCTCCCGATCTGAGATCGGAGATCCCCATCATCAGGTGATCCTCTACGGAGTACTCGAACGACATACGTGCACCGGCGCTACCCTACACGGTAACCCACTTATCCTTTCCCTTTCCCCACCCATCCCTGTTCACATGTCGCGACACGTTTATCGCTTCCACCGGACCTTAAAGCTGGGTGATTATCGTGAGGCTAAAGGTAGCCACTTACAACGTGAACTCCATAAGGTCGAGGCTCCACATCATTATCCCTTGGCTCGAGGAGAACCAGCCCGACCTGCTCTGCATGCAGGAGACCAAGGTGGACGACACCAAGTTCCCCGTGAAGGCCTTCGAGGACATAGGTTACAAGGTGGTCTTCCATGGGACCGGCAGGTACAACGGGGTTGCCATCGCGTCCAAGGAGGAGCTGAAGGATGTGAGGTTCGGCCTCTTCGGCAGGGACCCAGACAGGCTTGTGAGGGGGGTCTACAAGGGGATACACGTCATAAATACCTACGTGCCCCAGGGCTACAAGATAGACAGCCCGCGCTACCAGTACAAGCTCCAGTGGCTTAGGGACCTGCGCAGGCTCTTCGAGGAGGAGTACGATCCCAACTGGATGATCCTCTGGTGCGGGGACATGAACGTGGCACCGGAGGAGATAGATGTGCACAACCCCAAGAGGCTGAAGAATCACGTGGACTTCCACATAGAGGCGAGGAAGGCCTTCAAAGAGATCTTGGAGTGGGGTTTCGTCGACGTGTTCAGGAAGCACCATCCCAACGAGCCGCATCAGTACACCTTCTACGATTACAGGGTCCCCAAGGCTATAGAGAGGAAGCTCGGATGGAGGGTCGACCACATACTGGCCACGAAGCCATTGGCCGAAAAGTCCGTTGATAGCTACATCGATATGAAGCCTAGGCTGGCGGAGAAGCCTTCAGATCACACAATACTCGTGGCCGAATTTGAGTTATGACCGTCGGGCTTCCCGCGTGGTGAGGAATGGGGATAGGATCAGGGCAGGGGTGATGCCCTTCTCCCCATCACCCCCACTCCGTAAATTATCTCGTTACCCTGATTGAATGCGAAGGACATGGCCGGGGTGTTGTACGCCAACCCCACGTTTCCGTGGAGATCTATGAGTATCAGACCGGCTCCCCCTCCCACCCTCGTCTCCATGATCTCGATGGCCCTCTGAGCGGCGCTGGCCGGATCCGTCGCCCGTGGTATGAGTTCCAGTGCGGTCTTCGACAGGACCACCCTCATTATGGACTCCCCCAGTCCCGTCGCGCTCGCCCCTCCTAGGGTATTATCGGCGTAGGCACCGCTACCAACAAGGGGCGTGTCTCCCACCCTACCTGGCATCTTCAGGGGCGTGCCTCCGGTGGAGGTGGCCGCAGCTAGGTTCCCACTCCCGTCTATTGCAACCGCTCCAACCGTCGAGTACATGAACTCCCTGGTGGGGTTCACCTTCCCTGCCCTCATCTCCTCCCACTCCCTCCTGCGCCTCTCGGTTAGGAAGTACGAGGGGTCGGCCAGCTCGAGGCCCATGACCTCGGCCAGCCTGTCCGCCCACTCGCCTGCGAACATGTTGTGGTTCGTCCTCTCCATCACCGCCCTAGCAAGCCTCACCGGGTTCTTCACTCTTCTCACGGCGGCCACGGCACCCATCGAGAGTGAGGAGCCATCCATCACGATTGCGTCCATCTCTATGAACCCCTCGCTATTGAGAACGGAACCTCTGCCGGCGTTGAACGTGGGATCATCTTCCATATAAGCGACGGCCTCGATTACCGCGTCCAGCGCGCTTCCTCCTGACTTTAAAACTTGGAGACCCGTTTCTAAAGCTTTCTTGACTCCCTCTGCGTAGAGAGGAGCTTTATCATTTGGTATCCTGCCCGCACCACCATGGACGATCATCCTGAAGGGTTCACTCGTCTTGGGGGAAAGGAGCCGTTCCACTTTTCCACCTAGGTCATTAATCCACGAGATCTTATAAATGATCTGTCTAATCAAAAATTTTCCTTATTAATTACTACAAATAATGACTAGCACCTTATATATTGGACATAATGAAGTGACCTCACCTGACGCCACTTCCTGTACAATTCTACCTGCACGAGCATCAGAAGGGGTCTCTCTGCCATCATCCGGGATCTGAATAAGTTTCTTTTCCGATAGAGCTTATATTTTAGTTGCTCGAGAAAAAAGAGGCCTCAAGGGGCCCGAGAGAGGTGTCATGGGATGAATACGAGGAACCTAGTAATAGGGCTAGTAGTGGTGATCGTGGTCATAGTGGCCGCCTATTTCGCCCTGCAGGGTGGTGCTGGCGCTCAGGAGATCAAGGTCGGGGCCCTCTACAACATAGGAGGATTCATGGGTTCCATAGACGCTCCCGCTGCCAACGGAGTGAAGTTAGCGGTCAAACAGATAAACGAAGCCGGTGGGATCAACGGGAAGAAGATCAAGCTGATCCTGATAGACACCAAGTCCGACCAGACCGAGACCGCTGCAGCTGCCAAGAGGCTGGTGCAGGAAGGGGTCGTCGCCATGATAGGCTATGGCGACACCAACTTCGCTAGAATAGCCGGTGAGATAGCTCAGGCCAACAAGATACCCTTCATAACCAGCGGAGCAACTCACCCGCTCCTACCGAAATGGGTGGGTAACTACATGTTCCTAGCGGCTTTCGGAGACAACGCCCAGGCCGCAGCTGTGGCAGAGTACGCGGTGAAGAAGCTGGGCTACAAGAAGGTCGTCGTCTGGGTTGACGTCGAGATGGACTTCAGCAGGGCCGTCTGCACGTACTTCGTGGACGCGTTCAAGCACTACACCGGGGATTCCAACTCCATTGTTTACATAGACACCTTCCACACCAACGACAAGGACTACTCCGCTCAGATAGCTAGGCTCAAGGACAAGATGAAGTCCGAGAAGATTGACGCCATCTACATAGGCGCCACGCCTGGTAACGTGGGCCTCATCATAAAGCAGATAAGGGATGCGGGAATAAATCTGCCCATTCTGGGTGAGGACGGTTTCGACACGCCTGAAATGGTGAAGGTGGCCGGGAAGGCCGCTGAGGGAACGATATTCGCGACCCACGTCTCACTGGACGTGCCGCCCAACGACAGGGTGAAGAAGTTCATAGAGGCTTACCAGAAGGAGTACGGCAGGAAACCGGAGAACGCCTTCGCTGCCCTCGGCTATGACGCGATGATGCTGCTGGCCGAGGCCATAAAGAGGGCCGGAAGCACCGATCCGACCGCGATAAAGAACGCGCTGGAGCAGATAAAGGGCTTCCCAGCCGTTACCGGCACCATAAGCTACTCACCGCAGAACCACGTGCCTCAGAAAGCCGTGTCCGTCCTTCAGGTCAAGAACGGGAAGTTCGTCACCTTGGAGCAGCTCACTCCCGAGTACATGCCTCCGGCCGAACTGGCCCTGAACCCCATACCTTAAACCCCTAACCTCCTTTTTTACAGGGTGATTTCTTGTCCCTCCTGGAAGTCAGGGGACTGACCAAGAGGTTCGGTGGACTTTTGGCTGTGGACGATTATCGGTTAGATCTCCCGAAGGGGGAGATCTACGGTCTGATAGGTCCCAACGGCGCCGGGAAGACCACGGTGTTCAACCTCATCACGGGCTACATCAAGCCCGATGGGGGCACCATCAAGTTCGAGGGCAGGGACATAACGGGCCTACCGCCCAACAGGGTATCGGAGCTGGGCATAGCCAGGACCTTCCAGAACCTGCGCATATTCAGGAGGCTTACGGCCAGGGAGAACCTCCTGATAGGGAGGCACAAGTCCTTCTCCTACTCCCTGCTGGACACGGTTCTCATGAGCTCCAGATACGCGGGAGAGGAGGAGGCCGGGGAGCGTGAAGTACTTGAGGTCATGAGGGAGCTGGGGATTCAAGAGTACGCGGACAGGCTAGCGGGGGAGCTCCCCTACGGGATACAACGACTGGTGGAGATCGGGAGGAGCCTCCTCACCAAGCCGAAGCTCCTCATGCTGGACGAGCCCACTGCCGGGATGAACCCGAAGGAGGCGGAGGACCTCATATCTAAGGTGAGGGAGATAAAGGAGAGCTTCGACCTCACGGTCTTCATAGTGGAGCACAGGATGAGAGTGATCCAGGGGCTCTGCAGCTGGGTGCAAGTGCTGGACCACGGGAGGATAATCGCTGAGGGGACCTATGACGAGGTCGTCAACGACCCCAAGGTCATAGAGGTCTATTTGGGAGGGACCTGAATGACTTTACTGGATGTTAAGGAGTTGTTCGTAAATTACGGTCCTCTGGTTGCCGTTCAGGGGATAAGCTTCCAGGTGAGGAAGGGACAGGTTGTGAGCCTGCTCGGAAGCAACGGGGCAGGCAAGACGACTACCCTCAGAGCGATATCAGGGACCATAACCTTGGTGGGAGGGAAGGTGACTGGCGGCAGCATCTCCTTCGATGGCCAGGAGATAACGAAGGTCCCGCCCCACAGGAGAGTGAGGATGGGCATCTCTCTGGTCCCTGAGGGCAGGAAGATATTCCACAGGCTCACGGTCTACGAGAACCTGGTGGTGGGAGGCTACACCTCAAAGGACTTGGAGGACAGGCTGGAGTTCGTCTACCAGCTCTTCCCCATCCTGAAGGAGAGGAGGAACCAGATAGCCGGCTCCCTGAGCGGAGGGGAGCAGCAGATGCTCGCCATTGCTAGGGGGTTGATGAGCAACCCCAAGCTCCTGCTGCTGGACGAACCATCACTGGGACTGGCTCCCAGAGTGGTGGATGTCCTCTACGATGCCATCTCCAAGATAAACGAGGAGGGGACGACGGTGCTCGTGGTGGAGCAGCACGTCAAGAAAGCGCTCACCCACTCCCACTACATCTACGTGATCCAGACCGGCAGGATAATAGCGAGCGGGGAGCCCAAGGAGGTCCTCTCCATGGACATGGTGAAAGCTTATCTGGGGTGATATCATGGTCAGCGCAACCTACATCTTGGACCTGTTCATAGGGAGCTTCGTCCTCGGGAGCATGTACGCCCTCCTTGCAATAGGGATGAGCATAATATATGGGATCCTCAGGCTCATCAACTTCGCCCACGGTGCCATGCTGATGGTCGGCGCCTACTTCTACATCATGTTCCTAGCCATGGGACTCGATCCCATACTCTCTCTGCCCCTCTCGATGGCGCTAGGAGCTGTCCTGGGCGTGGCCATAGACTTCTTCGCCTACAGACCCCTCAGGGGAGGGCCGGAGCTCTCAATGCTGATCACCTCGCTGGGAGTCTACATATTCCTGGAGAACCTCGTGAGGATCATCGCCACCCCGCAGCCCAGGGTGTTCCCACTGCCCGAGTTCCTGAAGGGAGTGTACAGGTACGGGGACTTCTCCGTGAGGGTCATAGAGATATTCACCATAGTCTCCACGCTCATCCTGTTCGCCGCCCTGGTCCTCTTCTTCACCAAGACCAAGGTGGGCATAGCAATGAGGGCCACGGCCGACGACCTGGAGGCAAGCGTCCTCATGGGCATCGACGCGAACCGCATCATAATGATCGCGTTCGCCCTGGCTTCCATGGTAGCAGCGCTGACGGGCTTCCTGTGGGGAGGCATGTACGGTCAGGTTGATCCCACCACTGGCTTCATGCCCGGCGTGAAGGCCTTCATAGCCGCCGTGGTGGGAGGTATAGGCAGCTTGACGGGTTCCGTACTGGGAGGCTACATCCTCGGCTACGCGGAGATATACTCGGTGGGCCTACTCCCGCCCGAGTACTCCGGGCTTAGAGACGGGATCTCGTTCCTGATCCTCATAATAATACTCCTGATCAGGCCCTACGGCCTCTTCGGCAGGGAGGTGGAGCGCGTATGAGGGACGCGAAGAGGGTGCTGCTGACGGCCTTGGTGGGCGCCGCCTTCCTGCTGCTGATCGACAACTTCGCCTCCGGCTACCACAAGTACCTGATAGAGCTCATGGGGATATACGCGATCCTCACAGTCAGCTTGGGGCTGACCAACGGCTTCACCGACGTGTTCAGCCTCGGGCACGTGGGCTTCATGGCCGTCGGGGCATACACGGCCGCACTGCTGACCTTCCCGCTGGAGAAGAGGCCCAACTACTTCCCCGAGCTTCCTGAGATATTGAAAGGGGCCTATCTTCCCTACCCGGCGGCCCTTATAGTTGGAGGGCTACTGGCTGCGGCGATAGCCTTCGTCATAGGCTTCCCCGTCCTCAGGTTGAGGGGGCACTACCTGGCAGTCGCGACTCTGGGCTTCATGGCAGTCGTGTACTCCCTCCTCCTGAACTTGGAGCCCATAACGAGGGGGGCATTGGGGATAAGCGGTATCCCCGAGTACACCAACATCTGGTGGATCTACCTCTGGCTGGGCCTCACCATTTACGTGACATGGAGGATAGTTGACTCGTACCACGGTAGGGCCATGGTAGCCATCAGGGAGGACAGCATCGCCGCCCAGAGCCTCGGCATAGACACGTTCAGATACAGGCTAATGGCCTTCGTGATAGGCGCCTTCTTCGCCGGGGTCGCTGGCGGTCTCTACGCCCACCTGATCACGTTGATAGATCCCAGGGCCTTCTCCTTCGTCCTCACCTTCAACGTCATAATAATGCTCATCGTGGGCGGCATGTACACCATATCCGGTGCCTGGCTTGGTGCGGTCCTCTTCACCGTTCTGATGCAGGCTTTGAAGCCCGTGGAGGAGTCCACAGGCCTCTACGGTCTCGTCGAATTGATCTTCTCAGCGCTGTTAGTTGCCATTATGATATACAAACCCAGAGGTATATTGGAGGAAGAGCTGCCTGCTGTGGTCAGGAGATGGCTTAAGGCCGGCGAGAAGCCAGAACGGTCTTAAACTTTTTCCTATTTATTCTGATCGTCGGACGGCAAAGGTTATACTTTTCTCTTGGACTCCTAGATCACATAGGTGGTATCCATGGGGATAATCCTCGACAAGGATGTGAACCTCCTCTTCCTGAACGGGAAGAAGTTCAGGGAAGGTAATTATGACAAAGCCCTCATCCCGGTGGGCAGCTGCGAGAACCACGGTGACCACCTTCCATTCGGCTCAGACACTATAGTCTCCACCAAGATAGCTGAGGAGGTGGCCAAGAGGGTCAAGGGGGCCTTCGTCGTTCCTCCCCTCGCCTATGGGATGAGTGAGCATTACGCCATGTTCCCCATTGCAGTATCACTCAAGCCCGAGACCGTCATAGCGGTACTCAGGGATGTGTTCGAGAGCCTGTACAAGCACGGGATCAGGAAGTTCCTCGTCATCAACGGGCACGACGGCAACATCGAGCCGATAGAGATAGCGGCCAGGCAGTTCAAGGTGCAGCACAAGGACGCTAAGATCGCAGTCCTCGACGCTTGGTGGGTGACGGCTGGCAAGCTCCTGCCTCCCGGCACCTTCGAGGTGTGGGAAGGACTCGGGCACGCCGGAGAGGGGGAGACCTCCATAAACTTGGCCATAGCTCCTGAGCTGGTGGACATGGAAGCGGCCAAGGGCGTGGTCCCGAAGCTCCCCGAGCACATAAAGATAGTCTGGACCTTCGACGAGCTCACGCCATACGGAGCGACCGGCGATCCCACCAAGGCCACCAAGGAGAAGGGAGAGAAGATGCTGAATGTTATCGTGGACTTCTTGGTGAAGTTCATAGAGGAGATGGACGCCAAGAACTGGGAGTACAAGCAGTACTGATCGTCCCGAACATTATCCTTTCCTTTTTACTGTATTACCGGTTCGGCCTCCTCGACCGGTACTTTTTCCTCAGGATGGAACCCCTTAAGGAAACCCGTGCTGGTCCAGTAGATCAGGAGCATCGAGGCGAGTCCCAGAGCTCTTTCCAGAATGGAGGTTGTATCGACCGTCAGTATACCCCTCAGGAGACCAAACGTAGTAAGGGCTCTAAGGACCTCCATAGCTAGGTAGAGAAAGCCACCGACTCCATATCCCCAACCGAGTCCATTCTTGGAGAGCCTAACCATCATGATCGCGAATAGGAGGCTGCCCACGATCATCAATCCTGATCCTACAATAACAACCCCATTCATGGACAGCGCCAGAGCCGGAGGAACGCCCTCCTGTCCGCTTCCCTCGGCGGCGTTCATCACCATTATCACGATCCAGCTACCCAGGAACGACACGAGGACGCCGCTGATCATCAGAAGGACCCCCATCCTGCCAATATTCATGCGTGAGTCGAACCTCGTGAGGTGCGAGGCACCTTCATAGAAGTTGAAGAGATATATCACGATGAGCACCAGCACAACCGTTCCTATCAGGCGGGTCAGCGGGCCGATCAGGTCCTCCACCCAATTGGGCGTGGTCAGTGGATCGAAGAAGAAGGTGAAGTAGAGATCTTCCACCAGTGCCAAGGTCCACGCCATCAAGCCTAGGAGGCTCCCCACCCTCATGATGCGGATCCCGTCTACCAAGGAAGACCCGTTCCTCCCGTCATCCGGTTCAAAAATAACTACCTTTTCCATCATGAAGGTAAATACTATCTTGGCTTAAAACGGTTATGTTGTACAGTCATATATCGAAGAAGCAATGTATCCCCGAGGCGATACGCGTTATGCGAGGACCTCCCGAGATAGTTCGCGGAAAATAGGGTGGACGAGAAAAGAAATGAGTGCAGGGTACTCAGGCCTTCAACATCTTCCTCAGGACGTACTGGAGTATGCCGCCGTGCCTGTAGTACTCCACCTCCACATGGGTGTCGAGCCTGGTCCTGACCTTGAACTCCACCACGCTTCCATCCGGCCTGGTAGCCCTCACGGTCAGTATCTTCCCGGGCTCCAGTCCCTCCTCTATCCCCAGTATGTCGTAGACCTCGTCTCCCTTCAGCCCGAGGCTGCGCCAGCTCTCGCCCTCCATGAACTGGAGTGGTAGGACACCCATTCCCACCAGGTTGCTCCTGTGGATCCTCTCGAAGCTCTCGGCGATTACCGCCTTGACCCCGAGCAGGGCGGTGCACTTGGCCGCCCAGTCCCTGCTACTCCCGGTCCCGTACTGCTTGCCCGCGATGACTATGAGGGGGATTCCCTGCTCCTTGTACCTCATGGCAGCATCGTATATCCACATCTTCTCGCCGGTAGGCCAGTATATCGTCTTCCCGCCTTCCTCGTCTACCAGTAGGTTCCTGATCCTCACGTTGCTGAAGCATCCGCGGTTCATGACCTCGTGATTGCCCCTCCTGCTGCCGAAGGTGTTGAACTCCTCCGGCTTCACTCCATGCTCGATCAGGTACTTCCCAGCGGGGCTGTCGACGGGTATGGCGCCGGCCGGACTTATGTGGTCCGTGGTGACCCTGTCGCCGAACAGGGCCAGAACTCTGGCTCCCCTTATGTCCTTCGGTTCCGGAGGCTCCAAGCTCATTCCCTCGAAGAACGGGGGCTTCTTTATGTAGGTGCTCCTCGGATCCCAGGAGTAGAGATCTCCGCTGGGAGCCTGGAGGGACTCCCACCTCTCGTCCCCCTTGAAGACGTCCTTGTACTTCTCCTTGAAGAGCTCAGGATCCAGGGCGCGCTCCACGGCCTCCTTTAGTTCCTCCTGTGTGGGCCAGATGTCCCTGAGGTAGACCGGCTGCCCATTGGGATCGTAGGCTAGAGGTTCTTTGGTCAGGTCTATGTCCATCCTGCCGGCTATGGCGTAAGCAACTACGAGGGGCGGGCTAGCCAGGAAGTTGCCCCTGGAGAGCGGGTGGATCCTCCCGCTGAAGTTCCTGTTCCCACTAAGCACGGAGACGGCGTACAGATCGTGCTCCTTTATGGCCCTCTCCACCTCGGGCCTCAGGGGGCCGCTGTTCCCTATGCAGGTGGTGCACCCATAACCCACGACGTGGAACCTCAGGGCCTCCAGGTAGGGGAGCAGACCGGCCTGCCTGAGGTAGTCAGTAACTACCCTGCTCCCGGGTGCCAGGCTCGTCTTCACCCAGGGCTTGGTCCTCAGCCCCCTCTCCACCGCCTTCTTCGCCAGCAGGCCGGCGCCGAGCATCACCGTCGGGTTGCTGGTGTTGGTGCAGCTGGTTATCGCTGCTATGATGACGCTCCCATGCCTCAGGAGGACCTCCTCTCCCTCCACGGTGATGGGAACCCCCTCTGCAGCCGCTTCACCTGAGAGGCTAGGTCCTCCCTCCGAGGCGTAGGCTGCATGCTCTTCGGTCTCCACATGATAGCCTAGGGCCTCCAAGTAGGCCTTCAGTATCTTAAGGAACCTCTCCTTCGACTCCTTGAGGGGTATCCTGTCCTCCGGATGGCTCGGTCCCGATATGCTCGGCTCCACCTGACTCATGTCCACCTCAACAACATCGCTGTACACCGGCTCAGGAGCTCCGGGCTCCCTGAACAGCATGTTCGCCTTGGTGTACCTCTCCACGAGCTTCACATGGGAGGGATCCCTCCCAGTGCGCAGGAGGAAGTTGAGGGTAGCCTCGTCAACGGGGAAGAAGCCCATCGTCGCTCCGTACTCGGGACTCATGTTCGCTATGGTCGCCCTATCCGGGACACTGAGCTTCTCCACCCCGGGCCCGAAATACTCCACGAACTTGCCTACTACTCCCTTCTTCCTGAGGATCTCGGTTATCGTGAGGACCAGATCCGTGGGAGTGGCACCTTCTGGCAGCTCACCGACCAGCTTCACCCCTATAACCTCGGGGAGGACCATGTAGTAGGGTTGCCCCAGCATCGCCGCCTCCGCCTCTATGCCACCGACCCCCCATCCCATCACTCCCAGCCCGTTGATCATGGTGGTGTGGCTGTCCGTCCCCAAGACGGAGTCGGGGTAGAGGGCCAGCTCGCCCCTGAATTCCCTTAGGTGAACGACCTTCGCCAAGTACTCGAGGTTCACCTGGTGGATTATCCCCCTCCCCGGAGGCACGACCCTGAAGTTGGAGAAGGCCTTCTGGGCCCACTTCAGCAGATTGTACCTCTCCTTGTTCCTCTCAAACTCCAGCTCCATGTTCTTGGCTAGGGCGTAGATGGTCCCGAAGAAGTCCACCTGCACGCTATGGTCGATTATCAGGTCGGCCGGTATCAGGGGATTGACCTTCCCCGGATCGCCGCCCAGCTCCCTCATGGCATCCCTCATGGCTGCAAGGTCAACGACAGCTGGCACTCCGGTGAAGTCCTGCATGACTATCCTGGCAGGCATGAACGGAATCTCCGTCTTGCCCTGCTTCTCCTCCCACAGGGCAACCTTCTCAACGTCCTCTCCCCTGACCACGTGACCATCGTAATTCCTTAGGACGTTCTCCAGCAGTATCCTTATGCTGTACGGGAGCCTGCTGACCTCGACCAGCCCTTCCTCCTCCAAGTGGCGGAGGCTCCAGAACTTGGCCTTTCCCGAGTTGACATCCATGTAATCGACAAGATCGGAGGGGTTGATGTCCGCCAAAACGATCACCTCCTAGAGGATGGACCTTACTGCTAAAAATGATGAGTCACCAGATAGGGTAAAATCCTGCAGTCCTCCGTACCATCGGAGGATGGCTCCATGTCCGATCCCTGCCGCTTCAGGCCCATAGGCGTTATCAGGACCGACGCTAGCGACGAGGAGGTCAAGTCCAGCTATGAGGGGGTCAAAGGGTATGTTGAGGTGTTTCCTGAATTTTCCGAGGGTCTCAGAGGCGTGGAGGGGTTCTCCCATGTGATACTGATCACCTGCCTGCACAGGGTCACGGAGGAGCAGAGGAAGGTCTTGGTGGTCAGGCCCAGGAGGCTTGTGAGATTCGGCCTATCCCTAGAGGAGCTGCCGGAGATAGGGGTATTCGCCTCCGATTCCCCCCACAGGCCCAATCCCATAGGCCTCCACGTGGTGAGGTTGGAGGGGGTTGAGGGTAACAGGCTCTTGGTCTCGGGGCTGGACGCCTTCGACGGAACGCCGGTACTCGACATAAAACCCTACACAATCTCCAGGCTGGTGGAGAGGCCCAGCTATCCGGAGTGGTACGAGGAGC
>JAMOVA010000089.1 GCA_027061785.1 Thermoproteota archaeon
TCAACGAATATCGAGAGGATCACACCGTGCTCCCCATTACCCGCTACGGCCTTACCATCGGTGGTCCTGTTACATCCTCCTCTACCGTCCCTCGACTTGAAGTAACTCTTCTTGATGTAGATGTCTCCCCAAGCAGCGAGCACCCAGCTCTTCTGGGGTCTGAAGAGCCGCTGCCACACGCAGCCGCCCCTGTCCCTCTGGACGAACTTCGAGTTCTTCACGATTATGAAGTTCCTGAACTGCTGTTGTCTCACGGGATTCGGTGGCACCCAAGGGAGCCACCTCGGCTTGTTCCTCTGGCTAGGAGGTACGCGAGATGCTCCGCTGAGGTTCTGACCGCTCTCTAGCCTCTTACCGATCTCCAGAGGGTTCGGACCGCTGGAAACCATTATCTCACCGCTGGTGGTAATATTTGCATCTATCGTGACGTTCCCAGCTCCCCACACGAGTACGCCGGGCAGGGTAACGTTTTCCGTGCTCTGATTCGGTGGTATGGCTTCAGGAGAGTGGGACGGGCATGAGTTGTTCACCTCACCCTGCAGGGTGATGTTAGACGAGGAGATCAGGGCCAGAGCCGCGCATTCCCCTACGACCTTCCCTGCCATCTCCAAAGGGCCCAAGGAGACGATCATCGTGTCTCCGTCCAAGCGAACCGTTGCATCCGGACCCAGTCTCAGGGATGAAGTGATCACCTTTCCCCTGATCCTGATTTCGCCGCTGAGCTGGAGGTGTGGGGCTATCGTAGAGAGGATCCTATCATAACTCTGCTGATAGGCCCTCCTAGTGCCGTTCCTGTCGCTGCCCATGGCGATCAGGACCGTCTGTCCCTCCCTCCAGACGTCGTGCAACTCCAGCAGGAAGCTCGCGCCCCGTTTCCTAACCGCTAACGTCATGGAGGAGTTGAGGAGAGACCTCACTATCCCGCCAGTTCCCTCGTAGGCATCCGGTCCACCCAGAATAATTATCAGATCGGCCATCCTCTGGGTAGAGAATTGGGAGGGATGGAGGCTCGCAACATCGAATCCCAGCTGTCTCATTCCCTCCAGAAAGTCATCAGCCAACCCCATGTCGATCGAGTTACCCAAGATGACCATTTTGGAGTTGCCTTCTAGGATTATCTCCTGTCTGGTAGGGATATAGGCAGGAAAGAGGAGCAGAGATGCCATCATAGCCACTAAGAAGAGAGAAATTCTTGATTTCACGGTTTATTTAACCTTCGGGAAATAAAAAATTATTGATTAAAATTCCCTCGGATGGGGAAAGGTAAGGTGGAGATCAGAAGATTATGGAGAACAGAGCTCCCTCCCCGTAGGCCAAGTCCTTTATGGAGAGGACCCCCTTCAGCTTCCCCTCCTCGTCCAATACTACGAGGTGCCTTATGTTATTCTCGCTGAGGAGCCTCGCTGCCTTGTAGACGGTGTCGTCGTATCTGACCGAGATAACGTTGGTCTTCATCACATCCCTGACCTTGGAATCCTCCTTTCCATAGCCGAACGCATTTATTATGTCTCTCTCGGAGAGGACACCCACCACCTTCTTGGGGTCGCTCGGATCCACCACAACGAGGAAACCGACCTTCTCATCCGCCATCTTCCTGGCAGCCTCTCTCAGGGAGGCATCCGGGAGTATCGTTACGGGCTCGGCCCTTTTGATAAAACTTTTAACTTGCATCACGGGAATCGATTCGCTCATGCTCTGCACCTGCGGATTAATGCCGTGATAGTATAAAAAGGTCCCATTCGCGGGCGCATCCATTTCCCGAACGAATGACCTTTAACGGAAGGAGCTGAATCCATTCATAGCGTGAGGAGAGTCCTACCCGATTGAGGGAGTATGGGTAGGATTTACTTAACGTCGTAAAAGAGACGTACCCCGCCCTCTATCTCCTCCAGCCCCAGCAGTCTGATGTCCCCTATCTCAGAGGTGTTCTTCACGTGGGTCCCGGAGCAGGGAATGGCGTTCACTCCTTCTATCTCAACGACCCTGTACCTGTCCATCTCGGGAAGCCTTCCCAAGTTGGGCGCGCCGTAAATCTTGCTGGGTAACTCCTCCCTGCTGACCTCCAAGACGAGGACCCGCCTCTCATCCAAGAGCTCGTTCGCCCTCTCCTCTATCTCGCCGAGGAGGGAGTCATCCATCGTTGCGCCATACTCCACGTAAGCCTTGGGCGGACCGTGCAGGGCACCCAAGGTGTTAACTCGCGTACCCACCACATCGGAAACGGCCCTGTCTATAACGTGGCCAGCGGTGTGAAGCCTCATTATGTAGTACCTCCTCTCCCAGTCCAGCTCCTGCGTCACCTCCATGCCCTCGACCAGCTCTCCCTCAACCAGCTTCCCGTAGAGGACAATCACCCCCTCGCTCTCCAGCGCCTTCTTCACCTCGAACTTCACGTCACCGGTCAGCCATCCCCTGTCGCTGGGCTGTCCTCCTCCCAAGGGATGGAATATCGAGGAGGTGGTCACAACGTAGTACCTGCTTCCCTTTTCCTTAACGGCCCTGATCAGTCTTGTAGGTGCTTTTTTCAGGTAGGAGTCCCTCAGATACAGCTTCTCGGTCGGTGGGAGGCCTTCCACAACTTCGCTTATTTTCATCCCGTACGAAGGACCTTCACAAGATTAAAACTTGGGGCAGTTGACATTTGACCTCCCCAAGTAGAAAACGACAATGTGAGTTTCGATCGGGACACCCGAGGTCGTATCAGGTCTACCGGTTCGGAAAGGTGCCCATTGCTGCATTCGATTCTCATCCCCTATCGACCGTCTTAACGTTTTAGGAGGCGCTGGATCTCGCGATTCCCGTAGAATTTAGCGGTGAAGTATGCCACGGCCATGCACACGGATATCAGGAGGGAAGCGGAGAGGACCACGATCAACGTGGGCTGGCCGGTACCTGCCATGGGGAGATGCAACCGGTCAAGGATCTGACCTGTCATCCAGAGGGAGAGGGGCTGGGACATGATGAAACCCGCCAAGATGCCTGCACCAGAGCTGATCAGGGTTGATAGGATCATCTTCCTGGTTACGGACCTCCATGACCTCCCCAGCTGAGTCGGGATCGCCAGATAGGCCCTTCTGCTGGAGAGGCTCAGATACATGGAGACGGGAAGGATTGTCGTTACCAGAATGGCGCCTAGTAAATCAAAGGTACCCGTCATCCTGGAGACGTCCTCCTTCATGGAAGCTAGTTCATTCTCTGACAGGAGCTTGAGCGTGAAGGTGGTCGCGCCCCACTTCCTGAAGAGCGGATCGCTGTTGACGCGTTCGATCTGCTCCTTGATCCTGTCCGGATCTCCCAAGGCGACGAAATCAATCTGGATTGTGTTCTTGAATGATTCGGGTAGTGAGCCGCTGGCCACTATTATGGATGTGGGAGTCATTCCCAGCACATCCTGCTGCAGGGTATCCACTCGGAAGACTCCGACGATCCTGCACGAGAAGTTGGCCGTTCCAACGTACGGCGGCTCGCTCAGAAACACGGGAACCTCGACGTTCAGGACATCCCCACGGCCGACCTTCTTAAGAGCCTCGTAGAGCGGAGCTCCCACCGCGCACTCCCCTGGAGCGCTGGGCATCCTACCGGTCAGGAGTCTGGGCCGTAGTTGGGGAGGTAATTTGTCGAAATTGAATCCATCGTACAGATAGGGGGATGATTCGTTGGATAGCAGGGAGAGGAGCTCATCTACCGGCCTGGGGAAGACGTTGCTTGCCACGTGCCTGTACTCTATGACCTCAATTCCAGCGGAGGCCAGCACCTCCTCCATCCTCTTGACATCCTCGTTGTACTTCCTGAGCGATTCCACGGGATCTGTTGCATTGCCGCTGCCCCGGCCCCAGCTGGAGTCGGGAGTCACTAGCACGTATATCAGGCTGGTGCTGACCCTGTAGTAGGCCTCGAACGATCCTCGGAGGGAATATGAGACGGAAGTCGATGCATAGAATGTCGTGGAAACTGTCAAGGAGATCAAGAATATCATGTATATAGGAAATATTTTCGAGCTGACCATGTTCAACCCCGGAAACAGTAAATCTGTAAGATGCGCTGATGAAAGTCCGTGGGCAAAGGATTCGTTCCCCTCCTGACTTCAGGTTTGAATGGACCGACCATGATGGTAACTACGGTGGAGGACGAGATGCTTACATCAGTGGAAGTGAGGGAGGGCGAGTGTTCCTCTTCCGGCACGATTTACCCCTTAGATTCAACCGAATTCGTTTAAAAATTTTTTGAATACATGCTCACAGACTTTTTCAACTATGATCTAATAGCTCTGAGATGTTCTTATTACCTGCGCTGATGATCGTGATCGTGAATATTATTGTGAGAGCTATAGCTACAGCCGAGGAGGCCAGGAGCGCCCTCACTAACATGACATGGTCAATCTCCCAGTGAAACCAGACACTTCGGGTGATCGCTCCAGCTAGCTGCTCACCAAAGGTTGCGGTGAGCAAGAACCCCGAGAGCCAAGCTATCAAGGACGAGAGTGCTATGCTTCTCACGTATCTCCTCACTAGAACGGGGAAAGGACGTCCCATCGAGATGAGAAGCGAGATCTCCGAGTAAATCCTCTTCCTCCCTGTAATGGAGAATATGATCACAGCCAACAGGGAGATGGCAAAGGTCAGGAGAAGGAGCGCCCGAGATAGAGCACGGTAGGTCAGGTAGAAGTCCGTGATCGCCCTGTAGGAGACCCCTAAGGGAAGTATAAACAGCTCGGGAGGGCTCATAGTGCCGTTGCCCGTATTCCCGTTTCCCACCTTGAAACAGATCGAGGACCCTAATATATCGGCCATCTCGTGGATGGCTGATCCCTTATCCGCTCCCTCTTCCAGCTCAACCACCTCAGCGAAGGGAAGCCAGGAGGGCCATCCTCCCCTCTGATAGCTGGAGGGGTTCTCTGGAGTGAACGGACAGAAATCGCCCCTCATCAGATCTTTCAGCTCCATCAATTCCTCCTTGGGTATCGAACGGACATCTATCACTATCTTGGGGATGCCCAATCCGCCAGCCGGCCACGCTGAGAATTCCCCCACGACCCTGCACTTCACGTACTTAGGAACGGCTCCCATCTCCTCGAAGTCCAGCACATCCCCCACATGGAAGTTGTAGAGCCTCCTCAGGCCCTCGAAGAGTGACGAATCCACCAGACATTCCCCAGGCTTTCGGATGTATCCTCCCTCGGACAGCACGGGAAGCAACGGAGGGGGAAAGCTGGAGAAATTAACTGCTATGAGGTTGATGGCGTAGGACAGGTTGATTCCTGCCTTTCGCGCGCTCTCAGGCAGGTGCAGGTCCTCGGGAGTCCAGTTGTTCGATAGAGCGATGGCCCTGGACATCTTCGAGGAGTACTTGGCTGAGGCCATGGCGTGCTTGAAGATCACGTAAACAGACTTGACAGACCTCAATGCCTTCAACCTCCTGATGTCCTCCCCGGTAAGGTCCGACTCTATCAGGAAGAAGCTGGAGGCGGCCCTCGTGTACCTCCTGACGCCAGCACTAGAGTCCTCCAGCATGAGAAACGAGAGGCTCAGAAGAGATGAGAGCACGAGCAGGGACAGGAGGTACCCCGCACCTAAGGGGCTCAGTTTACTCATGAAAGGTTCCGATAATTAGGGGCCTCTGCAATAAAAATACTAATTATATCCGAATATTTCTTCGGAAGAAATTTTTGTTAAATCGGGTCTTCAGGTGGCCGCTGGTTCAATCGATTCCACGTACGTCTGTGGTCAGTTGGAAGGCATGAGTTGAGGGGATTTGGTATTCATAGATAAAATTAATAATACTTTAGCGATTATTTGTCAAGATGATGGAAGAGGAATCGGGAGATGTCGAGAGGCTGGTGGGTGTATCGAAGAGTTACGGACAGACCATCTTCAGGGACCTCAATGTGAGCGTACCCTCCAAGGGCCTCGTCTTCGTCCATGGCCCAAACGGATCGGGGAAGTCCACCCTCCTCAGGATAATGGCCCTGATGGAGATGCCTGACTCCGGGGAGATCTGGCTTATGGATGAGAAGGTCGAGGATGTGAGGGTGAAGAACTATCACATTTACGCTCAGAAGATATCTTACAGCTTTCAAGAACCCCTTCTCCTCCCGGTCTCGGTTGAGGAGAACTTGAAGGTGCCCACCAGGGTCGATCAGAAGAGGAAGGAGGAGCTCCTAGAGGAGCTGAACTTGGGTCCACTACTGAGGAAGAAGGGAACCAAACTGAGCGGGGGAGAGAAGAAGAGGGTCGACGTAGCGAGGGCTGTCATGAGGGACACCCCTCTCCTCATAATGGACGAGCCCCTGGCCTTCCTAGACCCAGAGTACAGGGATCTCGTTGCGGGTGTGGTGGTCGAAGAGGCGGGGAGGAGGGCTGTGGTCGTCTCGGCAACGGAGCTCGTTCCGGAGTTCGCGGAGAATGCTTCGCTTGTCGTTAACACCCTGGAAATGAGGAGATAGCCGGGATGTCGGTCCTGAAGACGCTCCTGAAGGTGCAGGCGCCCTTCCTCCTGATCCTCCTGCTCTCCAGCACCTTCCTCACGTTCGTCATCTCCTCCTCCTACATGCTCAACAGATCGGCGGAGGAGACCGTTCACAGGTTCATGGAGAGCACCGTGGGCTTCCTCGTCGTAGATACCTCCCTCAATGAGAGCGCTTTGAGGGAGATAAGGGAGATGAGCGGGCTGGAGGCTTTATACGAGATCAGGTGGTTCTCCTCTACCCTAGACGACGTGGGGACTTCCCG
>JAMOVA010000090.1 GCA_027061785.1 Thermoproteota archaeon
TCCATAGGGAGCGCCCTCGTGGAGAAGTACTTGGGGGGATGGAAGGAGATAGAGTTTGAGGTGGTGAGGGACGCCCACGGCAACGCCATCGCCCCGGCCTGCCTGGAGAATGCGGATCCCATGGGTGTCCATACGGGCGAATCCGTCGTGGTGGCGCCCTGCCAGACCCTCACCAATCAGGAGTACCAGATGCTGAGGAGCGCCTCCCTGAGAGTCGCTGAGGCAGTGGGCCTGGTGGGCGAGGGTAATGTACAGTTCGCGCTGGGAGATGGATACTACGCCATAGAGATGAACCCGAGGATGTCGAGGTCCTCTGCCCTTGCGAGCAAGGCCACCGGCTATCCCCTCGCTTATGTGGCGGCCAAGCTGGCCTTGGGCTACAGGCTCGACGAGATAGTGAACAGAGTTACCGGGGTCACCTGTTCCTGCTTCGAGCCCAGTCTGGATTACGTGGTTGTGAAGATACCGAGGTGGGATCTGGAGAAGTTCGAGGGGGCGGAGAGGAGCATAGGGAGCGAGATGAAGAGCATAGGGGAAGTGATGGCCATAGGCAGGAACCTAGCGGAGGCGATGCAGAAGGGTCTGAGGATGCTGGGGAAGTTCGATGGGCTGCCAATGGAGGGCGATCCCTCAGAGGCGTTGGAGGCTCTGAGGGAGAGGAGGCCCTACTGGCCAGCTTGGGCCTCCATAGCCTTGGCCGGAGGGGTGAGCGCCGAGGAAGTAGCTGAAGCCAGCGGCATCGATCTGTGGTTCATCAGGGAGCTGGAGAAGGCCGTGAAGGTGTATTCAAAGCTAGATCCGAGTCCCTCCTCGTTGTACGCGGCGAAGAGGTACGGCTTCTCCGACGCCCAGATAGCTAGGAAGATGGGGATGAGCGAGGACCAGGTCAGGAGGCTCAGAAAGTCGCTGGGAATGGGGCCGGTGTTCAAGCAGATAGACACCTTGGCTGCTGAATGGCCCTCCATCACCAACTACCTGTACGCCACCTACGGGGGGCAGACCCACGATGTGAGGCCCAAGGCTGACGTGCTGGTGATAGGAGCTGGGGTCTTCAGGATAGGAGTCTCCGTCGAGTTCGACTGGAGCGTCGTGGAGTTCGCCAGGGCGGCGAAGGAGTACGTGGACACCGTTGCGATAGTGAACTACAACCCAGAAACGGTGTCCACGGACTGGGATGTGGTAGACAGGCTGTACTTCGAGGAGCTCACCCTGGAGAGGTTGCTGGATATATACGAGTCCGAGTCCCCTGTCAAGGTCGTCACCTTCCTCGGAGGACAGGTGGCCAATGACCTAGCGGAGCCCCTCGAATCCAGAGGGATTGAGTTGCTGGGGACGAGTGGAGGTAGCGTGGAGGTGGCTGAGAGCAGGGACAGGTTCTCCCAGCTCTTGGACGAACTGGGATTGAGGCAGCCCCCATGGAGGGAGGTAAACTCGGTGGAGGAGGCGCTGGAGTTCGCGCTGGAGCACGGCTACCCCGTCATGGTGAGGCCCTCCCACGTGCTTAGCGGCACCTCCATGTATCTGGTATGGGACGAGGGGTCGCTGAGGAGGGCGGTGCGCTCGGCCCTCTCTACTGGAAGGAGCGTGGTCGTGTCCAAGTTCCTGAGGGGACCGGAAGCCGAGATAGATGGAGTCGCCGACGGGAGGAGCGTAGTCGGGGTGGTGATAAGGCACATAGAGCCCGCTGGCGTACACTCAGGTGAT
>JAMOVA010000091.1 GCA_027061785.1 Thermoproteota archaeon
TTCGGCGAAAAGGGGAGCTCTGGAATTCCCCATGTACTTCGCCCTGCTGAACAGGATTACCACCCAAAGCGTGGAGTTCACCGATTCAGACAAGAAGCTCGTCGAGATATTGATGAAGAATCCCTCGGCCACCTCCGCCCACATGAAGAGGATGGGGATGGGGGGATCGGCGATAAGCAGATCCATGAGGAAGCTCAAGACGTTGGGTGTTATCTCCGGACCGGAGAGCGTGGATCACCGGAGACTGGGGCTCACCACGTTGATCGTGACCTTTCCCAACCGAAAAGCGTGTAGGGATGCCTTCTGGAGGTTCCCATACACCCACAGCATGTTCATCCCCCTCTCCGCGGACGTCGATGTCCATACTTACCTCTCATATCCCTCCAAGGGAGTGGAGGATCTGCTCTCCCTGAGGGAGCTGGGCCTCGAGATGGCCTTGGTGAGGGAGACGTCCCTCGAGCTGAAATTCGATCCGCCGGTGGACACGTTTGAGGCCGTCGGTTCCGTCTTACAGGGAAACCATGGATCGGTTCTGCCCGACGATAGGTTCGCTGGAGCGCCAGATCCCCCGATCAAGGTGGACAGGGTCCACCTGCTCATCCTCAACCTGGTTCTCGAGAGGGGGCGCGTCTCAGTCAACTTTCTAGCGGAGAAAGGCATAAGGGAAGCGAGGAAGAGGCTGAGGGAGCTGAGGAATTCCGGCATCGTGAGGAACTCCTACCTCGTAGGTTTCCCCAGAGGTGCGGGGAGGACCCTCGTGAAGGTCAGGAAGGGGATGGAAGACCTGCCCTTCTTCTCCAAGGTTCTCGGTTCCTCAGGATCGGCCGTGATCCAGCATCTGGAGGGGGATCCCTCCTACCTCGTGGGGATGCTCGTGGTGGAGCCGAAGGCCAAGGGAGATCTGTTCAGGATACTCAGGACCCTGTACGGAGATGACCTCCTCATAGCCGAGGATTTCATCGGTGTGGAGCCGGGATGGAGATTCCCCGTCGAACTGTGGGACGAGGGGTCCCAGACCTTCCTCTGGGAGGGGCCCCTAGCGGAACTTAGGGTCGGATTATCTGCCTGTCTCCGAGATTAGTTCCCCCCAACGCGTGGAGCATCTTTCTAGTCCTTGGAGGAGGGGCTTCGTGCTCACTCGGTCACGCGTCCTGTCATCTGATGACGAAAGTGCTGAAATAGATGGGAAAATGAGGACGGAGCTGCGAGACTGGGCTGGATTGCGCGGGTCGGTGATCTGAGTTAATGAGGTTGACCCGCACCTCGCCAGCCGAGGTGACCTTTTTGTTGAATGTTCGGAGCTATCTGGAGGGAAAGCTTGAGGGTAACCCTGACGCTGGGGAAGGTCTACTTGGAACCGGAATTCACTCCCATTCAATGGAAACGGGCAGACAGCCGTGGTGCAGGGAAAAAGGTGGGAAGCGAGGAGCACGTGATAAGGGAGGGGGTGAAGCTCGCCACCAACTGCTCCACGCTCTTGGGCACGGAGTTGGAGGGCTCTATCCCCACGGTGGATAACCCCTGTCCGGGCTTCCTGGGGAGGAAGGTGAGGAGGGTCCTAAATGATGGCGTTATATGGGAAGAAAGGATCTATTCGTCAGGTCTGAGGTCCATCAGGCTGTCTAGAGTGGTAGAGGTGAACCCGGGACACTCCAGCGATCTCTACCGCCTGGCCTCGGAGTGGCCCGGCATGGCCGGGGAGTTCAAGAAGACCATAAATGACGAGCTGGTGAGTAGAAGGATCCCAAACACCAGGGCTTCCAGGTTCTTCACGGAGGTGTACTTCCCCGCTCCCCTACAGGAGATGTCCGTGGATCTGGTTAAGGAGCTGATCTCGCCGCTGAAGCTGAAGATGAGGAAGCCCGATGTCCTCGAGCACAGGCTCTACGACACGATCTTCTCCTCTGTGGACGGGGTGCTCGTGATGATGTCCCTGGGCAGGAGCAGGCAGGTGAACAAGAAGGTGAGGAAGAGGGTCAGGGGTATGCTGAGGATGAATCTCGACCTGGTGCTCGCCCAGAAGGTGTTTTACACAAGCTCCTCACTGTGGTTCCACGGGGAGTGGAGCCTCATCAACGGGCTCATGCTCCTGAATCCCGAGGTTGTAAGGAACGTGACGGGATGGCGAGATGCTACCTTCAGGTCGACGTACTCCCATCTGCTGAGGAACTTCGACGTGGAGAAGAGGTTCAGGAGGTACATTGAGGGCTTCTGGCTGCCAACACTCGACCTGAAGAAGGCCTTCAGGATCTCTGTGAACCTGTTCAGGCTCGGGGCTTCACAGCCAAACGTGGATGATGTTCTAGTGACCCTTGAGGAGAGGGAATGTTCCATTCTCCAGGCGTTGGCGGCCAAGGAGTTCTTGGATGGGAGGTTCATGGGCCGATCTGACTACGCCGGGAAGGTCGCTGAGATCCTCTGCCTTTACTTCCTTCACGGTAACTCCAGCGCCATAAGGGAGTGCAGGGAGGGAAGGGACGGTATCGCGGAGAAGCTGAAGGCTAGAGAAGAGAAGGAGGGACTCAGTCTCCCAGAGATCGTGTCTCTCCTGTCCCCTCTCTATGGGGGAGACAGGGCCGAGTACGAGGACGCCCTGAAGAAGCTGCTCAGGCTCAACCTGGTGAGATCGAGGCGCGTGGGGAGGAAGGGGAAGGGGAGCAAGACCGTGAGGATATACGAGTTGGTGGCTTTGAGGAGATCTCTCATGCTTCTGCTGGATCAGGTCAGGAAGGAGATGATCCTCCTGATACAGAGGAGAGCCCAGCACTGATCGTTGGATTCGATGGGCCGCTCAGAACGGGATGAGCATCCTAATGGAGGACGGATGGCTATAGCTTATATATCGGGGAATCATCACTTTAACGGAGCGATGGGGGGCGGGTGTTCGTTCGGTCCCCCTCGCTCCAACCCCCAGCCCTCCTCCAATCAACATATCTCATTTCCTTCCCATCGGATGGGAGATCGAGTCTACCTCCCCTCGGCCTGCGAGGCATTCCTTCACGCGGTAATCAAATGGTGGCATCCGTTTAACGGAGCGATGGGGGGCGATTTTCCCTGATCCACCTCCAGCGTAGGGGCCTGAAGGCTTGAACCTCGGTGAAGGGATCACCGGGCATCTGACCTCAATCGATGGGGCATGTTCTCAGGTCTCGATCGGTCGTGGCCCCCTAGGGTGTTGCGTCGCGGGGGTGGGGGGAAAGGTAATTATAATGCGGGATGTCAATTGTCCGGATGGACCTGATTAGGGAGCTGCATGCGAGGATTGAGGACTTTTCGGAGAGGACGGGACTGAGTGTCCGCAGGCCCATCCCCAAGGAGGTCAGGGTGGTCGATGAGGTACCTGGCGGTGGATGCACGAGTCTCGACGGGGAGGTCCTTTGGGTGGCCGGTAGCATGACCAAGTGGCTCCCTCAGGTCCTGGGAAAGGAGGCCGTGATTCTTCACACGGTCCCAGCCGTGGACGATGTTCCCCAAGTCCATGATCTGGCGTGGTATTACTCGGGAGTCCCCAAGGAACTCTGGACAATTTGTCGGGTTCCTCCGGAGGGTCCGTTTCACGATTACGATCCCTATGAGCTCCTCTCGCTCCTTCCAAGGGGCCAGCTTGACGGGGTCGTGGGGAACCTGCTGAGGATAATAAACTCGGCTGCGGAGAGGGGATCCCTGTATTTCGAGACGTATGTGGCCCTTCTCAACAGGATAGCCGGAATGATGGTGAGGATCACCGAAAGTGACCTCAGAGTCATGGAAATAATCTCCAAGAACCCCCTGATCACCGATAAGGAGATCAGGGATATGGGGATAACCGGTGCCACATTGACCCGGTCCCTGAGGAAGCTCAGAACGCTGGGAATGTTATTCGGGCCCGAGAACGTGGATCACTGGAAGCTGGGCCTGACCACCCTTCTCATCGCTTTTCCCAACACGAGAGAGTGTAGGAAGGCGTTCTGGCGTTTCCCCTATACTTACAGCGTTTACATACCCGTGTCCTCCGGGGCAAACGTCAGAGCTTACCTGTCATACCCCTACCAAGGACTGGATGCCTTGAGAGAAGTTTTGGGAGAGAGGATCTCTGTGTACCTCGTGAAGGATGCTGCCTTCGGCCTCTCACTGGATGAAGGGAGGAGACCGTTTGAGGCGGTAAAGGAGCTATTCAGACAGCCTCATAGGAGTGAAAGGGATCTGAGCATACGTGTAGAGAGGCCCGCAGCTCGTCTCGACAGGAACGATCTCAGGGTGCTCAACCTAGTTTTGAAGTACGGGAGGGTCAGTCACAGGCTCCTGAAGAAAGAGAAAATTCCGGATCCTAAGAAAAGGCTCAGCAGGCTGAGGAAGGAGGGGTACATAGTCCGGATATACTTCCACGGGATCCCCAAGGGTATGGAAAAGCTCCTTCTCATGGTGAAGGCTCCCCACGAGGAGATGATTCCCTATCACTCCTTCCTGAGATCCGTGGGATCGGTCGTGACCCATTACTTGGAGGGGGATGGCTTCAGGGGGCTGCTCTCCCTCCTGGTCACCAGGCCCGAGATCAGGGACGACCTCGTCTGGGCGATGAGGTCAGTGTATGGAGATCAGCTCGTACTGGCGGAGGACTTCCTGGACATTAGCCCTGGTTGGAGACTCCCTATAGACCTCTGGGACGAAGATAGCGGGACCTTCATCTGGGACGATCCCCTCCACAGGCTGGAGAGGGATCTCAATGGGTGTTAATTCGATTAAAAAAGGGAGATCCTAGGAGAGCTATTACGGGTATGGGGGAATCGGAGTAGAGGGCGGCAGTCCCGGTCACCTCCCAATAATACGTTTATTGTCGAACGTCATTTTCTCATTAACTGGTTTCTCTGAAGAGTGTGCAGCGGATCTTGCCTGGATGTTTATGGCGTTTGAACAAATATCGGGACCGATTAAGAGCTAGGAACTATTAGATTCTCAAATAGATCGCCGAAAAATCCATTCGTTCTTTGATAGCGTGTTTCCCTCAGATCGTACGTCAGGGCTTTAAACGGGATCCCGTCCTCCCAGACCGCCCCATTTATTCTACGATTGACGTCCCATTCCCGAGGGAGCTGGGAAGGTCACCAACCGGCCTACCAGCACCTCTAGCCTGGGAACCCCTCCGTTCGATGGGGAGCCTTTTTATGGGGAAGAAGTGGTTCGAGTAGGTAGATCCCATGGGAAAATCCTTCCTTCTGATCATGTCACTCCTCCTCGTACCCTTGTTAGCGGTCTCCTCCCAGGGAACCGATCTGGCCGTAGATAAGGTGGTGCTGGGCGACTCGAGCGTCACCGCGGGCGAGAGGCTCGAGGTGACCACGGTGGTCAGGAACCTGGGCCCTGCTCCCTACACGGGGAAGTTCGACCTCCTCTACTACGTGGACGGGAAGATGGTGGACAGGGTCAGGTGGAACGCCTCCAAGTACCCTGAGGGAATGCCCAAGGGCGGGCAGCAGGGATACATCCACCACCTCGACACCTCCGGGATGGCCGTCGGGAAGCACGAGCTGGTGGTGAAGATGGAGCTGGTGGGAGCCAGCGATCCCAACACGGGGAACAACGAAGGGAAGGCCGTCTTCACCGTGGTTCCGGCGGAGAGTGCGAAGGGAAGCGTGGAGGGAATCCCCTTCCAGCTCCTGATCGGCGTGGTGGCGGTCGCGGTGATGTTGGCGCTCATCCTGCTGCTGAGGCGCCGCTGAATCACACCCCTTCGGATGTGAGTAGGAGAGGAGGGGCCAGCTGGCCAGTCGGCTAGCCGGTCACTCCTCTTCCTCGTCCCGCTTGGAGTAGTAGGGGGTCTCGGTGGACTCCTCGTTCTCCTGGGCTCCCCAGTCGTAGTACCCGAACACGTCGGCTGGATCGGAGCTCTCCGATTCGAGTCTCTCCATCTGCCACTCGTCGCTTATGGACGTGTCCAGCCAACCCATCCTGTTCCCCTCGCTATCGTAAACGTAACCATCGTCCACGTAGCCGACCTCGTTCCCCTCCTCGTCCCTCAGGATGCCCTCACTGTCTATCTCGTGGAACGATACCTCCTCACCGAGGTCCATGTTTCTCACGCTCCCGTCGCTGTCCACGTAGAAGGTGTCCATCCCCGTTCCAGTGGAGGTGTCGTCGGAGAGCCAAATGGAGTCGGGCGAGTAGCCCTCGTCCCCTGATCCTCCCGCCCAATCGTCACCGCTCCCCCACTCGTCCCTGACCTCCTGACCCTGCGGGGTGTACAAGCCCAGATCCACCTTGGGTACTCTAAAGGACCTTATGGACGATCTGATGGACCTGTACATAGCGTTGCTCTCCCTGCTGAGGGTGCTGAGCCACCTGACGTCGGCGCTCGTGTGCATCACGGTGCTCTGCAGGATGCCCAGTGCTTCCTCGCCGATGGCCAGGTAGAGGTATGCCCTCCAGAGCTGGACGCCCATGAAGGTCTCCCCCATGGTCACGACCCAAGCGGCACCTCCATCGAACCACGCGATGGCCGAGCTGATCATCGGAGGCATGCCGGAGGTGAGGGACCTGCCCATGGCCGCGTAGACCTCGTGGGAGAGGATGCCGGGTACGGGAGCCCCCTCCACCTTGGTGACTCCGTAGCCCATCGAGCTGAGGACCGAGGACGCGTAATCCCTGGCGTCCATGTAGGGCTGTGGTCTGTACCCCATTGCCAGGTAGGCCTGAGCCGTGAACGGG
>JAMOVA010000092.1 GCA_027061785.1 Thermoproteota archaeon
ACCACCATGGGTCCTATCACTGGCCCCCTGCCAGCCTCGTCGAGCCCCGCTGTCGGCATGTCGAACTCAACGCCCTCCAGAAACTAAAAAGGGATCTGGTCCTACCCCACCTTGTGGCACGCTACCCAGTGGCCTGGCTCTACCTCCCTCAGCTGGGGCTCCTCCTTGGCGCACCTCTCGTCTGCGAGCGGACAGCGGGGATGGAACCTGCACCCGGACGGCGGGTTCCTGGGGTCGGGAGGCTCTCCCGGCAGCACCTCCTCGGGGGCTCTCGCATCTGGCGACGGCTCGAGGACGCTCGCCAAGAGGCCCTTGGTGTAGGGGTGCAGGGGATTGGAGAAGATCTCCTCAACGTCAGCCATCTCCACGACCTTGCCCGCGTACATCACGGCCACCCTGTGGCTGATGTTCCTCACCACAGCTAGGTCGTGGCTTATGAAGAGGTAGGCGATGCCTCTCTCCTCCTGAAGCGACTTGAGCAGCTTGAGTATCTGCGCCTGCACGCTCACGTCCAGCGCTGAGGTGGGCTCATCCAGGACTATGAACTTGGGTTCCGGGGCCAGAGCCCTGGCTATGGCTATCCTCTGCCTCTGACCACCGGAGAACTCGTGAGGATATCTGTAGAGGTGGTCCCCGCTGAGCCCAACCCTCTCCAGCAGGTACCTCACCCTCTCGTCCCTCTCCCTCTTGCTGGACACCATGCCATGTATCTGGAGCGGCCTCCCCACTATGTCGGCGATCCTCATCCTCGGATTCATGCTGGACATCGGGTCCTGGTACACTATCTGCATCTCCTTCCTCAGGGGTCTCGTGTCCTTAACGGCCGTCACATCCCTGCCATCGAACAGTATGCGGCCCGATGTGGGCTCGACGAGCCTGAGCACGGTCTTCCCAACCGTGGTCTTGCCGCTGCCGGACTCCCCGACCAGACCCAGCGTCTCCCCCTCATTCAGGGAGAAGGAGACGCCGTCAACTGCCCTGACGACCTCCTTCCTCCTGAGGAACCCTCCCGAGACGTAGTGCTTGACCAAATCCTCCACGACGAGGAGCATCCTACTCACCTCCCGTTCCTGGTCCGGATCCCATGCCCGAGACCCTGTGGCACGCTACCCAGTGGCCTGGCTCTACCTCCGTCAACGCGGGCTCCTCCTCGGCGCACCTCCCGTCTGCGAGCGGACAGCGGGGATGGAACCTGCACCCGGACGGCGGGTTCACCAGGCTGGGGACGGTTCCCGGTATCGGCTCCACCTCGCCCCCGCTTACCTTTGGGACGGCCTTGAGCAGGCCCTTGGTGTAGGGGTGCAGGGGATTGGAGAAGATCTCACGCTTGCTCGCCGTCTCCACGACCTTGCCCGCGTACATCACGGCCACCCTGTCCCCGACAGCGGCGGCAACCCCCAGGTTGTGGGTGATGAAGATGAAAGAGGCATCAACCTGACTCTTCAGCTCCGCTATCAGCCTGAGTATCTGCGCCTGCACGCTCACGTCCAGCGCTGAGGTGGGCTCATCCATTATGACTAGATCGGGCTCCAGCATGAGGGAAGAGGCGATCAGAACCCTCTGCCTCATGCCACCGCTCAGCTCGTGGGGATAGCTGTTCAGGACCTTCTCCGGTCCCGGCACCTTCACCTTGCTCAGCCACTCCCTCGCTAGGGAAAGGGCCTCCTCCTCGCTTCCCTCCCTGTGGGTCAGGTAGATGTCCCTCATGAACCTCCCGATGGTGAACACGGGATTCAGGGCGGTCATGGGCTCTTGGAAGACGATGGTTATCCTGTCCCCCCTGAGCCTCCTGAACTCCTCCTCCCTCAGGGTGGTGAGCTCCCTGTCCAGGAAGCGAATGCTCCCCTCAACCCTAGCCGTCTTAGGTAAGAGGCCTATCACGGCGAGGGCCAACGTTGATTTCCCGCTCCCGGACTCGCCCACCACGGCCAGGGTCTCCCTCCTGTCCAGCGAGAGGGTGATGCCGTCAACCGCCCTGACGACCCCTTCATCGGTGTGGTAGCTGACCCTCAAGTCGTTGACCTCCAGAAGCATGATCACACCTCCATCTTCGGGTTGAGGACGTCGTTTAGCCCATCTCCGAGCAGGTTGAAGCCCAGAACCGTGATGAAGAGGGCTATGCCGGGGAAGACCCACACGTGGGGGGCGGTGACTAGGTAGGTGCGCGCATCGCTCATCATCTGCCCCCACTCCGGGATCGGCGGCTGCACTCCCAGGCCGAGGAAGCTCAGGCCGGCAGCGGTGAGTATGGAAGCTGCGGTCCTCAGGGTCGCATGAACCACTATGGGGGCCAGCGAGTTCGGAAGGAGATACCTGGCGAATATGGAGGCGTTGCTCTCGCCTATGGCCCTAGCCGCCTCCACGTACTCCATCTCCTTCACCTGGAGGGCCGATCCCCTCATTATCCTCACGAACTGGGGGAAGTTGTAGAGGGCCACGGCCACTATCACGTTCTCCAACCCGGGACCCACTATGGCGGCGACGAACAATGCTAGGAGTATGTCGGGGAAGGAGAGCATCACGTCCACAATTCTGGTGACGACCTCGTCGATCCACCCGCCCACGTAAGCTGAGAGACCGCCCACAAGGATGCCGGCGACCACGGCTATGAACACGCTGACCGTGGAGACTATGAGAGAGGTCCTGGCTCCCCATATGACCCTGCTGAGGATGTCCCTGCCAGCGAAATCAGTCCCGAAGGGGTACTTCGGGCACGGGGGTAGGAGGCTGTCCCTCAGGTTTCCCTTGGTGGGGTCGTAGGGGGCTATGAAGGGAGCCAACAGGCCCATGAGGACGAAGGCCGCGACTATGACTCCCCCGACCCTTATGTTCCTGTTCCTGAGGGCTCTCCTAAGCGTCCTCCTGGTCGAGGGATCCAGCTCCATCAACATGGGATCACCCTAGCCTTATCCTCGGGTTTATGAACGCGTAGAGTATGTCCACGGCCGTGTTTATCGCCACGAAGGTCGTAGCCACCACCAGAATCCCAGCTTGGACTATCGGGTAGTCCCTGGCGAATATCGCGTTGACGATGAGCCTGCCCAATCCGGGGAAACTGAATACAGTCTCGGTCAGGACCGCTCCGGCCATCATGTAACCGAAGATGAGGCCAGCAACGGTCACCACGGGGATGAGGGCGTTTCTCAGGGCGTAAACGTATATCACGAGCCTGTCGGGTAGGCCGTAGGCCCTGGCTGTCCTGACGTACTCCTGGGAGAGGACCTCCAGCATGCTCGCCCTGGTGGCCCTCCCGACGTAGGCAGCTCCCACGAGTCCGAGGGTTAGGGAGGGAAGTATGAGGTGCTTCGGAGTGCCGCTCCCGCCGCTGGGGAGCAGCCTGAGCCAGACGGAGAAGATCTCTATGAGGATGAGCCCGAGCCAGAAGACCGGCATGGATATGCCGAAGAGCGAGAGGGAGGTTACGGCCTGATCCCTCACGGTGTTAGGCCTTAGAGCTGCGTATATCCCCATCAGGACACCTATCACGAGCCCAAACCCCATGGCAAGCACCGAGAGTGTCAGGGTATTCAGGTAGGCCGGCCAGAGGAGCTCGCTCACCGTGTGGCCCGTGAAGAGGGACTTGCCGAACTCCCCCTTGAGGGCGTTGCCCATGAATATGATGTACTGCTCCCAGAGTGGCTTGTCCAGGCCCAGCCTCCTCCTTATCATCTCGACCTCCTGTATCGTTGCCTCCGGAGGAGCGAGGAGTTGGGCCGGATCTCCAGGTAGCATGTGGATCATCAGGAACACGATCACGCTGACCCCTAACAGGGTGGGAATTGCTAGGATAATCCTCCTGATAACGTATCTGGCGAGGTCAGACATTGGAAAAAGGGGAGGAAGGGCTAGTTAAAAAGATGCTCAGCCGCCCGAGCCGAAGTAGGCGTACTTGGTCAAGATGACCTCGGTGGGTATGTAGTAGAGGGACTTGATTCCCTTCTTGTAGACCACGACATCCCCCGGATTGTATATGGGTATGGCAGGCAGGTCGTCGAGCAGTATCTCCTGTATCTGCTTAGTGTACTCGACTATCTTGTCCCTGGGCGCGTGTTCCGCCTTCTTTATCAGCTCGTCCACCTTGGGATTGCTATAGAACCACAGGTTGAACTTCGGAATGCTCTCGCTCAGGAAGAGCGGCCTGAAGACACCTATGTACTCCCCCGTGCTGGGGGCCCACCCTATCAGGAAGAGGTCCCTGTCCGGGCTCGCGTCCTCGGGCTTCTTGAGCAGCTCGGCCACGTAGCTTCCCCATTCCCAGACTCTCAGCTTGATCTTCAGCCCTATGGCCTCCAAGTACTGTGCTATTGCCTGAGCCGCCTCGTAGTCCCCGGGATACCTGCCCTTGGGCGTCCACAGGTTGAGCTGCAGGCCCTCAGCTCCGGCCTCCTTGATGAGCTGCTTGGCCTTCTCTGGGTCGTACTTCAGCTTACCGGTGTCGTAGAAACCGATGAGCTCCTCAGCTAAGACGCTCTTGGCCGGCCTGCCAACTCCGTGGAGTATCTTCTCGACTATCGCCTCCCTGTCTATGGCGAGGCTTATGGCCTGCCTCACCCTCTTGTCCTGGAGCCTCGGGCTCCTCATGTTAGCCCCTATGTAGACGATCCTTATGGTCCTCGTGACGTTCACATTGAGATCAGGGTTCTGCTTGAGCCTCTGCACGTCGATGGCCGGCACCCTTATGGCAACATCCGCATCGCCCGACTCGACCATCTGCACCCTGGCCTCGTCCTCCGGGACCACGAGGAACTTTATGCCCGCGAGCTTGGGGGTCCCACCCCAGTAGTTGGGGTTCGGCTCCAGCTCTATATAGGTGTTGGGCTTCCACTCCTTCAGCTTGTAGGGTCCGGTCCCCACTGGATGGTGCTTCAGGTCGACGCCCTCCTTTATGGCCTTGGGACTTATCATCATGCCCGCCGGGTGGCAGAGCAGGTTGAGGAATGTAGCTACGGGCTCCTTCAGGATTATCTTGACGGTGTACTCGTCCACCACCTCGACTCTATCGATGAAGGGGACGAGCCTGTTCCTGTTGGCCAGCTCCTTATTGTTGAACAGCCTGTCGAAGTTGGCCTTCACTGCCTCTGCGTTGAACGGCGTTCCATCCTGGAACTTGACTCCCTTCCTCAGGTGGAAGGTGTAGACCTTTCCATCCGGACTTATCTCCCACTTCTCGGCAAGCACGGGCTTTATGTTGAGCTTGTCGTCGTACTCCACCAGACCCTCGTAAATGTTGCTGATCACGTAGATACTGGGGTTATCGGGGACATCGTGGGGATCCAGAGTGACGATATCGGTACCCATCGCCACCCTCAGGACCTTCCTCTCAACGGGAGTTGGCTTCGGGGCCATAAATAAGACGGCTGCGGCCACAACAACTATGATGACCACGGCCGCAAGGGCCAAGGTCTTGGCGTTCATAGGAGATGCCACGTTCCGGGACACTTAAAAAGGTTCCATGCGATGAAAGGGGAACTCCCGCTCCAACGGAGTCCTCTTCGGCCGCTCCTCATCAATTTTCGTAAATTACTTTCCCGTACAAGTTCGAGATTCGCATTCCACCTTTTAAGCAGGCGCTTCGTGAGGGAATGTGATCCCCCCTCTGACACCTGAAGAGTTCGTGGAATGGCTGAAAGAGGCAGGAAAAACCAGGACGTTCTGGACAAAACCATTGACGGGGATCTCATTCGAGGAATCGGCAAGAGGTTTCGTCTTCAAAGTGCTCTGGGCGTACAAGAGGAGGGAAAGGGTGAAGGCCGAGATCCTGATATCCCGTGAAGTCAGTGAGGGCCTATCCGGTAGGGCAGGAGTCAGGATCCTGATCTTGCCGAAGGGCCTTGAGCCCCCAAATTACGATCAGCGTTCCTGCATCTACATATGGAAGGTCCCTTCTAGAACACTGGAGCCCAACGACGAGGTGGAAATCAGGAGGTATGAAGATTGGAAGTCAGACGATATCTTCAGGGAAGTACAGAGGAGGAGCTGGGGCTTCTACCTCCCGCCCAGGTTGGGGGATCACCTGGTCTTGGTCGCAACCCTCTCCGGGAAACCCGTGGGTCTGGCCTACCTCAACGTCCACAATTTCAACATCGACTACGGCGTGCACGTGGTCAGGGACCTGTGGAGGAGGAGAATAGGGACTAGGTTACTGGCCGAAGCCCTGAACTCCGCTGAGGAGATGGGAGCCAGTTATCTCACAGTGTTCAGGTGGCTGAGGAGGGGATCCAACAACAGAGACCGGGCGGCCATGTCCTTCTACGAGGCCAACAACCCAGGATGGTCTTACATGGCCTACCGGATACCCTGAGCGCCTATGATCAGGCCGTGGATCTCTAGGTAGTCTCCCTTCCTGCTTCCCAGTCTCACTATCCTCGCATCTTTCAAGTGGGAGACCGCGCCGAGCACCCATCTCCTGAACTCCCCCTTCGGCAGGCCCCACCCCTGCAAGACTTCCGATATCCTTGAGAGGGGGACCATCTCACCGGGACGAGCTATCTCAAGGAAAGCTTTCCTTACCGCGGCTGCTAGGATCTCCCTCTTCCCCCTCTCGGTGAGGCTGTTCCCGGAGAGTAGCCCCATCTCCTCGGCGAACTTGAATCCAAATTCAACCCAGGGACCTTTCCTGACGGGCAGTCCCACTAGTAACGACCAGAGGACCCAGAAGAATATCTCGCTGGAGAGGAAGGAATCCAGAAGGTCCCTCCTCTCCTTCAGCCTGTAGAAGAAGATCTTTCCCCTCCTGACCCTCTCTACGATACCTAAGGAGAGCAGGAAGGCTAAAGCAGATCTCACCCTCCACTCCTTCAACCCTGAAAGCCTGCTGATCTTCCTGACATTCATCCAAGTGTCTCCCAAGACAGCCAAGACGGCCCTTATGGATTCAAGGCCCGGATATCTGTAGCTGGGGAGATCCATCCGGCACCTAGCACCTAGCCCACTACCCGATTATGAATAAATCCATTGCTTAGCTCAACAGCTCGTCGAGGCCACCGGACTTGGAGTATCTCCTGACAACCTCCTCGAAGTGGTCCCTCACGGGCAGGTACACCTTCTCATAGAACTGCCTCTGATCGAGCAGGACCTCCTTAGGAAAGGTCTTGAGGTAGTTGATCGCCGCCTTCCATGCCTCCTCGTAAGGGATGACAGCATCTATCCTCTGGGCTATCTGCCTGTCGTAGTCCTCCGGTCTCTGCACCTCATCGCCTATGGTGAAGTACCCGCTCTCCGAGACGTAAGCAGCCTCATTACCAACCCTCTCAATGTTCCTCGCCGCTGGTGGCATGGAAGGAGCCGTGGCACCGGCCGCGTACCTCCTCGCTGGTCTCCCACCGGATCTCTTGGCCCAGGCGTAGAATATCGCCCTGTTCAGGCCGAAGGATTTCGCCTTCTCCAGATCCCCCGTGAGCAAGTAGTACCTAGCGGCCTGAAGTAGCCCCATTACCTGGAATCTCCCTATCTTTCCCCTGGACCTGGACTTGGACATTGAGATGATAGGTGGGGTAGCAGTAAAAATGCTTCCCATTGAGGTGCGGGAGGGGGGAAAATAGGGTTGATGGGGATCCGTCAGTACTTGACTCCCGCCGAGGGTATCTCTATGTACTTGGCCACCAGATTGCCTCCACCCTCGTCCTCGACCTCCATGATCACCTCTTGACCCACGTAGCCTCTCAGCTCGTCTAGGACCTCGAACCATTTCATCGTCCTCTCCCTGTACCACCCGTGAACGCTGACCTTCACCTCTCCTTGGGGCGTCTGCACCACCACGTAGTAGTCACCCACCTCGCTCAGCACGCCCCTTATCACGAAGGTCGGGTTCTCCTCCTCGTGCACTAGCTTGCTCTCTGCTCCGGTCACCTCCGGGTACCAGAAGGGGAAGGTGGCTATCACCAAGGCGAGAGCGATCACGGACAGGAACCTCACCGCTTCCCAGTTCATGCCATCACCCCAGCAGCCTCTTGGTCAGCACCTTCAGCGTTCTGAAGTTCAGATCCACGTGTATCAGCGCCGAGCCGGCCATGATGAACCCGATCACCGTGTGCCAGTACTCCCAGTCGGCCTTCGTCATGAACCATATTAGGGTCTCACCGCTCCCCCTTCCAGAGGGAGCTATGTAGAGAGCTATGCCGCTGAGCAAGAGGAAGGCCCCCATGGCCAGCTGGGATATGCTGACCACGGACCTGATCTTGAGCTTTATATCGGTCAGGTTCATCTCGACCACCTCCTACAGCCCCCAACTCTCATTCTCACGATTCCTCCGAGCTCATTCATCCGTCAAAATATATTACAGGTACGGACAAATTGTCCTTCCACTTAAGGAGCTGGGAAAGGTTTTCTTTTAGGCCGGACGAGGCAATAGCGTGGAGGAGGGAAAAATGCCACCACCCATCAGGGGACCCCCGGGGAGATCTCCTCCCATAAGCAAGGAGGACGCCGAGAGGGCCATAGAGACGGTGAGGGAACTCTTACACCTCCTCACGGCCGGACCCGCGCTGGTCAGGAGCGGGCCAGACGGATGGCATGTCGATATTCCAGTGATGTATCAGGGGTACGCCCTCGACAGGATCCACCTTGACATCGATAAAATGGAGCCCTCCCCCAAGGGCAGGCCAGCCAGATCGTCGCGTGAAGTGAACCCAAGCGAGATCAAGGGTAGAGCGGAGGAGATAGTGAGCGAACTGAGGGTGCTCGACGCTGCTGAATACAGGGAGCCCGAGAGATGCTGGGCCGTGCCCCTCGCTTGGGGACCGTACTTGGTGGCCCACGTGAAGATATCCAGCGATGGAAGGGAGGTAGTGCCTGACTACGGCCTGACAGAGGAGGTAAGGAGGTACGTTTACTAGCTTCATAAGGCGGTTCCTCCTGCAGGAGAAGTTGCTCTCCACCCTCATCCTAGTCTACGTCCTCCTGCTCGTCCTGGATCCGAGTTTCCTCTACAGGTCTCCGTCCTACGTGAACTTGGAGGCCATCTCCCTGATCCTCTCCTTCATGCTGGTGTCCAAGCTCATGGACGTGTCAGGGGTCTTCTCGAGGGTCTCCACGTGGATCCTCTCCCTGGGGGGTAGGAAACGCGTCATCCTGCTCCTGATCACCTCCGAGCTCGTCGCCGCTCTACTCATGAACGATACCGCCCTCTTCTTCCTCATCCCGCTCGTCGTCACCCTCTACAGGATGACCGGCGGCGACCCCTCGGACATGCTCGTCCTCGTCACCATAGGCGCTAACGTAGGGTCGGCGCTCACGCCCTTCGGCAACCCCCAGAACATCATAATCTGGAGCCACTTCCATGTGCACGCGATCTCGTTCCTGCGCGTGACCTTCCCCTTCTTCCTCCTGTCCTCCGTCCTGCTGATCATCTTCTCCCTGAGGCTTCCTGGCGCGGGTGAGGGGCCGGCCAGAGTGGTTTCCATAAGGATGGATCTCAGGTCAGGGGTTTCAGCGGTGCTACTCCTGGCCGTCAACCTGGTGCTCGCCAGCTACGGATATTACCTAGTGGGAGTGGTGGTTACCCTGCTGGTCTCCCTCCTCGTGAGGAGGGAGGTGATCCGAGGGATCGACATCCCCCTCCTTGCCATGTTCGCCTTCCTCTTCATGGATTTCGGGCAGCTCTCCCACATTCTGGGATCGATGGGGATCATACCTCCCCTCGAGGGGGTGACTGCGTTAGCAGCCTCGGCCCTGCTCAGCCAGGTAATCAGCAACGTGCCTGCAACGATAACCCTGCTCAACCACACGACGGACTGGAGATCCCTCTTGGTGGGCGTGAACCTGGGAGGGACCGGTCTCATAGTCGGATCCATGGCCAACTTCATCACCCTGAGGATAGCGAATCTGAAGCTCGGGAGGTTCCACCGGATATCCGTCCCCTACTTCCTCGCATCCGCGGCGGTGTTCATCTGCCTGGCTTGGGCCGGGATCTACCCCTGAGTCCTTAAATAGAAACGGCGGTGGAAACCACGATCTCGATGCAGGCGATCCCGCCGTCCCTGGCGCTGACCATATCGGTCCTGAACCTGGCAGCCGCCCTCATAGCAAGCTACCTCTCGCTCCAAGCCTGGAGGGCCCGGAAGATGGGTGTTCCGGGCATGGGAACGATACTCGGATCCTTCTCACTCATGGTGGTCTCGTTCGTGGCCTCTGCCGGCTTTTCAGCGACCCTCTCTTCCCCTCCCCACGCCCCGCCCAAGGTATGGCTCTCCGGCCTGGCTGCCAACCACTGGTTCGTCGCGATACAGCTCTCCTTCACCCTGAGCTACCTGCTGCTGGCGGTCAGGGTGACTTCACCCGCCAGGAGGCTCTTCTCACTCGTGCCCCTCCTCCCGGCCGCGATAATCCTTTACGTTGCCTTGGCCTCTTACGGCAGGGCCTCCAAGCACGCCACCGCTGCCTACCTGGGACTCGGTGCCTCTCACATCTTGACCTTCCTCTCGCTCGTCTACGCCAAGCCTTGGTTGCTCATCACCGGCGAGATGGTGAGGCCCATCGCCCTGCTCCTGCTCATCCCCGTGCTCAGGGTGGAAGGGTGAGGAGGAAGTACCGCTCCCAGGCAGCCATAGTCATGGACATGCTGGAGGCCATATCGGCCAACCCGGGAATAGCTCCGACGAGGCTCGGTCAGGAGGTCAACGTCCCCTATTCGAGGTTGACGGAGTACTTGAGGCTGCTGAGGGAGAAGGGGCTCATCTACGAGGGGGAGAAGGGCGGGCTGTACCTAAGCGAGGAGGGGTTCAGGTACCTGACCGAGATGCGGAGGTTCAGGAGGATATTCTCCTCCTTGGGGCTCATGCTCTGATCTGACCAGATTTGACCTCACCCAATCTACAGGCCGGGCCGAAGCAAGCCGCGTGATGAATGTTCAACAACGATTTAATTTCTTTAACTCGCAGATAGCGAGTGATCGCGTTCGGTCCCGTTCCATCTAGGAGGTTCGGCCTCTCCCTCGGTGTGAACAACATCCCGCCCAAGCACTGCACCTACTCGTGCATCTACTGCCAGATAGGCAGGACGATCCACATAGACATCAGGAGGAAGGAGTTCTACGATCCCCGAAAGGTGGTGGAGGAGGTGGTGAGAAAGGCCGAGGAGACCGGGCCGGAGATCGTGACTTTCGTACCCGACGGGGAGCCCACTCTAGACCTCCACCTGGAGGAGGAGATAAGGGGGATAAAGGAGGCTCTGGACATACCCGTGGCCGTCATAACGAACTCATCCCTCCTCTTCTTGAGGGAGGTCAGGGAAGCCCTCTCCCTAGCGGATGTGGTGTCCGTAAAGGTGGATGCCGTCACCAAGGGCGTTTGGAAGCTCGTGAACAGGCCTCACCCGGAGCTTGACCTTGACGACATCTTGAGGGGGCTCCTGGAGTTCTCCTCCTCCTTCTCCGGCAGGTTACTTACAGAGACCATGCTGGTCAAGGGCATCAACGATGCAGAGGGGGAGGCAGAGAAGGTCGGCAGCTTCGTGTCCAAGCTGAACCCGGACATCTCCTACATAGCGATACCGATAAGGCCCCCGGCGGAGCCCTGGGTCGAGCCCCCTGACGAGGAGGCCCTTTCCAGCTACTACCTCACATTCAAGGAGGCGAGCGGTGTGGATGTGGAGCTCCTCACCGGATACGAGGGCCCCGGTTTCAGGGTGTCGGAGGATCCCGAGGAGTACCTCAAGGCAACCACTGCCGTGCATCCGATAAGGCTCGACTTCGCGAGGACCTTCCTCAGGGAAAGGGGAGTGGATCCCGATGGAGTGATCGAAAGGCTCGTTGGGGAGGGCGTGCTCGCGATCGTCAAATACAGGGGCAAGGAGTTCCTAGTCAGGAAACTCCCGAAAAAGGAGGTCAGCGTCGAAAAGTAGAGAGAGGCTGCCCGCACGGCGACTGCCCCCTTCGCCTCTCTTAACCTCAACCTATTCTAGGTAAACGTTCACGAACTTTACCCTCCTCCCGGTCAGCCTCTCAATCTCTTCTAGGATCCTCGGGTCCTCTAGGTCCCTTATCTCCCCATCTATCAGGTTCAGGTGGGGACGGGTATTCACCTCTATCCTCGTCTCCCCGTTCACCTGGAATATCTCCAGAAGTCCCAGATCCCTCATCGTGAGGATGTTCGAGTAGAGGGTAGAGAAGCTGATCGTCGGGAATTCAGACCTCACCTCCTCGAATACCCTCTTGAGGGAGGGGTGGGAAGGTCCCAGCCTCTCTATCACCTCCAGAAGCCGCATCCTCTGCGGTGTGATTCTGAGACCCGCTTCCCTAAGCCTGCTCACCGCCAGCTCCTTCCAGCCCACACGGCTACATCTCCCCTCAAGTATAAAACCGTCACTACTTAATAATAACTTCTAATTAAAAACACTTATTAAGTAGTAGTGTCTTCTGTCTCAGTGATAGCATGCCCGAGAGGAACAGGAAACTGATCGAGGCAGCGGGAATAGATGTCCAGAAGCTTCTGGACCTGCTGGTGAGGGCCGCGGCCGCGGAGTTCACCACGTACTATTACTACACCATTCTGAGGAGCCACGTGACTGGCGTGGAGGGAGAATCGATAAAGGAGATAGTGGAGGACGCTAGGATAGAGGACAGGAACCATTTCGAGGCCCTCGTGCCGAGGATCTACGAGCTGGGTGGGGATCTCCCCAAGGACATCAGGGAGCTCGCGGACAAGGCGGCCTGCATGGACGCTTACCTGCCTGAGGAACCCACGGTGGAGAACATACTCAAGGTCCTGCTGGAGGCGGAGAGGTGTGCCGTGTCGATCTACACTCAGATATGCGAGTACACCCACGGCAAGGATCCGAGGACCTACGACCTCGCTCTGGCGATCCTGCACGAGGAGATAGAGCACGAGGCGTGGTTCGAGGAGCTGTTGACCGGCAGGCCCAGCGGTCACTTCAGGAGGAACAGGCCAGGGGAGAGCCCCTACGTGTCAAAGTTCCTGAAGTAAGTGCAGTTCCCTTCCTCCTTTTTGGGGGACCTACAATCTCGCATTTTTCACACTCGCGGCCACGGGATTGAGGAAATACCCTTCAAATTGTAGGAAATCTTAAAATTCCCATCTAGGAGAGATGAGGTGACGAGCTTTATGGTCGAGGTGGATGAGAGGGGGGAGGGTGACAATCCCCAAAAAGGTGGGAGACTCCCTCAGGATCGGTAGGAAGGTCAGGATGAGGGTTGAAAGGGACAGGATAATAATAGAACCGATCGAGGATCCTCTGGAGGGATTGTCTGACCTCGTGAAGAGTTCCAATGTTAGTTCAGACAGGGCGGAGGAGATGGGGCGAGTAGCTTCGGAGTACCTATTCAGGTAAGCTCAGCGATGAAGTGGATGGTGGAGACGGATATCATCGTTTCCGCGATATACAGAGGGAATCCCAATCACGACCTCTCCAAGGAGGTATTCAGGGGGGACCAGGAGGATTTCCCTACTCCTTTCTCCCTCATGGAGCTGGTAACCCTTTCTGTCGGAGTCAATGACTGAGCCGTAGAGATCCCATCTTGGGTGAGGATCTGCGGTGCCCGCCAGCCCCTTCCCCTCCTCCATCCCATGTCAGCATCATCCGACCATCCATGGCCCGCTTGGACGTGCCCCCTCTCCCTAGGATACCAGAGGGGAAAAGTCGCTATTATCCCTGCCAAGATGATTACTAAGAGAAACCTCATCGCCTCCCATCTCTCACTTCTCATAAGTCCCCTCGAAGGTCGATCCAACCTCACATTAATGTCTTTACGGACGTTTTGTCCTTCTCCAGCGGTGAAAAAAGGGAGGACGGGAGGTGTGGGCGATCACTCCCTCTCCGGCAGGAAGAGACCCAACACGTTCCTCAGACCGAACGTCTTTATCACGTTCAGGAGGAAGGCCAAGAAGCCGAGGGCCATCAGGGCACCGAAGAACCACGCCCCGGCCATGTAGGGCAGGTACCTGTCGGTGAAGTAGAGGGTCCTCCTGAGCATTCCCTCCCTCCAAGCCAGTCCCATGGAGAGGGACATCCCAATGCCGCCGATGACCCACAGCCAGAAGTGAACGTTGCCCAGCTTCTCGTCCAGCTCCACGTTCGCCAGCATGGGGGTGAGCGCGTAAATGGCAGCGAACAGAATGCTGCTCAGCCCTGTCAGGAGGGTCTCGTGGAAGTGGAAGCCGGGGACCCACTGGGTGTTGTGTATTATCACGTTCAGCCCGTAGTTGGCCTGTATGAGGCCGGCCATTCCTCCCAATAGGAAGCCCACGATCCCTCCAAGCATGAACTTGATCGGCAGCGTTAACTTGAGGGGCCTGGCCAGCCAGAGGGTCATGAGGGCGGTGAAGAAGGTGAGGCCCATGGTGAAGCCCTCCCCCCACGTTATGAACTGGCCGCTGAAGAGCCTCAGGAACCAGGGTTGAGGCCTGTCAGAGAGCAGGTGGTGGCTCCAGACACCCATCGAGACTATCAGGTCGGCCAGTATTATGTACCTGACGACCTCCTCTGCGTAAAGCTTCCTGTTGGCTAGCAGGGGAGCGAGAAGGTAGAGGGTGCCCGCGGTCCAGATGAGCACGTCCCCGTCGGCTATCATGTCGAGGCCCCACCAGTAGATGTTCTTGTAGATCAGCGGGTCTATCACCAAGGGGTTGATGGGACCCACGAACATCCTGTAGAGCATGAAGCCCGCTATCAACGCTCCCGCTCCTGCCAGCACCACGGCATTTATCACGGCGTCTATCGATCCTCTGAAGACCGCAACTACGAAGACGGGCAGCTTCTCGGGCTCTCCCTTACCGTCGGTGAGCATCGGCCTCCCTATGCCCAGCCCGAGCTTCACCCTGTTCACGAATCCGGTGATCAGCTTCAGCAAGCCGCCCAGACCGAAGGAAGCGAGCAGCATGGCAGCAACCGCTGACCTGGTGCTGAGTCCCGGCTTGGATACCCTTAGGATGGTGGCGAATATGTTGAAGAGGAAGAGGAGGACCGACACCTCCGTCAGGATCAATCCCAGGGAGAAGGTCAGGGCACCGGGCTCCGGGAAGTGCACGGGCAGGGGCCAGTATATGGTGTACAGGGAGCCGTAGTAGAACAGGAATCCCGAGAACCAGATGAGGAGGACACCAGCTGCCTGCAGCCAGAGGTTGATCGATGCCAGCCTGATGCTGAAGAGCTCCCTCTTGAGGAGCGTTGGCACCAGGAAGAAGAAGGCACCCATCACCGCCATGTAGGCCCATCCGTAGGTGCCCACCAGGGGATGGACGGTCATCACCGCGTAGTAGTGGTGCTCGTCGATGAAGGGTATGTTCAGCAGCCTGGTACGCATCATCATGCCCTCTATACCAGCGAGGGCGAGGAAGAGAGAAGCCACGACCACGTACCTCAGGGTCAACTTCTCCAGGCTGAGCTTGCCCATATCAACTCCCTCCCGAAACCTGAATGGCGCCTTCCACGAACATGTAGGGGTGCTGCGGGCCCGAGTACTCGGTGGACCTCACGGTGTAGTAGCCGGGCTCGTCGAAGATCCAGACCATGGAGTTCTCGTACTTCGGGACTACCTGCATCTGGAAGACCATCCTGCCCTCGGGATCGAAGACCCCGAAGCCGTAGGTGAGGTCCTCGCTCGTCACCACGAACTTCACTGGCACTCCCGCCTCTATTGAGATGGTTCCGGCCTTGAGCGGCTTCAACTCATTTCCCTCCACTAGGAAGAACTTGTGGTCCTTCATGTGGACCCTGATGACCTGCTTGGGCTGAGGGGGATTGAACAGGTCCCAGTGGACCCACGGGACGAGGGGCGATAGGGTCACGACGTTGAAGACTATGGCCACTAGCGCTATTATGCCCAGCCATATCTTCTCCTCCCTCTCCATCTTGACCACTTCCATCACCTCCTGGGTCTGGTCAGCTTTCTGGCGTACCACACCATGAACAACATGACACCGGCAGCGTAGATCAGGTAAAACAGGTCGATGGCGTCCACAACGCTGAGCTGCAGCATAGCGACACCTGATAACTATTATCGTCACGTGTCAAATTAATCTGGTGCGAACATGTTCGGTAAAAAATGTTGAAAAACGCTAGGGTTATATTGTATCTGAAGGGGTTATGACATGAGTCATAATGATGGCGTGTTCCTCCGACCTGCCCGAGGGCTGCTGGCTAGGGGACCTGACCAGGGAGCACCCCAGGGTGAGGGCGAAGGTGCTCTCCCTCTTCACGCGGCCCGGCGCCTGCACCCTCTCACTGGTGCTTCTGACTCCCAGGGATGAGGAGGTCCTCTCCTACATCAGGTCCCACGGAGCGGTCAGGGAGGTGAGGGATGAGGGGTCCCCTGTCATAAGGGTTAAGCATTACTGTCCTCTGGCCGAAGTATTCGCGGAGACCGAGCCGCCCCGTCTTCCCTTCTCGGTGAGGATGGGCAAAGCGGAGTGGTATCACCCCCGGGAGCGAAAGGACCTCTGGGAGGCGCTGAGGAGGAAGGGCCTCAAGGTCTCGGTGAGGAGGGAGAGGGAGAGGAAGCTGACTAGGAGGCAAAGGGAGATCCTGCTGAGGGCCATAGAGGAAGGATACTACGACTACCCGAGGAAGGTGACCCTCTCGGAGCTGGCGGAGAGGCTGGGTATTTCCAAGTCGTACCTTTCGGAGACGCTGATGAAGGTGGAGAGTAAGCTCCTGCCCGAAGCCCTACTGCATCACACCTGAACGGCTAATCTCCCGTTTTGGATCTCAGGTATTCCTTGATATAGTCCGAAAATTGCTCTAAATCCTCTAGTTTCGTCTTTAGGAAATCTAGAAGTTTGTTCAGGTCGAACTCGCTGTACTGACGGACTAGGATGTTCCTGAAACCAGCCATCTGAGCTAATCGGGTGGAGAAGTCCCTCGGAATTACCCCCATTTCTCCCAACCTCAAGAAGGCCTCTCTGTATGTTTCAAGCATTTCAGCTCCTTCCTCGGAGATTATCATCTCGCTTACGTCTATCGCAGCCTCTATGGCTATCTGAAAGTTTCTCTCGATGGCGCTTCTCAGCTCATAGTTACTCCGGAGGTCCTCTAAGGTGATGTTCCTTACTACTCCTCAAATAATTCAGTGAGATCTCGAGATACTTCAACTTCTCAGAGATCTTCTCCCTGAAGAACATGTCTCTCACCTAGAGAGGATGAGCTCGGCCCTCCTCCGATCGTAATACCTCCTGTCTAGGTAGGTCCTCAGGGTGCGATAGGTGAACTCCTTCCTCATCCCCTCGTCCCTGGAGAAGAGGAGCCTGCCCTTCAGCACCTCAAACGCCAGCCTATAGCTGGCGGTATTGAGCAGGACGACGTCCACTTTGACATCCCTGAAGCTCAGGCGGCTGGCTATGTCTATGAAGGTGTTCCACATGGCGTCTTGGGGTAGGGATGGATCTAGGTAGACAGCGATGTCGATGTCGCTCAGCTTCCCCGCCTCACCCCTGGCATGGGAACCGAACAGGTAGGCAAAGATCACCTCCTCGTACTCCTTCAAGATCTTCACTATCTTCTCCACGAGCATTTCTCCTCGATTACTTCCAGAACCAAGTAAAACGTATCCGTTCCGTTGGGTATGGGTCATCAATAAGCATCTCTCGGATCTAGGGCCTAATAACCAGCTGCTAGCGGCCTTCAGGGATTATCTCCCCCAGAATTCCCAGCCTGACACCCTCCTCCCTGCATATGGTCCTGGCCGTCGAGTAGAGCCTGTCCTGATACTCCCTCGATGGATAGCCTCCTCTGAATATCTTCCGATATCCGTCAACGAGTTCGGGGAACCTCGCCTCTAGCGCCCTGAGGAAGGTCCTCTTAAGATCCCCCGGCAGGGTTAGAGCGCCCACGAAAACGTAGCTCGCTTTCCTGTCCTTAGCCTCCCTGATGGCCCTCCTTAACTCGTCCTCCCCATCACTCAGGAAGGGTATCACCGGAATGAAGGCGACGCCTGCCTCGATCCCCTCATCCCTCAGTTTCTCTAAAGCCTCGAACCTCTCGGAGGGAGGAGGGGCTCCGGGTTCGAGGAACCTGGCTAACTCGTCGTCCACGGTGGACATGGATATCGTGACCAAGGCGCCGCTCACCCTGCCCTCCAAGTCGGGTGGAAGCTCAGCCCTTCCCGCTATCTCCACCAGCAGATCCGAGTCCCTAGCAACTAGGGTCGACTTGGTGAGAACGTGCACCGGGAACCTGTAGTGCGAGATGACGCTGAGCACCTTCCTCGTTATCCCAAGCTCCCTCTCAACCTCCATGTAGGGCTCCGTGGATGTGCCCAACGCGATGAACCCGTACTCCCTTCTCGATGCCCTCCTCCTCAGCTGCCTGTCCAGAACTTCTGGGGCGTTCACCTTCGCGGCCAGCTCATGGGGTTCGCGACCGTAGCCGCCTCCTCTGGTGTAGCAGTAGATGCACGCGAACTGGCAGCCGTAATAGGGGTTCACCGAGTAGTCATCGAGGAACCAGCTGTCCCTCCTCTTATGCTTGTTCAGGACGCTCTTCACCCTGACCTTGGGGATCAAGCAAGATCACTCCCTCGGTTCGAAGGCCTTCTTGGGGCACTGATCGGCCGGCATGTCTGCCGGGACTATGTGGCCGAAGCAGTCACCCTTGCTCTCATCTATCGGCTTGTACCACTTACAATCCTTGCACGTGTACACGACATCACCTCCCTTCCCCCTTTCTTCCCCTAAGTTTGAGGAAGAACCCCTCATCCTCCAGGAGCACACTCATGAGCTCGTCCATCCTGTCCAGCTTTATGAGGATGAGGCCAGCGTCGTCCCTCCTCCTGAGGACCAGAAGCTGATCTCCCTCCTTTATGTTGAGATCTGCCCTCAGATCGGCGGGAATGGATATCTGGCCCTTGGATGTGACGGTCACGACTCCATAAACTATCCTCTTCTTTCCCTTGGTGCACACGCCCTCACTTGGATCTTCCTTACTCATGGGTATGCTCCTTACTTACCTTACTTTTCTTACTTTAAAGTGTTGTGATGCGATGACTGCTGATATCCTCGAAACCAAGACGAGGTTCGCCATCAAGAAAGCCCATCACTCCATGATCATCTTCTAAAAAGGAGGGAGGAAGTGGAGGTAGGGGTCTCCTCAACAATCGACATTCAGGACGAGGTCCTCGTAGCCTGATAAAGCATGCCTAAGGAGTTCCTAGAAGGGTGGAGGTCCTCTCTGGGCATCTCCGAGCCTCATCCCCCTTCCCTTGCCTGTGTTCACCTCAGCTCCTCTGATGACCGCCTTAGGTAGCTTGGGAGCCTCCATCCACTCCATGAATCTTTTATGGAGCCATGTCCCCAAAATCACGAAGATCGCCGTGAACATCATGAGTCCCAATGAGCTCACGATGGGATCCAGCATCGCGCTCAATCCGAAGGCGGCCCTAGTTAGTTCATTGGCGTAGGTCAGTGGGGAAATCAAGGATACCAGTTTCATCAGGAGTGGAGCTCCGCTCAGGGGGACGAAGATCCCGCTCACGAATATCATGGGAAGTCTCACGAAATTCAGGGCTATCGTGATGTTTCCCGGGGAATCGGTGGGGAATGAGGCGAACATCACTCCCATGGCCGCGAAGCACGCTGATGAGAGGATCAGTCCTATAATTAGGAGGTCGGGCCTGGCCACACTGGATCCGAGGGCCAAGATACCGATGGCTAGGGGTACGAAACCCACTATCAGTCCGTACAGGGCTCCCGCCACCACCTTACCAGCGAGTATGGAGTAGAAGGATATGGGGGCTGATAAAAGCCTGTCAAAGGTCTCGAGCCTCCTCTCGAGCGGGATCGAGAGCGGCCCTATCGAGGAAGCACTGAACATCACTACCATGGAGGTGAGGCCCGGCAGGGCTCTCTCGATGGGGAGGTCCCTCCCGATTATGAAGGACAGGAACATGAAGAACGGGAACATCACCCCGAAGAGTATCGCCCCGGGTCTAGCGTAGTAGGACTTCAGATCCTTCTTAGCTATGGCCCAGGAGGACATAAGCTCTACCCGCATCAGTTTCAGGTTCATAACATCACCCTCCAGCTAACCTCATGAACACATCCTCCAAGCTCGGACTGGATGTGTTCAGGCTCAGTATCCTCAATCCCTCCCTCCTGGCCAACTCGAACACTCCCTCTAGGACGGTCGGCGGGTCCCCGGTGTACAGCCTGAACTTGTCCCCCTCTTCGATCACCTTCTCCACTCCATCGAGGCTCTCGAGCTTCGATCTCAGCCACTCCGGTCGGTCGGAGAAGGAAACCACCACGGAGTGAGTCCTGCTCACGATCATCTTCAGCCTCTCCGGAGAATCGATCGCCGCTATCTTCCCGCGATTTATCACGGCTATCCTCTGGCATAGGGAGTTGGCCTCCTCCATGTTGTGAGTGGTGAGGAATATCGTGGTTCCCTCCCTGTTCAGCTTCCTCACGATCTCCCTCAGCAGCCTGGTCGAGGGGACATCCAGCCCGGAGGTGGGCTCATCTAGGAAGAGGATCTCCGGCTGATGCACTAGAGCCATAGCTATGGCCAGTCTCCTCCTCAATCCCTTGGACAGCTTTCCAGCCTTCTCATTCCTCTTCTCATAGAGTCCAAACATTTCCAAGAGTTCTCTAGCCCTTGCCTGCCTCTCTCCCCTTGGAACTCCGTGGATCTCGCCCGAGAATATCACATTATCCCAGACGGACAGTTCGGAGTAGACATTAGACATCTCAGGCACGAGTCCTATGCTCATCTTGGCCTCCCTTGATTCCCTCACCACATCGTGACCCGCTACCCTGGCGGTGCCCGAGGTCGGAACAGTGAGCCCGGTTAGGATCCTGACCGTGGTCGTCTTACCGGCCCCGTTCGGCCCCAGAAAGCCGAATATCTCCCTCCTCCTCACCTCGAAGGTGATGTGATCCACCGCCAGCACGGGTCCGTAATACTTGGTCAACTCCTCAACCTCAATCGCCGCTGTCACCATCATCACCCCACACCTTCTCGTAGAACTCGAGCAACTCCTCCAGAATTTCCTTCCTGGCTTCTAGAACCCTCAGGCCTTCTCTAAGTGCCAGAATACCGCTCTCAGTTATCCTGTAGATCCTCCTGCCCTCCGAATCCCACTCGGATACCAGCAGACCCCTCCTCTCCATTCTCCTGAGGGTCGTGTAGACGGCCCCAGTCTTGGGAACGTACTCCCCAAGTGTCATCCCCTTCACCTTCTCTATGATCTGATATCCATGAACCGGACCCTCGTACGCCATCTTGAGTATGAGGAGCGGCATCAGGCCGAGGGGCCCGGCGCAGGGACCGGTGCACATATATCATCGATACATCTATCAATGATACACATATAAATGCTACTGAAATCCAGCTTCGTCCTACCCATGCGCCCGGGTACTCCCAACCCCCCTACAACTGTCCTCACCGGTCACGATTACGTTAAGTGGAAACAGTGGAATGCCTCTCGAGGTGAATACGGGCCCGCTTCGGAGACTTGAATCCTTGTAAGGTGGTCGCTGGAGGACTCTGGAACCTTCGGACCCACGCGCCAGGTGCCCATACTGTTCACTCGCCTATAACCCCCCTCACAGGTCGTCCCCTAGCCGCTCCTTCCCCTTCTCAATGACGCGATTAGCAAGTACGCCAGTACTGTAGCCACAATCAAGAGGGCAGCGATGTCCAGATATTCGGAAATTATTTCCCAGTGCTCCCCGAGAACCATTCCCGAGTAAACCAGTGCTGCATTCCAGGGAATGGACCCCAAAACCGTGAGGACCACGAATTCAGTTAGACCCATACCGGACATCCCGGCGGGGAGGGAGATGACCGTCCTGATGGCAGGGGTGACCCTCCCCAAGAGGACGGCCCACTCACCATACCTGCTCATGAACCTCTCAGCGTGCTCTATCTTGGCCTTCACCAATGGGATCCTCTTGAAGGGTTCCCACCCAACCCTCAGCCCGGCCCAGTAGGCTATCAGAGATCCCGCCAGATTACCCAGAACCCCACTCGCGACCGCGAGCCAGTAGTCCATCTCACCCAAGTGCACGAGAAAGCCGGCGAAGGGCATCACCACTTCACTTGGTATGGGAATGAGCGCGCTCTCTAGGGTCATGAGGATGAATATCAGCGGGTAAGAGCCTTCCCTTATGATGGGAATCAGGGCCTCAACTACCGCCTTTATCAATAGAATCACCCTTATCATTGATCGTTCTGGATACACGCCGCGCTGCAGCACGCGGGAAGCACGACTCTGAATAACCTGCGAAGTTCTCCATGCATTCACCTCTCTCGCTGGTCTCCGCCCATCCCCCATACCACCAAGCGACGCACCCGACAGGCCAGGCGGTAAGGGAGAGACCATCTAAATACCTTCGCATCATTCCAGCCCACCCGCCGGCACTCACACCTTGGACCTGAACCGCTCATGGGAAAGCTTTTCGAAGAGCGAGAGCGCGTCACCTCTGGACCTGGTCGGTGTGAGGGGGTACTGTTGCTGAAACATAGGATGTCCCTCCTGGTACTCGCAACATTCCTCTCAGCGTTCCTGCTAGGATTGTGGATGGCACACTTCATCGGTCCCGCCGTCGAGAATGCTGGATCCCCAGCCATATCCTGCAGGTTCAGGGGAGATGAAGGTAACCTTGACGTAAAGTTGGAGGTGCTTGATGTGATAAGGGGGAGAGAGGCGAACGAGGACGTTGCTAGAGCCAGCCCGTTCAATGAAGGGCCGCCAGCGGGCTATGAGTATCTGCTCGTGAGGATCAAAGTGACCCTCTTAGATGGACGGGGCAATTTCTCGCTGAACCCCCTCTTCTTCAGGGCCGAATTCGATGGTGAGGCTGCGGGGGTGAAGCTGATGGTCTATCCGAGGGATAAGCCCTTACTCAGAGCTCACGAATTATCGCCGGGGGAAAGCGAATCGGGATGGCTGGCGTTTGTCGTACGCAGAGGTTCCGAAGTGAAACTCCAGCTGAGGCCGCTACTGCCAGAACCGGAGGGGAAATGCCTCTTAAATCTAGGCAATGAGTAAAGGGGGTTCCTGGTAAGCGTATTACAAACTTCAAGATTTAAAGATCAAAAGATCACATCAGTTAGATCCACATCCCCGCATGCGAGAAATACTCGAATTCTGGACTGATAGCGTAGCTCCCCATCTAGGAGATATGGAGTAGACCGGAGAACAGCCGCACGGCCGGAATAGCCACCGTTCCTTCAAAGCGGGGCCTACCTATAACTATTAAATGCACCGGAGCATCCTGCCTAAGATGCATCACATCCAGAAAGCCTCCGGGGATTATGAAAAATACGATAGAAACAAGCTCCTGTCAAGTCTGCTGGCGGCAGGCCTCAGCGAGGACAGGGCCATGGAAATCGTGAGGGAGGTGGAAAGTTCAGGTAGGATCTCGACGACCAGGGACTTGCACGAGATAGTCAAGGAGAGACTCCTCAGGAGGTATCCTGTCGTCGCGGCCAGATATTCACTGAAAGAGGCGATCATGAAGCTCGGCCCCACCGGTTTTCCGTTCGAGGAGTACATTGCACAGGTCTTCAGGTCGTTGGGATACCATGTGGAGACCCACCAATTCATCAGGGGGAGATGCGTGACCCACGAGATAGATCTCCTGATTGATGGACGCAAGATAGGGGAGTGCAAGTATCACAACGCTAGGGGCATATACACGGGTTTGAAGGAGGCCATGTACACCTACATGAGGTTCTTGGACATAGGGGAGATAAGAAAGCTGGATGGCGTGATCCTGATAACGAATACCAAGTTCTCTAGAGAGGCGATAGAGTTCTCCAGGTGCTACGGGCTCAGCCTGCTGGGATGGAAGTATCCCCGTCGGAGGGGCCTTGAGGCGATGATAGAGAGCAGCGGTGTCTATCCGATCACGGTCCTCTCTGGAATCCTGAGGGATGAGGAGATAACCTCCCTAATTGGTTCAGGAGTCATCTCTGTGAATCAGCTGGTGATGAGGGGGCGTGTGCGCGAAGAAGCCTATCAAGTGGCTAGAGAGCTAGTGAGGTTCGCCAAAAAGACATAACACCGACACTTGGAGAACTGAATGTATACTCCTATACATGGAAGCCTCTCTAGTCCCCTCACCATTCAATCTCCCAGTATGCCCTCTCATGTGGATAGCGGGATGAGGCTAGCCCCCTCCTCATATGATCCTTCATGGTTGAAGATGTGCTCAAACAACTGCACTTTTTTAAAATAACGATTACGTTAACAGGAGGAATACTTTTTAAATAATTTTTAGCGCGATAGTCACCGACTAAGAACTCAGCAGTTCAGGAGAGTGACTGAATGAATAATGCCAATTACGATAATCCGTTCACCTCGAACTTACTCCGCGTTGCGCCGTACTCCTCACCTTGCATCCTTATTCCCACGAACATGGGAGGTGTCCCCTTTGTTAGATGATATCCTGAGTCTGTTCAGGAAGAAGGCAAGACTCGTGATCTTGGGTCTTGATGGAGCCGGAAAAACGACTCTAGTAAATTACATCAAGAGAGGAGATCCTGGAACTACCTTTCCAACGGTCGGAGCATCGTTCGAGAGGATAAAGGTGAGAAACCTGCTGCTGGAAGTGTGGGACATAGGTGGTCAGAGGCATCTGAGGAAACTCTGGGATCAGTACGTCGAGAACGCCGATGCCGTGATCTTTATGATAGACGCAGCTGACAGGAGCAGGTTCCAGGAGGCAAAGGAGGAATTCTGGAGGGTTGTCAGTCTGACTAAGGACATACCCCTATTGGTCCTAGCCAACAAGGCTGACCTGCCGGAAGCCGCGACCGTATTCGAGATAGCCGATTATCTCGAGCTGTCCAAACTCAAGAGCGTGACCTGGCAGGTGATGTGGGTCAGTGCCCTGACTGGAATGGGACTGAGGGATGCCTTCGCATGGATTTACGAACGCGTTACCGGGAAGAAGTTGCTGAAACCCATGGAGATAGAGGGGATAGTGGTAATAGATCCTCACGGCGAGATAGTGTTCTCACACCCGAAGGAGTACGCCGACCGCTTCGGCGCCTTCATATCTGCGATTGACTCCTTCGCCAAGGACAGCCTGAAGGAGATACCCAGCTCCGTTGAGATGGGAGAGAAGAGGATCATAATGGTCAGGAGACACAGAATGACTGCAGCCGCAGTTATCTCGAGAGGTTCTCCCGAGACAAGCGTGATCTCAATGCTAGTGGAGCTGATAAGGGCGATATCTACCCAGGAAGATGAGAGAAAGATAAAGAACATCATAAAAGCAATGGAGCCTGAGAAATACTGAAAAGGGGGCGTACTTGGAAATGGAGCCTCCTAGAGCGATAATACTGGCGAAATTCGGTAGTGAAATAGAGGTGGTGGATGTGCTGCCCAAGGGGAGTTCTTTCAAGGCCGATCCCACCACTCTAGCTAGGAGCTTTCCCCTATCGGCCTCAGGCGGGGAAGTAGTGGTCTTCGAATCGTCAGAAGGAAACTGGATCTCAAGCATGACGCTCAAGCTCAAAAGCGAGGGACCTCGACCCCTGCTGGTCTCAATAATAGCAGTCTATCCTGACAGGGATTCTGTGGTAACCTCCGTGGCGAAATTCCTCAACCTACGTGATAGGATCCGAGAAATGAAAGAGATCACCGTGGAACGATTGAAAGAACTCCTCCCCAGCATAGCGAGCACCTTGGCTGGTTCCGATGAGGAATTGAATGCACGCTCGGAGGTTCGCAGGGCCGGCGGGAGCAGGATCGTCAAAAAGGGATATATGTTCTTCGTGGGGGGTGGTTAATTGGCTGCGGGTCCTTCTCTCAACATCTCGGTATATTTGATCGCCCATCTTCTGGCACTCGTGATCCTCGTGCTGCTGGTGGTCAGAGCGCTGGGCAGTTACTGGAAATCAAGGGAAACTAGGGACTTGGTCACATTGATAGTCTACTCATCCTTCGCCATCAGCGAGCTTGCTCTCGTCTGGTTCGCAACGATACACGGCAGTCCGTTCGTATTCGAACCGTACCCGTGGTTCCATTCGATTCCTTGGCTTCTCACTGCCTCTGCAGTATTCCTATCGTCGGCAGCCATGGCCTTCCTCTCGTCTTGGCTGATGGACATGAAGAGGCTTTGCGTCGTCCCATGGATAATCTTGGGCGTCTCCGTCACATACCTATTCCTGATAGATTATCTGCTCAGGACAATATCGCCGTTCGGTTCGGTCACATCAGCCCAGCCTACCGTCAAGGTAATCGTGAGGCAGATAATGGCCGTGACCTCCACCATATTCCTGACTCTGGGAGTCATGGGCTACATAACCATGATCTACCTCTACACGAAGATACGTTCGGTGAGGATTCTGGCCTTCTTGATAGCCACCGGGATAATAGGATTCATAGACTTCTTCGGCGACGCCATACTGCACTTGCTTCCGTCAGCAATCGCGGGAGAGGTGAACCCATCTCACCGCTTGCACTTGGGCATGCTCATCAGCATTCCCGTGAACGTCGTGTATCTGTCTGCCATGCTCCTTCTCCTGCTCTCGGAGTTCGGAGTGCTCGACAAGATATTCAGCCAGAGGAAGTTAAAGGTGGTGGAGGAGAGCTGGATAGACAGAGCCCTCAAGGAGCTGGAGTGAAAAGCGAGCCTGGCTCTCGGGAGAGGGTCAGCTTTCATTCCTGTCTCAGCCCATTTTTCTTCCAGGTGCGTGACCGATTCTGGCGACTCAACCACTTGGTGGGGTGTCTTTAAAGGGGGAGGACGGTGAACGCTCCGAAATAGTTCCCGCTCTACTAAGGACCACTGACTACCCACATATCCATGCTTCCCGACCGTGAACCAAAAACTTATTTCACCATCCAGACCTATGTACAAAGAAGAATGAAATGATGCGAGATGTCAAAACTTCCACGGTATTTGGCCCCTTAATCGGTCTGACCTTTCCCAATTTGGCCCGAGAGTGGTCAGCTCACAACGCATCACACCCAACAGTCCACCTCAAGAATGTAGGCCCCATCCGAAGCCTGTTTGCCATGGGACCCTGGAAACTCGGAACTGAGAGCGGACTTAGGTTAAATGGAGTGTAGGGAGAGATGCTGCCTAGATCTTTTGCATATCTGCTCTTCCTGACCTCCCTAACTCTATCATCTATCTCATTAACCTCCCTAACCACCTCATCGTTGCTCGATAAGTCCCTGCTCGTGTTCGAGAATGTGGTGAGGGGAACGGCTGTCCTCAGGCAGATCGGATCCACCGAGACCGTGACGGAGCAAAGCGGAAACCTCTCTACGGTACTGAACTACATCAGACATTACAACTCCATTAAGGAGAAAATTCGGATGAAGGTAAAGAAGGAGGGGTTGGAGGTTCACACTTACAGGGTCGGCCTCATCGGGACATTTTTGGCCTTCCCCTTGGAATCCCTCCCTCAAGATCTCAGGGAGAAGGCTTTGAAGCGCATGGAAGGGTTAAAGATCGAGCTCAGGGAGAGAGGTTACAACGAGAGCACGATAGAGAGGGCCCTAGAGATACAGAGGAAATTCGCTTTAGTGATCCCGATAGAACCCATAGGGATAGGGGAGGGGTTTCCCAAGCATCTGCTTCCCTTCATCAAGCGCGGAACATACCCATCGACCGATCTGGAGTGTGCCATAACGTCCAGCATCTTCTCCGCATTGGAGAAGATTACCGGACCCCCTGAGACCATCAACATAACGGTGACGAGGCCAAGAGCCCCGAATAAGGGAGCCGTCCAGAGTGTTGTGAAGTCCTATCGTGTAGTCGGGATCATGGAGGATGTATCCCCATTGGTCCTGATGGAATGGTTGTCGCTGAACAGGACGGTCCTGATGACCGAGAAGGGTTTGTCCAAGCTATCAGGTGGGGATCTGGATGAGACAACCGACCTGAGGATCGTGGTGACCGGAGACCCGACCGAACTGAGGCGTAAGATCTCAGAGCTGAATAACGACCCCTTGCTCCGAGATAACGGGCTCGTGTTGGTACCGACATCGCTGTTCATGGGTAGAATGATACAGGAGGCGGAGGAGAGGGTCGACAGGATCACGAACTCCCTCCGGACGATAGGCGTCATAACAGGACCCGTGATCCTCATCCCTGTGATCGTCATACTAATGAAACGTTTTCGAAGGGAGTTCGCACTTGAGGTGATTCTGGGAAGGGCTTGGGGCGAGATGGCCAGAGAAGTACTCCTGAAAGGAGCTCTAACAGTCTTAATGGGCTCCTTGGCCGGTGCAGTCTTGGGATCGTTCTTGGGCAGATCCCTGTCGGAACAAATCCTGTCCTCAATAGGACTACCGATCATGTCCGGAGAAGCCGCCCTGGAACCTCTAGTTCCCCTGGGAATGACGGCCATCTACTTGTTAGTTGCGTTCCTCTACGTCAGCCGCATTGGGAGGAGGGAAGTATCCTCGGTCGTTCGATGAAGGGGAAAAGGAAAGGACCCTAAGGCCCCCTCTCTTCTAACTCTCATTCAAGAAGAAACTCGTCTCCGACAGGCCCGTCCTCCACATGAAAATCAGGGATGAGAGGACGGTGGATGCGGGTAGAAGGATCGTGTAGGGCGAGGACCCGACGAGGAACTCCCACCTGTACTTCCAGAGATCGATCAGGCTCTTGCCAGTTAGGAATTCCCCGAACAAAATCCCGTATCTCCACGCGAGGAATGTGCCCAAGCCCGTACCTGCGAGGGTGAATACAGCCGTCAGCGAGAGATCCATAGCGGTCAGGGTCGACCATTTCCTGCCGCCCATCAGCAGGAGGCCGTAAATCTCTGCCTGCCTCTTCATCTCGATGAGCTTAGCCGCCACCAGGCCCACCACCGACATGGCCGTGACCGCCACCATAAGTAACTTGGAGAGATCTCTGTATGAGTTGAGGAAGTCCAAGGCGAACTCCTCGGACACGCCGACGTATCTCACGTGCCTCGACCCGACTATCTTGATCAGCTCTTCAATGCCCGGTCCGACCTCGCCGAACCTCAACTTCAGGAGGTACACTTTACCCTCCGGCTCCACATCCAGAATCGCGAGGACCGTTCTCCTGTGTGGGGAGAGGGACCACGCGGCGAAAGTGCCGACGAGCCTGCACCCAATCGGAATATCGTCAACCTTCAGGGTGATCTCGGATCCCAGGGGAGGGGAGCCCATCTCCAGATAGGACGACTCGGTCACCGCGCATTCACCGCCCTCGGAAGGGTACCTTCCCCTTATCAGATCCGGCAGGGCTTCCTTTGGAACGTCCTCCATCATTACTACCCGGGAAGTTCCCACGTCGTCTAGGGTAGAGGAGAACCGCCTGATCTCGTATAAAGCCTCCAGCCCGCTCATCTCCCTTATCTCCCTCAAAGCGCTCTCATTGAGGGAGGTATCTACGACGAGGAAGCCCACGGTGCTCTCCATGAACCTGTGAACGGTCTCCTC
>JAMOVA010000093.1 GCA_027061785.1 Thermoproteota archaeon
CCTTTCCTCTTTTTTTTACAGGCGCGTTCTGTGCGTTCACTTTAGGGAAAGCATTTATTTTAATCAGGTGGGCTCGGGATGAGAGGTGGTACTCTTGGCTGAAAGCAAGGCGGAATACATACTGATCACCGAGAACCTGACCAAGAGATTCGGTGGTCTCATAGCGGTTAACAATGTCTCATTGAAGGTGAAAAGGAATTCCCTAACCATGCTCATGGGTCCGAATGGTGCTGGGAAATCTACATTCGTCAACACTTGCACAGGGGTTCTCAAGCCCGATGGGGGGAGAGTCATCTTCGATGGTATAGATATAACTGGCTGGCCCCCACACAAGGTGTACAGGGCTGGTTTCGTTAGAACCTTCCAGATCCCCGCTCCGTTCCTAAAGCTAACTGTTCTGGAGAATGTCCTCGCGGCCATGAGCCACTCCGGTGAGAGCCCGTTGAGGGCCCCCATCAAGTCCCTCTGGATAAAGGAAGAGGAGGAGAAAGTCAAGAGGGCTTTCGAGATTCTCAGGAACGTGGGACTTGAGGATCACTGGGATAAGCTGGCTGTCACCTTGGGAGGAGGGCAGCTCAAGATGCTTGAGGTGTCTAGGGCTCTAGCGACGGGGGCTAAGCTCATAGCCTTGGACGAGCCGATCGGGGGCGTAGATCCCGCCTATGCTGGTGAGATACTGACCTACATAAGTAACCTGAGAAAGCAGTGGGACGTCAGTTTCCTCCTGATCGAACACAGGATAGATATCGCTTTACCGTTCGCTGACTACGTCTACGTGTTAGATAGGGGAACCCTGATAGCAGAGGGACTGCCCGATGAGGTGGCGAACAATCCCAAGGTGATCGAGATATATATAGGGTGAGGTGGACCTCTATGGCCATATTAGAGACGAAGGGGTTGTACTCTGGTTATGGAAAGCTGGAGGTTCTGTTCGACATAAACTTCGAGGTTAGAGAAGGAGAGATCACCGTGGTAGTGGGCCCCAATGGAGCCGGTAAGACCACATTGCTCAATAGCATAATGGGTATAGCTACCATACACAAGGGCCAGGTTATCTTCGAGGGGCAGGATGTTACAAAGGTGCCAGCTTACAAGAAAGCAAGGATGGGGATCGCCTACCTTCCACAGCTAGGAAATGTCGCATCTGGGCTGAGCGTGGAAGAGAATCTGAAAATCGCTGGTTACCTCCTTCCCAGGGAAGAAGTTCCAAAGAGGATGGAAGAAATTTTGGATATGTTTCCTAGGCTCAGGGAGTTCAGGAAGAGAAAGGCCGGTACTTTGAGCGGTGGAGAGAGAAGGATGCTCGCAATAGGTATGGCCCTTATGAGAAGGCCCAAGGTCCTCATGCTCGACGAGATGACGACAGATCTGGCACCTATACTGGTGAAGCAGGTCCTTAACAAGATAGTTGAGCTGAGGGATGAGCATCACCAGACGATAGTGATGGTAGAGCAGCACGCGAAGAGGGCGCTGGAGGTAGGGGATAGAGGATATCTGCTAGTAAGCGGCACCATGAGATATGAGGGCGATGCTAAAGAGTTGCTGGAGCATCCTCAGTTCGCCAAGCTCTACCTAGGAATAATCAAGTGAGCACCTTCTTTTCCAACCCTTTTTGGTCCCTCGTAAGGGGACAAGAGGTATGTTTATCACTAATCATGATGGGCTTTCTCAGGTGGTATTTTGAGTGTTGAGGATGGGAGGGCCTACCTCCAGAGTGCATACCCAATAATATACCCGATTGTGTTGGAAAGGGCCAAGGGAATTGAGATATGGGATGTCGACGGTAATAAGTATCTCGACTTCTTCTCGGGATTCGGAGTTATTAACTACGGTCATTCCCATCCCAAGATAGTCAACGCCGTTAAGGAGCAGATGGAGAAGATCGCCCACATAGGGATGATTTACTACAACGTTCCTGCCCTCGAGCTCGCCAAGAAACTCGCAGAAATAGCTCCTGGGGACCTCAAGAAGACGTATTATGCTAACAGCGGTACCGAAGCTGTGGAAGGCGCGATAAAACTGGCCAAGAAATACTCGGTGAAGGTTCAGGGCAAGACCGGCGCCTACGTCATAGCCTTCGATTTCGCGTTCCATGGTAGAGGGGCTCTGACCCTCACTCTCACCCATGAGAGGAAGTACAAGAGGCATTTAGGCCACTTCGCCAACTATCCTGGTGTTGTGCACCTCCCCTCTCCCTACTGCTTCCGGTTCCCCGGAGATGTGGAGACCTGCAAGAACTACACCTTGGAGAAGGTGGACGAGTACGTAAGGTACCATCTGGGATCGGAGAATGTGGCCGCCATAATAATGGAGCCGGTGATGGGCGAGGGAGGGATAATAGTCCCACCCGATGGCTGGTTGAAGGAGCTCGAGAAGATCGCTAGGGAGAACGATGTCCTCCTCATAATGGACGAGGTGCAGAGCGGCTTCGGGAGGACTGGTAAAATCTTCGCCCACGAGTGGGAGGATGTCAGGGCCGATATAATGACCATGGGCAAGGCCCTGGGAGCTGGGCTTCCGCTGGCCGGCACCATGACGACAGAAGAGGTGGACAAGGCATGGGAGCCTGGAGATCATAACGTGACGTTCTCTGGCAATCCGGTGGCATGCGCAGCGGGACTCGCCGGTATAGAGGTCATGTTAGAGGAGAAGCTGCATGAGAACGCCCATAAGGTGGGCGAGTTCATAATGAAGAAGCTCAGGGACTCCGCTCTCCCAGCCATAGGCGAGGTTAGAGGGAGAGGTCTCTTCATAGGGATCGAGCTCGTCAAGGACGGGAAGAAGCCGGATCCGGAGCTCACGAAGAAGGTCAAGGAGGGTATGTTCAAGAGGGGATACATAATCGGAACCGGCGGTATGTTTGGAAACGTGGTGAGGATCGAGCCTCCACTCACGGTCACCATGGATCAGGCTGACAAAATGACTGACGACCTCATTGAGGTAATCAAGTCCTCTTGAGCACCTCCCACATTATTATTTTTCTCGCTCGACGGAATTCGGGTGCTTCCATTGAGAGCTGTTGTGACGGGAGGAGCAGGGTTCATAGGCAGCAACCTGACGGCGAAGCTCCTGAGGGAAGGGGCTGAGGTAGTCGTCATCGATAACTTCATGACCGGATCGAGGGAGGTGGCCGACCTCCTCAAGGAAAGGGGCGCGACACTTTTGGAGGGAACTTCTTCCTCCATCAGGGAGTTGACGCCCGTCGACGTCGTCTTCCACCTAGGCATCCCCTCGTCGAGTCCGATGTACCGCGAGAATCCCGATCTTCTATCGCTCGCGGTGAGGGATGCCATCGCCGTCTTCGAATATGCCAAGGAGTCGGGCTCGAAGGTCGTTTACGCATCAACATCCTCCCTTTACAACGGGAATGATCCTCCGTTCACCGAGGACATGCCCGTTTTCCCGACCGACTTCTACACGGAGGGGAGGTACTGGATAGAGAGACTGGCTAAGGTCTACCATGAGCTGCACGGGGTGGAAAGCGTGGGACTGAGGCTGTTCAGCGTTTATGGGCCCAACGAGAGGCCTAAGGGCCCCTTCGCGAACGTGGCCTCTCAGATGGTGTGGGCCGCGCTAGAGGGCAGACCCTTCGTCATATACGGTGATGGAAAGCAGACTAGAGACTTCATCTACGTAACAGACGTTGTCAGGGCCTTCCTGCTGGCTTGGGAGAGGGGTGAAGGTTGCGAGGTCTACAACGTCGGTACCGGGAAGGAGACCTCGTTCAATGAGTTAGCTGAGCTGATAAGGAGGTTGGGCCTCGATCTGAAGCTGGAGTACAGGGAGAACCCGATAAAGAACTATGTTTACAGGACGCTCGCTGACACAAGGAAGGCCGAGCGGGATCTGGGGTTCAGGTACGAGGTGGAGCTGGAGGAAGGGTTGAGGGAGATCATAAGGGCCTATAGGGAGAAGGGTTTGATCCTTGCCTACTGACGAGCGGTATTTTCATTTCATGCATGCTCCATTGAGTGGGGGGTCGATTACCCCTGGGTAAATCATTTTTAGAGTCCCCTCATTCTGGGATGGCTATCTCATCCCCCCTGAGGTAGAGGGTGCCCATCATTTTAAGGATAGCCCGGTCATAAGGCAGGGTGGTACCCCTGCGCATTTTGAAAGGTAAGGATGCGTGGAAATTCCTAGTCGAACTGGAATCCCGTGAGATAGATCTGGCGGTTTTCAGGGAATCTGTGAAGCCCATCATAGAGCAGGTCAAGTTGAAGGAGGATGAGGCTGTATCCGAGTTCACCGAGAGGCTTTACGGCGTTAAACTCTCACCGGAGGAGTTCCAGGTGAGTGAAGATGCGATGGACGAGGCCCTCTCCCAGATCGGCCGGGACTTGGACACCATTGAGGAACTCGTGGAGAGGGTCAGGGAGTTCTACTCCATGCAGAGGGTGGAGGACTTCGTGGTGAGGAGGAATGAGAGCGAGTACGGCGTTAGATGGGTTCCTCTGGAGAGGATAGGGATCCATGTTCCGGAAGGCGAGGGATACTCCTACTTCTCCACCTTGATCTACACCGCTGTACCCGCTAAGGTGGCGGGCGTCCAGCAGATTTACGTATTCACTCCTCCTCTTGCTGGCGGCCAGGTCAGTCCCTATCTCCTAGCTGCCGCGAAGCTCTCAGGCGTCACGAAGATGTACAGGATCGGGGGTCCCGTGGCGGTTGCTGCGATGGCGTACGGAACTACGACGATACAGGAGGTCCAGAAGATATTCGGAACTGGAGATCTGCTATTCATGGTGGCCAAGAGGATGGTCTCCCCAGATGTGGCGGTGGATTTTCCATCCTCTCCCGTCGAACACGTGGTTGTCGTCGGGAAGGGGGTTGACGCCGAGAGGGTAGCTTGGGAGTTGGTGTCCCAGGCCGAGCACGGCTTGGATACCTTCCTGATGGTGCTAACGGTGGATGAGGCTCTCGCTGATGAGGTCGCGAAGGAGACGGAGAAGATACTGGATGGCCTCTCCATGCCCGCCGTCGATGACGCCAGCGTCCTAGTGCTAAATAGCTGGAGAGAGATTGAAGAAGCTGTAGATGTAATATCCCCGGCTAGGGTGCTTGTGCTAGGTGATCCTGGGGAGGAGCTGAGGTTTACCAACGTTGGTGCCGTGCTTTGGGACACTCCATCCCCTCTGGTGGATTACGCTCTCGGTGTGCCTCAGAGACTACCGTCATCTAGGTACAGCAGGTTCAGGGGTCCTCTAACCCTGTTTGACTTCATGAAGTCGATCCTGACCGTTAGAGGGAGTGAAGAGTTGGTGAGAGAGTTCGGGGACTTGTCCATCAGAATAGCCAAGTTGGAGGGCATGGATTTCCACGCGAGGTACATAGAGAGGTTCATGAGGGGCCAGTAGCTTGGGTGATGGTTATATAGTCCTCATAGGGAGGTATGTTGAGACCCGGGAGGTGCCGGGTGGTTAATGTCCTGCATGCTTGAGAGGGAGAAGTACGCTGACTACCTCGCCAGCGCCATAAAGGAAGAGTCCCCTTGGATAATTGAGATGAGGGCGGGTGTGTCCCTTCTAGCCACTAGAGAGTGTGAAGTGGAAGGGAAGATCGTCCGATCAGGTTTCATCATCAACCTGACTCCATCTCCCGACAGGCCTAGGGTCGGCAGGGTCGACCCTCTCGTCCTGATCGAGGACGAGGGAGATTGGAGGGTCGTGGACTCTCTCTGGACCTTGGGCAGGCTGGCAGGTGGTAGTACGGCGTCCGCCTTCGCGCAAAATCCTATGATAATGCTAGATGCATCGTCAGGTCCGGCCATAATTAGGAGAATGCTCCCTAGGATCAAGGAGCTCGCATCTATTTCCTCGGAGTTCCCCGAAATCCTCACTAGGGCGTCGGACAACTCGTCAGTTATAGGAGAGAAGCCTCTCGAGGAGATCCAATCCATTCTCTCCAATCTGATACCATACCTGTACGACACGGATGTGGACATAAAGGGTAAGATCAACATCCTACTTGGAAGCTGGGGAGTGGAGGAGTTTAGGAAGCAGTTCTCGCTGAGCTTGGAGGCCATTAGGGTGATTGAGGATGAAGCTCAGAGCACCTACGACAACCTCAGTCAGCTGGTCAGGGTTGATGAGTTCGTTGCCCTAAGAGAGGAGGAGTTCTCCCTAGTGGGCGATAGAGCTGAGGTAACCCAGAGGATATCTCTAGGGTGGATCTTCTATTCACTTGGTAGGAGGCCCACCGGAGAGGCCTACACCAAGGAGTTCTACAATGAGCTTGGGAAGAGAGATCTGAATGAGTGGATCGATCCTGAAGACATGTCTAAGTGGAAGGAAGTCATGATAAGGACTATTAAAGAAATCCTGAGGGTGTGGACTGATGAGAAGGCTAGTAAACTGAGTGAGGAGCCGGAACTGGACAGCAGGAGCTCTACTCTTGATAGGATGGTTAGAGGATTCTCAGAAGAGGAAGAGCGCAAGGTAAGTGGGAGCTTGGAGAGGTTCTTCTAAGGACGGTTGAAGGATCGCTTGAGGGAACCCGAGAGGGGCGGGGGGGCCAAGATCGGTGGCTATATAAACCCCCCCCCCCCCCCCCCCCCCCCC
>JAMOVA010000094.1 GCA_027061785.1 Thermoproteota archaeon
AGGGTCTGCCCAGCCGTCATAACCCAGAGGCTGAAGGCCCGGTGCTGATCTGATTCCGTTAGGTCAGAGCACCTTTCCCCCTCTCTTGTGCGTGTAAAGGACGACCACCGAGTGGGTGGCCTCGACCCCCTCCACCTTCAGCAGCTTGTCCTTCAGGAACTTCCTGAACTCCACGGTGTTCTCCGCCTCGACCACCGCTACCACATCGAATTCGCCGGTCACCTCGTACAGATCAACGACCTCGGGGTACTTCTTCAGGGCCTCGGTGACCTTGTCCAGGAGCTTGCTCTCCACCCTTATGCTCACGATCACCAGGGTCATCCCATCCCCACCCTCCTCATCGCACCTCATCTCATCCCATCCAACCCAAACCTACCTGACCCTCATGACCACTAGCCTGCCCCTCACCTTCTCCAAGAGGGTCCTCGGGAGCCTGTAGGCTTTGCCTTTTAACTTACCCCTCCCGAACACGGCGACGAAGTCGTAGGGTTCCGCCTCCTCGGCCAGCGCGCTCTCGTCCCCCTTGACCACGAACACCGTCACCTCGTAACCCTTCCTCCTGAGGATGGAAGCCACCTCCTCAAGGTGGGAGAGGGCAAGCTCTTCGAGTTGACGCATCTCCTCCAGATCCTCAGCCGACACCAGGTCGGTGAGGAAGAGCCTGTGCCTCCTGTCGAAGTACTCCATGAGGACCTTGGCCGCCACCTCGGCAGGTATGCCTGAGGGAACTATGGCCAGTACCTCCATTTTGTACGCTGCTGGCTTCACCTCATCGGCGTGGAGGCGTCCCATCACCGGAAGACCCTTAGTCCTCCTGTACAGGGAGTAGAGAAGCAAGCCCACCACCAGCCAGAGCGTGCCCAAGCTCCTCCCGATGGGGTGGAAGATCACCATGAGCACCATGATTATCAGGGCGGCGATACTCCCGACAACGCCGGTCAGGGGCTTGCCCAGGACAGTGGGGCTCTTCCAGGGCCTGTAAGCTTCCCTGTCCAGCTTCCTTAGTCGGAGGATGGACAGGTTGACGAACACGTAGGTGATCAAGGCTGCGAACGTGTAGAGGTCGGCGACCTTCTCCAGACCCCCGAGGAAGGTGAGAGCCATCCCAATCCCGCCGAAGAAGAGGATGGAGCGGGTGGGAGTCCTGAACCTCGGGTGGATCTGGTTGAACCAGGAGGGCATCTGGCTGTACTTCGCCATGGAGAAGACTATCCTAGAGACGCCCACCACCCCGGTATTCGCGGACGCCAGGTTTACCGTGAAGCCAGTGAACGCCACCAGGTAGGCGAGGGGCTCGCCCACGTAGGCTATTCTCCTGGCCATGGTAACGAGGGGACTCTCCAGATCCCTCGCCAGGTGCTCCCAGGGCAGCATCCCCATGCTGAGGACCGAGAGGCCCAAGGCGTAGATGAGGACCATCAGCACCGAGAGCTTGGTGGCTAGGGGGATCCACCTGTAGGGTCTCTTGGTCTCCTCAGCCGCCTGAGCGATCGATGCTATGCCCACGTACGAGCTCATTGCCAGCGTTACCCCGTAGATGAAGTTCTGGGTCCTCAGATCCATGAATGGTATGTAGGAAACGTCGAGGGGATGGGGAGAGCCTATCTGGGTGATTTGGGAGAGGAAGAGGGGGAGGGAGAAGTTGAAGAGGAAACCCAAGAGGAGGATGGCCGACTGGACTAGCAGGCTGGGGATGACCATCATCTCGTTCAGGGTAGATGACTCCTTGATCCCTATGATATTCACGATGATGAGGAAGGAGATCATTATGAGGGTGGCGATGACGAGGTTCCCAACGTGGAAAGGACCCACCTGCGTCACTTCCCCTATGGAGGGGATGAAGTAGCTCAGGTAGCCAGCGGAGGCCATGGCGAAGAGGGTTATGTCCACGGTGTAGGCCAGGAGCATCATCCACCCGGCCACGAAACCGGCGAGGTCGTTGAAGGCCTTCATGGAGTAGACCTGGACCCCGCCGGCGTAGGGATACGTGGAGGCCAGCTCGGCGTAGCTCAGGCCAGTCGCAACGTATAGGATCGCCGCCAGCGCGAACGCTAAGGGCGAGCCGCCGGCTGCGTAGAGGGCCACGAGTCCCAGCGCGACATATATGTCGGCCCCGACATCGGCGTAACCCATGGAGAAGGAGCCGAACCAGCCTATGTCCCTCTTTAGTGCTACCCTCTCCTCCCGCCTCTCCCTCCGCACGCCCCCACCCGACCGCCCATGCTCAGCTCGAACGGAAGTCCATTATTAAAAGGATTGACCCCATTACTCCAGCTCGCTGCTTGAAGTCCACCTGTTCACCAGGAACTTGGCCAGGAAGGGAGCTCCGAAGGCTGTGATGAGCGAGTAGAGTATCAGGGAGGAGTACAGGACCTCATCTATGGTCCCCAGCCTCAATCCAGTTTCAGCTGCAGCTATTACCAGGCTCAGCTTGGCCCACATTATGGTGCCCATTATCACGGACCTCTTGACGCCCAAAACGCCTTTAGCGGAAGCGGTCACGCCCAGGACCTTACCCAACAGGCTCAAGACGATGAGTCCGGGGAGGAGCCACAGGTTCGTCTTCAAGATCGCGTCAACCACGTTGACCTTCACCCCCGTCAGGAGGAAGAAGGCCGGGAGGAATAGAGCGTACCCGAAGGACGCTAGGTTCCTGAGCAGGTACTCGCTGGAGTATATGAGCTCAGAGACCAGGACGCCGGCGAAGAAGGCGCCTATCACCCCGTGAACTCCGGAGGCCTCGGCCATGGCGGCGAATATTATCATGAGGACCATGCTGAGCCTCGTGGAGAAGTGGTATCTCCTCTCGAGGGTCTGTACCTTCTCGGTAAGCTTGGAGTACGCCTTTATGAGCTTGTAGGACGGATACAGGACCAGGAAGAGGAGCAGGAGGATCCAGATAGTGTCCATGGACAGGTTCGAGCCCTCCACGAAGAAGGCGAGGAGGAACATGCTCAGCATGTCCGAGACTGCAGTGGCCCCGAGCAGGAGGTCGGAGAAGGATGGGTTGCTGTGCCCGCCCACCTCCAGCAGGTGCCTCATCTCCAGCACTGTCGGGAGGACCACGCCCACGGAGGTGGTGGAGGAAACCACGCCTATCAGCCAGGGGTTCACACCGATGGCCATGCCCAGCGCGTACCCCAGCAGGAAGGGTACCATGGTGGCGGCGGTGCCCACCAGGAGGGCGGTGAAGAAGTTCTCCTTGAGGAACTCGAGCTCCACCTCGAGCCCAGCGAGGAACAGCAGGTATATCAGGCCGAAGTCGAAGAGGAACGAGAACCATGGGAGGTCCGGCTGCACCAGGTTCAGGAAGGACTGCCCTACCATAATCCCCATCGCTATCTCCACCACGACGCAGGGGACTCCCGTCTTCCTAGCTATGAGCGGACAGATAATGGCGAGGACTCCCAGTAAAGCCAGTTGAACGATCTCCGATGCCAAGAGCTACCCCCTTTCAGCGAACGGTCAAGCGATCTAGTGCCTCCAGATCCACGTACTTGGAGAGCTCCTCGCCCGTGGACAGCATGTGGGCCTCCACCAGCTGGGCGACCTTCCTGCCTAGAGGCGTGAGCCTGTAGTACACCCCCCTCTTCGTGTCGGGTCCCTTCTCCTTCACTAGAAGCTCCCCATCCTCGAAGTAACGCTTTATGTAGTAGTCCAGGCTTACGATCTTGGACCTCTCGTCCTCCACACCTTTCTCTCCCCTCTTCCTCATCTTGCTCCTGATCTTCACATACTTTATTAGGGTTTGGGGGGATGCGAGCACACCGGCCTGTTCGAGCCTGCTGACCGCATAGAGTATGGCGAGGGAGACCTCGTTCAGCTTCCACGTCGGGTAGGCTATTAACTCCCTGTACCCGGAATCGTCCAGCTCTATAGCCCTAGCGTTGAGGTAGAGGGCCAGGTGGAAGAGGGGGATCTTGAGGAATCCGGAGCACACGACCAGGATCCTCAGCCTCCTCTGCCCTGAGGAGTTGATCTCCCTGACCTTCTTGGCCAGCCCCACCATGGAGGAAATCACCGACAGCTGATCCAGGGAGGGGAGTTCCTCCTCGACTACGCTCTCGGGGGAGTTTATCAGCTCCAGCTTGTTCCGAAATTCCTCGTAGCCGTCGCCTATCAGCCCGTCCCTGATCAGGAAGGCGAACCTGATCATCCTGAGGTCATCAGCTACTAATCTCTCGAACATCCTGAAATCGGTGGAGGTAGGGGCCACCAGCAGGTAAAAGGAGTCTGACAGGTCGATGGCCTTCTCGGCGCTCCTGCTCAGGACCTTCTCCAGCCTCTCAAGTCCGGAGCCCCTACCCCCTGCTGCCATCGGGATCGATCAAAATTGATTTTGATAACTTATAACCTTTATGATTTCGGCAACCGGCTTTTACACGAAAACCCATTTCTTATATACGTGAGGCCATTTTGAATACAAAATTTATTCTTACTCAACGCGAAATTACTGTAATACTACCACTTAAGGGTTATAAAGGAAAACTTATGCAGCACCTTGATAATGCCATGTCAAACCGAGGGGACAGGAGGTACAGGTTAGCTGGCGAGGGGCTCGAACCTGTGATCGGACCCTATGGAAGGTATCACGAGCTTCTGAGGAGAATAGCGTCGGATCTGGCCAAGAATCTCTCCAGCGTGATCAAGAGAGTTGACGAGCTCGCCCCGAAGCTGAGAGACGTGCTTCCCATCTTCGAGCTGAGGGGCGAAGATGCCTCCTCCGTGAGGATAGCTGCCGTGGACGCTGGAGCCAATGGCAAGGACCTGATTTTGGGCTATCAGCCGGTGAGCGTCGCGGTGGGGGCTGTGTTCACCGGGACCATGAAGGACGGCGATCCCGTGGTGGCCACGGTGAAGCCCCCCAAATCCTACTTCGATGACGAGGAGGGTTCGAAGTTCTCCTCCCTCCTCGGTTACTACCTGATGTACCGGCTGGGCATAGTCCTCTTGGAGAGGTCGGATGTCCTCATCTTGGATGGTCCCCTCTTCCTCCCCAGGAACTACTACGGACCCAAGGGGAGGGCCCACGCCAGGGCATACTACGAGGTCTATGATGCTGCCCTCCGCTCCCTAGGGGAGCTCCTGAGGACGGCCAGGTCCATGGGGAAAATAGTAGTGGGGATAGTGAAGAGGATCAGGAGCTCGTACATCTCGGGATGGCTCGGGATAGGCGGCTACCCCGACTCGATGCTCGCCTCCAGCCTGCTCAGGGAGGGCGAGGCCCTCGGACCGATCCCCATAAATCCGAGGTGGGAGGATGTCCTCACCTGGCTGGACGATACGAGGCCCTACAGGCCCTGGTCGGTGTTCTTCAGGAGGGGTTCTAGGCCCACGAGAATGGACCTCCCAGAGTACGCGATCGACGACTCCGAGTGGCTGACTAACATCCTTTACAGCGTTTCCGAGCCGGTCACGGGCCTCCCCATCCCTTTGGTGGCGGTGGACAGGCTCTCCAAACTGACCGATAGGCAGGCCTCCCTCGTCTACAGGATGATGCTCTCCGAGATGGGCTGCAGTGACCCGGACAGGGTGGCGATGTTCTCCCTCCAGAGGGGTGAGAGCGATTGAATGATGTGGTCGGCCACGTGATCTCCCGCTCCACGCCCAGAAGGATCATGTTCGTGGTCCTGAAGGGTGCCAGAGTCGGGATGGGAGATTTTTACGTGGTCGACCATCCTTGGAAGGGAGTTCCCGTCTTCCTCAGGGTCAGGGAAATCCAGACGATGAATGAGGAGGTGGATCTCGGGAGGACTGGCCTCCTCGCCAGTAGTGCGGGACTCCTCTCGGACTACAGCAGTGAGCTGGAGTACGTGATAGTGGAGAGCGAGGTCCTGGGTTACAGGGACCCGGAGAGCGGCAGGATAAGGGGGCTGGAGGCCCCTCCATCCACCCTCTCACCGGTCAGGAGGCCCTCCAAGTCTGATCTGGTCTCGTTCCTGGGTTCGGGGGACGGTAGGGGGCTGCCCGTGAGGATAGGGAGGGTCAAGGGGACGTCAGTCCCGTTCCACCTAGACTTGGCTTCTGTGGCCAGGGGCCACATGTTCGTAACGGGGATGACCAGGAGCGGGAAGAGCGTCACCGGGGACACGGTCGTCCTCCTCTACAACAGGGAGAAGGGTAGGTATTTCCTGGGCCCGATAAGGAAGTTCGTCGATCCCTTCCTGCCTAGAAGGGCCAGGAGGGGGATAGTGGACATGAGGGGGTGGGGGTGGGAGACCCTCTCCCTGGGCCCGGGGATGAAGCCCGAATGGAGGCCGATAGCCGGTGCCCTTAGGCACGTGAATGACAAGGAGATATATGAGATCGAGACGGCCACCGGCAGGAGGATCAGGGTCACCGAGGACCACAGCCTCCTCGTCACCCCCGATGGGACGAGCGTCCTCTCGGTCAAGCCCAAGACTCTAATGGCCATGAGGAGCAAGTACCTGATAGTGCCTAGGGGCGCTCCCCTCCCCAAGCCCAAGTCCACGGAGATGTACATGGACAGGCTCATA
>JAMOVA010000095.1 GCA_027061785.1 Thermoproteota archaeon
GGCGGGGGCAGGAGGAGGTAGGGCTCTGTGGCGATAAGGGTGAGGGTCAGGTAGGCCAGGATATCCGCTTCCCCGCTGGCCGAGAGGAGCCACTCGGCTGAGAGCATGAGGATCAACACCAAGAGAAAGGGCCAGGCCCTTCCCAGGTAGGAGAGGGTCCTCTCCAGATCTAGAAGCCTCAGCACGCCCCCTCCCACCAATCCGGGGATCCAGACCCAGTCCGGCACCTCCCTGCTGCGCAGGTCGTAGGCGCTGGCGACCAAGAGGGTAGCGGTTGTGAGTATCCGTTCCAGCAGATCCACCACCCCCACCCTACATCCTTCATATTTTAGGACCGGGACCTATAAGGGGGAGGATGATCTGTACTACCCGGCCCTGAACGGTGATGATGCCGGCATTGCCTGACTCCCCTCTCCGACGAGATGGGTTCAATATCCCACCCATTAAATCTTGAGATCCTGATCCCCTTCTTTTCCCTCAAATAGAATCTCGGCTCTCCACAATATCCCTTAAACTGACGAATACGATATCCCCGGGTATTCATTAAGTGATTTAGCTAGGGAGATCCACTAAAAGTTTAATATTTACAGATATCGCCTAGCCATATGGATTCTTTGTTCCAATCAACGCCAAAGTTACCCATACCTGCTTTGGGAGGATCGTCACGGGTTAACGTGAGACGCGAGACCGTTGACTCGACCTCCAACCAGTGTTCTCCATCTTCTCCAAGTCGCCCATTGACGATCAGTAAATCCCTCGTCTCCATAATGGGGACACTCCTCTCAGAGCCCTTCTACCCCAGAGGAAGGGGAACCCTAACTCTCCTGTACTCTCAGAAATTTTACCTCACCGAGGGAAGGTCGGCGGATGGAATCGAGTATCTAGGATCCTCCAGGCACCTCAGGCAGCAGGAGTTAGGTGATCTGGGTATAGGGCTCGCTCTATCAACACTGCAGGAGGCTTTCGGACCAATAGACACATGGGAAATTGCACCTCTCTATCCCGGAGCATGTGAGCACGTGTGTAATTGTAGGAAGAGCGCGGATCTCCTCATAAGGAGATCAGAGAGTCCAGGTACGGGTAACATCCTCCTAGAAGCCAAAGCTAGCCTGATAGGGGATCAAAATGAAGAGGATGTGAAGAGAGAGGTTAAGAGAAGGTGCTTCGAGGCAAAAAGACAGCTTGACTCCTGTTCGGGTATAGCTGAGAGGTCAGTGGCATCCGTCTCCCTAGTGGGTCTGGTAGACGGGGCCACCAAGACCATCACTTACCCAACAGAGGTGATTCACTTCGAATGGGGAGCTTCCAGCAGCGCGGTCATGGATCCCTCGTCGGACCTTAAATTCCTCAAAATGAAGTTGATCCAGCTCGACCGGCTGGTGGGCGATGATATGGGGGAATCGCTGGCCACACTGCTCTTCATGGGATCCCTTCACGAATATCTGAGGGAAGGGAGACAAAAGAGCCATGCCGAGGAGGACATCAAGATCTACGTGGAACTACCGGACTACCTGCAGAAGAACCTGAGCATCGTAGTGGGCAGGAGGCTGCTTAACGATGTGAAGGTAAAGATAAAACTGGAGTTGGAAGACCCCCAAAGAGAATTAATTCTTTCGGTGAGGGCCGCACCTGATGTGAATGACCTTATTCTTCGTGCTTACAACAAAGTAGGATCGATAGATGAGGAAGGGGGAGAAGAGAGGTTTTTGGAAGCACTATCGGAGGAGGTTGGGAGAGTCAGGGATATGACCCGGGAAGTGGACTTCGGCGAGAAAGTAATGGATGTGCTAGCAGATCTGGGACTGGACATCAGAATACTCGATGGTAAGACCGAGGACGTCCTATGGGGTAAGGAAAAGGTTGCTAGAGAGTTCATCATAGAGGGAAGACTGGGCGATGTCGCTGGTTTCGGTTTCTGGTCAAAGGAATTCATGCTTTCCCTGATAAGGCTGGATAGAAGGTATTCAAAGAGGATAGGAAGGGATATTTGCGATTTGATCAGAGATCCCAGCGAGACTAGAGTTCAATCGCTGCTGAATACCCTCCCGTTTTGAACCTCGATCAATGGATCTGCAGGATGTCACACAACGACAAGGGAATGAAGCCCGGAAGCTCCCTACCGATAACCGATAGATCTGCCAAGACCCTCGCATCTCCTATGCTACCTCTATTATTCCAAGCGACCTCTTCCAGTTCACGCAAGCACTTCTTGCAGTAGACAATATAGTTGGGATAGCTCAGACACGAGGGGATCGATTCTTGACTCATCAAATCCAGAGGAAACAGGAGTTCTTTCATGAATCCCACGTGCGATATTGCATGTCTAAGGTCTCTCTTAATGGTGCTGATATCGGTACCGTGGGGATTGGATAATCCCTGGGGATTGGATGATCCCTGACCGTGCTTTCTTCCGGGTTGGGATTGAGAGGAACAGACAAGGTAGCTCAGTTTTACTAGGAGATTCCTCATAGCTAGCTGATAAGCACCTCCGTATTTATTTTTGCAATCACTTATTGAGAGGTTACGATATTGCTGAGAGAAGCTGCTGATCTCTCTATTGTTGACGGTGAAGACCTCCGTGCGAAGCACCGCTAGCTGGGCCAGCATGTTGTTCCTCCTATAGTAGTCTGCCAGCCAGTCCACCATTTCTGGAGGGAAGATCCCCAGATTCCTCAGGTTAGAGGACCCTTGAGGGAAGAATAGGCCCTCGTCTATACCAAAATCATTCCATAAATCGAGAACGGCTTCCAACAGTACATAGGATAGGGGGGATCTGCCTCGCTCTCCGTAGTCGACCTCTATGTGTACCAAGTTCTCGCCCGGCAGTTCAGTGATCCGCATGTCCTTCGGCTCAATGAACTCCCCTGAGTCTATTCTACGTGCGAGTTCCTCTCTGAGTTCCTCAGCTTTCGGGATAAGATAACTCAATTCCTCAAGCGTGAAATGCACGTATGGTATTATGTGGGATTCCAGCGCGCACAGGACCTTCCTAATCTGAAGCAGCAGTCTCAGGAGGAGTCTAGCGTACTCCTCTCCCTTCTCACCGAATATGTCGACCAGTTCTCCATGTATTTTCTCCCTGTAAAGATCCACGATGTCGCTCACAGTCTGGGTCTTGAACACGGCTTCCTTGAATACGGTCAAACGTCTTATCAGGTCGTAAACTTTCATTATCTCGTCTATCTGGAAGAGAGCAGCGCTCGTGAGGGAGGGCGGCGATCTGTATCTGGGCCTAGAGGAACCTCTAGCCTGTTCCCCGCACTTGATGACGGGAGTATTGCCCAGAATGGGCTGGGAAGTGAAGATGTGTATCCTCCGCTCGGACTCCTCTCCCCATTTCATCATAGAATATACCATTACTCCGAAGAGGGCGCTGACCGTCAGGTGATTCCACCCGATGGATAGGTCGAAGAATATATCTCCCGGATCCCCCAGTCTCTTCAATAACCTGAAGACTTCCACGAAGGTGTGGGATGGATCCCCGTCGAAGGTGAGTATCTGGATGCCAGTCCCACTAGGGAAGGGTGCTGAGAAACTGCCCCTGACCTGAACAACCCTAGGAAGTATCTCAACCTTATCGGCCATCCCCCTGCCGTTCCTCTCTAGATCCTCCTTTATGGCTCTCTCATAATCCCTCAAGAGTTCCCTCCTCATGCATCGATCATCAGCAACCAGAAGGGGCTTTTCTGAGCTAATCGATTGTATCAGGGAGTGGGGAATGAGTACAGCCAGCTTGACATCCTTGCCCCTCTCGTACTCGGACTTGACTATCGGGAGGAAAGAGAACCTAGAGCAGACCAGATTCTCACCGCCTCCTTCACGCTTGATCCTGTATTGGACTGGAAGGTATACCCTGTAGTCTCCAACGACTGAGATTATCGTGGTGCGTCCCTCGCCGCCGGACAGGGAAATCACCGGCTCAGTTGCTTTCCAATTGCTTTAAAATATATCGCAATATTGGATATAAGATCAAAAACAGGCCCAAAAGTCCTCCCTCAAAGGAGATAGCGTTACCTGCGAGCCTCATGAGGCCTAAAACAACACGAGAACTCGGAATTTACGGATAAAGAAGATCACGAATTTCCGTTAAGTAGGTGACTACTTTATATTTTTGAGGGACTAAGTGAGCCTATGTCATCCAGCGGGCAGGGTCCGCCTCACCCATTTCGTTACTCGGCTGGGAGCCCTCTCATCATCAGATCGATCACCAAGATACATCCAGGCCTAGGAAGGGGGGCCGGTGCGGTAGATCTTCCCGTACAGAGGGATGAACTAGGTTTCCCAGTGATATACGCCTCTTCCCTCAAGGGGAGTATCAAGAGTACCGCTTGGTTGAAAGTGAGAGGCAAGACTGATGACGATAAAGAGGTCAAAAAGTTCAAACTGATCTTCGGGCCAGATCCACAGCTTGATGAGAGCTCAGGAGGCGGGTCTAGGGGTAAAGGTCTGTTCGATTCATCCGTCATGTTTTTGGACGCGTTCCTCCTTTTCATGCCCATTAGATCGCTCAAGGGGGTTTATGTATACGTGACCTTCCCTCATGCGATCGAGAACCTGGTCGAGATGTTGAAAACGTTGAAGGGGATCTCCTCCGGTGATAGCTGCAATATCTTGGATAAGATCGAAAAGCTGTCCTTGGACTCTGGATCCATACCGACCTCTGGTACAGCCGCAATAGCCAATGACATGAATAGAGTGGCCTTGGAGGCTAATGGTGGGAAATGGATCGTTCTCAACGATAACATGGTTTTCGAATTGGATACGAGTAAAGGCGGAGAAGCCCTGAAGATCCTCAGGGAATTTCTATCTGAGAGAGTTCCAAGCTCCAAAAACGTTCCCCTCCTGCTCCTCAACGATGAGGACGCTAGATTAGTGATAGAGAGGGGCCTCCAAGTGGTCACGAGGGTGGCCTTGGAAACGAGGGATAAGGGGATAAAGAGAGTGAAGAAGGGAGCGCTTTGGACCACAGAGTACATTCCCAGAGGATCCATATTCTTCTCGCTCATGCTCGCCAAACCTCCTAGTCCGAGGGCACTCAAGGAGCTATTCGGGGATGAGCAATCCGATCTGAGTGATGCGGAAAAGGTCCTAAAGGAGGTGAAGGAGTACACGAAGTACGTCATACTGGGAGGCGACGAGACGGTAGGTGCTGGAATAGTAGAGCTTCAAACAGACTGTAAGTCAACCAGTGGGAATGGAGGCCAAAATCAAGCTCAGAATTCCGGAGGAGGTGATTAAAGCTGAGTGAAACACGTGTGAAAGACCCCGCATTACTCGCCATAGAGATATTCGACGAGGTTGCAGAGAGGGCTGGAGATAAGGGAAGTGAAGTCAGGGCAAGGCTCCGGGAACTTCCCACAATGATGCGGCTGTACGGCATGTCCACGAGCATCGCTTTCTACCTCTCGAAGGCGAAAACTAGTGGAGAGGAAGCTGGACAGGGAGGGAGTTCATCTAGTCAGGAGAGTTCAGAGTCTACTGGTACTAGAGAGAGTGCGCACGCAATTGTCTTGGACGCCATAATACGCTTCCTGAAGGAATTTCCAGCACTGGGTTACAAAGGTGGAGACGATCACAAGCAGTTACTCAGGTGGATCGTGGAAGAGGGCAAGGATAACGATCTCGTGACCTTTCAGCTGTTGATGGAGTTCATTACCTACCTGAAAAGGCTTGCAGAAGCCGAATGGAGGGAATGAGGATGGCTAAAGGAAAACTCTCCTCAATTCTTAGGGAGGGGAGGAGAGGGCCCATCAAGCTGGCGACCATAGAACTCGAACTACTGATGCCTAGGATAGGCTGGTACAACGCTGAACCCTACAGCTTGGCACTTGGAATGCCCACACCCTTAACGGGTGCCCCGTTCAGGGGGCTCTGGAGGTGGTGGATGCGGGCAGCACTATCAGCACTCTATTGTGGGAGGAAAAAGATTAGCGACCTGAATAAAAAAGTGGATGTCCTTTTGGGGAATACTGAAAGAGATTCGTTGCTGTCCTTAATCGTTACTGAATATCAGGAAGATCCTAACGGTATCTACAACTCGCCAGAGACGATCATGGCAGAGTGGTGGAAAAAATCAAAAAAATATATAGAAGATGTAGTACTGAGCAATGATTTTTTGAAGCTACTTAATCAAATAGTTTCCTGTTTTGTCGCATGCCACGGGCAAAACGGATGTCCTAAGGCCATGTCAGATATCAATGATAGTATATCTGCTTTTCTTAATAATTTGCACAAAGCACTCGAAGCATACTCCTCTTCTAGTAGGGAAAAATTCAATATCAGAAAATTATTTTGCTCTAAGGATATAGAGGTTGAGGATTTTATTAGAGAATTTTGCTCACTTAAAGCGGATCGATCATTAAAAACATTAAAAATAACCATAGAAGTTAATGCGTTAAGAGAAGAGCCAAAAATATGCGTAAAAGAGAACATGAAAGAGAAGGAGGTTACTCTTACGATCACAATACCTTTTAATCCTTTTGATTCAGGGC
>JAMOVA010000096.1 GCA_027061785.1 Thermoproteota archaeon
GAGATAGGGGTATTCGCCTCCGATTCCCCCCACAGGCCCAATCCCATAGGCCTCCACGTGGTGAGGTTGGAGGGGATTGAGGGTAACAGGCTCTTGGTCTCGGGGCTGGACGCCTTCGACGGAACGCCGGTACTCGACATAAAACCCTACACAATCTCCAGGCTGGTGGAGAGGCCCAGCTATCCGGAGTGGTACGAGGAGCTGAGGAGGAGAACTGGCAGGGAAGTGTAGGTGCGGCTCAACACCGTCACCTGAACCTGAAGAGCCTTCCCAGATACTCGATGACCTCCTCCTCGCTCATCTACAGGTAGTCCCCCGGGTTCCTCCCCCTGGGATGGGGCCTCACGGTCGAGTACCTGAGGCAGGTCCTCCTCAGCACGTCGAATATCTCGTGGGGACCGAGCAACCTCTCCAGAACCTCCAGATCCTCCATGAGGGGCAGAGATCCCCCGAAATCCCTCCTGAACCAGTGGCCGACGGTGTGCCTGTAAGAGGGGGAGAAGGCGTCCACCACGTCCCTCACTCTCAGCCCCTTCTCCCTCCTCAGGACGTTCAGGTAGGAGGCTGCGATCGGCTGATCCACCTTGAAGAGCCTCCCCCTGACGAAGTAGTCGCCTATGACGAGCTTCCTGGCCCCAGGAGATGCCCCCCAGTTGATCCTCTCCAGTCCGGAGAACTTGCTGTTCGCGGAGCCGTTCGCCCCCCTGACCAGCCTGACCGAAGACGTTGGAGGGGTCACCTCAACCTCGAGCTCGGGCAGCGTGTCCACGCTCGTCCATAGTTGGGAGCCGCAGTTGGGACACCTGCCGTTGAGGGGATCGAACTCCAAGGGTGCGCCGCACAGGGGACACCTCAGCTCAACCCTGACCTCGGATCTGGGGTGCAGGACGAACTCCCTCGTGAGGGACCCGTCCGACCACTCGACCTCAACCTCCCTGACGAAACCGTCCTCGTACCTGCTTAACACCTTCACAACGGTCCCCCTTCTCCTGACCTTGGATACCGAATCCCTGACCTCCATTCCGGTGGGATCCGCCCTGTAACTCTCCCTGGTCTTGGGAGGGGCTCTGAGGGCATCCAGGTTGAACCTGTAGCTGACCTTCTTGGTGTCCCTAGCCATCACGAAGATGGGAAACCACTTCCCGTCTTGGGAGACGATCACCATGTTCCTGAGGACGTACCCATACCTCAACATCGCAGATGGAAGGCAGAGATCCTCCAACCCCCACTCCCTCACCCCTAGGAGGAAGAGGGCATCCTCCCTGTGGCTCGACAGGAAATCATCGGTGGTCATGCCCCTGAGTACGGAGGCGAACTCGGAGCTGTTGGAGGCCACGTGAATCTCCCCTCTAGGATCGCTCCTCAGCACCGTGGGGTCCACAGTCGGGAGGTCCACGTGTCCAGCGGGCTCCCATCGATAACTCTCCGCATCAACTCGCACCTCCTCGAAGTCCCTCACCCTATGCCTGATGATCTCGACGAACTCCTCGCCCCTTTCTATCATGATCCACCTGGCCCCGGCGTCCATCCCCTCTAGAACGGCGGCCACGGTCCCAGTACCGGCGAAGGGATCTAAGACAACGTCACCTTCCTTCAGCCTCACCCTCCCGATCAGCTCCCTCACCAATCCTTCAGGGAAGACGGCTGTGTGCTTCCAAGGCGTCTGCTCCAGCCTGACCTTGATCACCGAGCTTCCGCCCCTATACGCGCTGTTCTCAGACTTGGTGAGCACGAGCACGGGTTCGTAGGTGTTCGTGAACCTGTCCCTAGCTGGGGACGGCATGTGGTTGATCTTGTACCAGATGATGATGTCTTCGAGGTGCCATCCCCTCCTCACCATCTCCCTCGCTAACCTGTAGGGTATCTGGAGGAGGTGAGATTTGCCGTACTTCGGGAGGTACTTGTCCCCCACGTTGAGGAAGAACACCCCGTCAGGGGTCAGCTTCTCCCTCAGCAGATCGAATATCGCAGCTAACCTCCCTATGTAATCTTCAGGAGTCCTCTCCTGACCTATCTGTCCCTCAAAACCGTAGTCCCGCTGTTTCCAGTATGGCGGCGACGTCACGGCCAGCCTCACGGATTCCGAGGGGATCCTCTTCAGGGCAGCGTACACATCCCCGTGGAGCAGGAGGTTTTTCACATCGGAGAGTCGAGGGTCATCCCTAAAAGCGTGATTCGGCTCCCGTCGCAGGTCGGGGTAACGGTAATTAGCTCCACCCTCGCCAGACCCCGATGGACTACGTAGCTGTGGGTCACATCACCTTGGACGAGCTGGATGGACTCGTTCGACTGGGTGGGGGCGTCTCCTACGGATCGGCCTTCGCCGCCGGCCTGGGACTTGCAGCCAAGGTGGTGTCTAGGGTCGGCGCCGACCTCACCGAAGAGCTGCTTCGCCCCCTCATGGAGGCGGGGGTGGACCTAAGTGGCGTGAGGAGGACATGCGAGAGGACGACGAGGTTCGTCATTAGGCTGAGGGGAAGCAGCGAGGTCTCGGGACTCGCGCACAGGTGCGACTCTATCTCCCCCTCTGATCTGGAGGGCGTCAAGGCGGGAGTGATCCATCTGGCTCCGGTAGCGCGGGAGGTGAGCAGGGAGGTGGCGGAGGTGGCAATAGATTCGGGATCCCTGGTGCTGCTGGACCTGCAGGGCGTGGTAAGGACGTTCGACGACGGATTGGGGTTCGATGGCAGGTTAGCTGGGGAGTTCGAGGGCCTCGACCTGGTGGTGCACGCTAACCTCGAAGAGGCGAGGGCCATCACCGGGGAGGACAACCCGATGAACGCGGCGGAGCGCCTCTCCTCGATGTTCTGGACATCCTCAGTCACCTTGGGGAGGGAAGGTGCGGTGATATCCTCGCCGGAGGGGTTCGTGATGGCCAAGGCGCCGGAGGTAGAGTCCTTGGATGATGTCGGTGCTGGGGACGTCTTCACCGCCGCGCTGGGGATAGCGCTGTGGAGGGGTTACTCCTTGGAGGACGCGGCCAGGTTCTCGGTGGCAGCAGCTGCCGCCTCGACCAAGAGGAGGGGGCCTGTTCCGGTGCCTCAGGAGGAGGTGGAGTCGCTCATGCCCGGGGTCGAGGTATCTTGGCTGTAAGTTAGTAAACTTTAAAGTAGTATACTTTAGAGTATAGTTGTGAGGTTCGTAGACAGGGAGGAGGAGCTGGAGTTCCTTGAGAGGGCCTACAGGTCCCCGGCTCCTCAGTTGTTGATCATCTACGGTAGGAGGAGAATTGGAAAGACGGAGCTGATCCTGAGATTCCTGAGGAACAAGCCCCACATCTACTATTTGGCGGACTTGGAGTCGGGGACCTCTCAGCTGAGGAGGTTCAAGAGGTCAGCCGAGCTCCTGCTGCGGGACGAGACCTTCAGGAGAGCCGAGTTCGGGGACTGGGAGGACCTGTTCGTCGCCCTCTTGGACAGGTGGGAGGGTAAGGAAAGGCTAGTGATAGCCATGGACGAGTTCCCGAACTTGGTGAGGGTGAATCCCGCGTTTCCCTCCATACTCCAGAGGGTGTGGGACCTCTACCTCTCTAAGGCCGATGTGATGCTCATCCTCACAGGCTCTTCCGTCTCAGTGATGGAGGACGAAGCTCTCAGCTCCAGGTCACCTCTCTACGGCAGGAGAACGGGTCAGTGGAAGCTGAGACCCATCAGCCCGGAGTACCTGGGGGAGTTCCTCCCCTACAAGGGGGAGGACCTAGCAAGGACCTACGGAGTGACCGGCGGGGTTCCCTACTACCTCAACCTGTTCGACCCCCGCCTCCCCTTCTGGGATAACGTGGAGAGGCTGGCCCTGAGCAAAGGGGGATTCCTGTATGAGGAAGCCGAATTCCTGCTCAGAGAGGAACTGAGAGATCCCTCTAACTACAAGAGCATCTTGGAAGCTTTAGCGAGAGGTGCGACTAGATTAGGAGAGGTGTGCAGCCTGACGGGGCTGGACAGGGGGCTGGTATCCAAGTACCTCAGCGTCTTAGAGAGGCTGGATATCGTGACGGGAGAGAGACCCTACGGATCCGGTCCCAGGAGCAGAAGGAAGAGGTACAGGATAAGGGATCCCTACATGAGATTCTACTTCAGGTACATCCAGCCCAACAAGTGGATGATCGAATCCGGCCTTGGAAGCGAGCTGAGGATGGAGATCGAGGCCGATTACGACAACTTCATGGGACCTACAGTGGAGGAGATATGCAGGGAAGTGCTTCCCCGCCACTTCGGCGCTAGGAGGGTTGGGAAGTGGTGGAGCGGCGAGGGAGATCTGGATCTGGTTATGGAGGGCGCGAACACCGTGGTGGTCGAGTGCAAGTGGGGGACGGCTAGGGTGGAGAATGAAGAGAGGAGGATGAGGAGACTAGCTTCACTAGCAGGAATTGGAGCCGATCTTTACGTGATAGTGGCCAGGAGATTCGAGGGAAGGCCCAACAGGGACGTGATGCTCCTCCCATTGGGAGAGCTGCTGCGACCTCCTAAACTTTAAGAAGTTTAACTTTTTTAGATATAACGAAGGTGATGGGGACGGGGCTCTCCGACGAGGAGAAGGAGGAGATCAGGAGGAAGGTCATAGAGGCCCTTAAAACGGTTTACGACCCTGAGATACCGGTTAACGTCTACGATCTCGGGTTGGTCTACGGGATAGAGGTTGACGATGAGGGGAATGTGACTGTGGACATGACCCTCACCTCCCCTGGATGTCCCGTTGCTGAGATGGTCCTTAACATGGCAGAGGCGGCGATCATGGAGAGGCTGCCGGGAAAGAGGGTGAAGGTGAACTTGGTATGGGAGCCCTTCTGGACGCCCGATAAGGTCACCGAGGAAGGCAGGAAGAAGCTCCAGGAGATTTACGGTTACGACTTCGTCGGGGAGTGGTTGAAGAGGCAGAGGGGTGGTCAGGTTGGATAAGGAGTATGTGGCGTACGTGATGAGCAGGCTGGGCTGCGTTCACCCCTTCAGGATCTCTAGGATACTTCTACTGGCTGACTGGCTTTCGATGGAGAGGAGGGGCAGGAGGCTCACCAACCTAACCTACGTGAAGGAGGAGTTCGGTTTCTACGTGGAAGAGCTCACGGGCATAATAGAGGAGCTGCAGGAGGAGGGGTGCGTGGTCAAGAGGGAGGAGAGGAAGTGCCTGGAGTACACGTGCAGCGAACCGGAGATACCGGAGGAGGACAGGGAGATCCTCGAGGAGGTCATATCGGAGGTCAGGGACTTGGATGACAGGGAGCTCAACAGGCGGGTTCTCTCCGATCCGAGGTACAGGGAGGGATCCCCATGATAATCTCCGTCTCGGGCGGGAAGGGAGGTACCGGGAAGTCCACGGTCGCCGTGAACCTAGCCATACTGCTCGCGGAGAGGAGGAAGCTAGTGATGGCCGACTTGGATGTGGAGGACCCCAACGATCACATCCTGCTGGGAGTGAGCTTGGAGGAGGAGAGGCCGGTGAACATAATGCTCCCCTTCATAAAGTACGATGACTGCATAAAGTGCGGTGAGTGCGGACGAGTCTGCGACACCGGGGCCATGCTGATAAGCCCCGACGGCCTCCCCTACGTCATTCCAAGGCTGTGCAGCGGATGCAGGGCCTGCTACTTCGTCTGCCCCACGAAGGCGATAGTTGAGGGCGAGAGGACCATCGGGTACACCTACCACACGGTGGTGGAGAAGGGGAGCAGGTTCGACTTGGTGACGGGGATGCTGAGGGAGGGCGAGGAGCACACACCCCCAGCCGTTCTGGCAGCGAGGGAGAGGGCTCTCTCCTTACCTGCTGACCTCTACCTGGTGGATACCTCGGCCGGCACGAGCAACTCCGTGGCCACGGCCATGGACGGCTCCCGCCTGGTCATAGCGGTCACGGAGCCCACCCCCCTTGGACTGCACGATTTGGAGCTGATCCTCAGGCTGACCCAGAAGATGGGTATAGAGACGTGGGTCGTGATGAACAGGTCCGGCCTGGGATCCGAGGATAGGCATGAGGAGGTGGTGAGGAGTTACGGCTCCGAGATAGTGGCCAGAATACCGTACTCCAGGAGGATAGTTGAGTCCTATGTGAGAGGGGAGCCCATCGTCCTCCTTGACCCTGACTCGGAGGAGGCTCAGGTGTTCAGGGAGCTTGCGTCCATGGTTGAGGGGGTGATCTGATCCGATGTTGGAGATGGCGATAGCGAGCGGGAAGGGTGGAGTGGGTAAATCCACCGTGTCAGCCACGATAGCGATCACGCTGGCGAAGAGGAGGAAGGTAATAGCGGTGGATGCCGACGCTGACGCCCCGAACATGCACCTCATACTCGGCCTAGGCGAGGAGTGGGAGTGGGAGCAGCCCTACAGCGAGTCCATGGTAGCGAGGATAGTGACGGAGAAGTGCATAAGGTGCGGCGAGTGCAGGGCGGTCTGTCCCTATAAGGCCATATACGTGGACGAGGAGGGCAACTACGTGGTGAACCCCGTAATTTGTGAGGGATGCGAGACCTGCTCCCTCGTCTGCCCCGTAAAGGGAGCCATAGTCAGGGAGAAGACGCTCTCCGGAATGCTGAGGATGACCCGAACGAAGTACGGGTTCCCCCTCATATCGGCGAGGCTGGAGCCCGGGAGGCCCAACTCGGGCAAGCTCGTCACAGAAGAGAAGACCAAGGCCAAGGAGATGACCGACGACGATACGGTAATAGTGGTGGACTCCGCAGCTGGCATCGGATGTCAGGTGGTCTCCAGCCTGGCTGGGGCCAACATGGCCATTCTGGTGGTAGAACCCACTCCGGCGAGCTTCAACGCCCTGAAGAGGGTTCACAGGCTCACGAAGCACTTCATGCAACCTGCAGCTGTGGTGATAAACAAGTGGGACATGAACCCCGACCTGGCGGGGGAGATAGAGGCCTACGCGAGGGAGAACAATCTGGACCTCCTGGGTAAGATACCCTTCGACGACAGCATACCCAAGAGCATGGCCATGATGGTCCCGGTCACGGAGGCCTTCCCCGACAGCCCCGCTTCAAAGGCCCTGCTCGACGTTGCTAGGAGGGTAGAGGCCATCCTGGACGAGTGGACCTCCTGGTTCATGAGGTTCAGGCCCAAGAAGCCCGAGCCCTACAGGCCCATCATTATAAAGCCCGAGGGCTTCTGATGGGAGGTGATGTGATGAGAGTAGCGTTTGCGACCGAGGAGAACAACGGTTTGGATTCCGTGGTGAGTAGCAGGTTCGGTAGGGCCCGCTACTTCGTCATAGTGGATTACGAGGGAGGAGAGGTGAAGGGCTACAGGGTGGAGGCGAATCCCGGATCGGAGGCGCGGAGCGGTGCAGGCATCAAGGCCGTGCAGAAGCTGATAAATGAGAGGGTGAACGTGGCGGTGGCTGGATCCTTCGGTCCCAATGCGATGACCGCGCTGGAGGAGATGGGGATAAAGCACGTGGAGATGAGCGGTATAACCGTAAAGGAGGCCCTCAACAGGTTGAAGGACCAGCTCTGAAAGTTTTTCTCCTCTTCCCTCCCCTCACCTTATGCTGTTGAGGGACAGGGTAGCCCTCATAACCGGTGGCACATCCGGGATAGGTCTCTCGACCGCCGAGCTCTTCCTCAAGGAGGGCGCCAGAGTGGCGATCATGGGAAGGAGCGAGGAGAAGGGAAAAGCGGCCTTAGAGAGGCTCGAGAAGCTGGGAGAAGTCACCTTCCATAAAGGAGATGTGTCTAAGGAGGAGGACGCCGAGAGGGTCGTTAAGGAAGTCGTATCCAGGTACGGCAGGATAGACATACTGGTAAACGCGGCAGGGGTATTCACAGGAGCTCCGTTAAGTGAAATGAGCGTGGAGGACTGGGACAGGACCATAGCCGTGAACCTGAGGGGGACCTTCCTCATGACCAAGTTCTCGCTGCCCTACATGGGAGAAGCCATAGTGAACGTCAGCTCCACCGCAGGGGTCAGTCCCTACCCTAATGGGACCGCCTACTGCTCCGCGAAGGCCGCGGTCATAGCCTTCTCCAAAGCCTTGGCCCTCGAACTCGCTGGTAAGGGGATAAGGGTTAATGTGGTCGCTCCCGGCCTGACGGACACGCCCATGCTGAGGGGGATCGCCGGAAGCGAGGAGAGGATGAGAGAATTCGCCTCCCTGGTCCCCATAGGGAGGATAGCCACACCAGAGGAGGTGGCCGAGGCGATCCTCTTCTTGGCCTCCCCTAAGGCCAAGTACGTCACCGGCCAGGTCCTGGTCGTGGACGGGGGCATGACGGCAGGGAGGGTCACTACAGCGGGTTCTAGGAGCGCTGAGCGCTGACCCTATCATTTGCGTTTATCCTGCCCTCCATCAGTCCCAATATGGACGCTACAGCCCTGTACGTGAGGAGCGCGAGAGCTAGGCCCACCACACCCATGGAGGAGCCGAGGACGAGTATAAGGACCATGAACACGGTGAGAGAGAGTGAATTCACCAGCAGAACGGCTTTCGGGTTCTCCTCGCTGTACTTGCCGGCGGACCATATGACGAACATGGCGTCGAAGACTATCGCCAGGGCCGCTATCTGTGCCGCCTCGGAGCTCACAGGATAGAACTTCGGGAACAACCTCTCGATCACGATGGGTATGGCGAAGAAGCCGGCAACGGCCGTTACGGCTGAGAGGCCCAGCCCCATCAGCTCCGCCAGCCTTGTCCTCCTCCCAGATGCCTTCTCAGGCAGGAGGTAGTTACCTAGACTCGAGGGGATCACCATCATCGCGGTGTAGAACTGGAAGGCGAGCTGGTAGTACCCCAGCGTGGCGTCCCCGTAGAGGGCGCCTATTAGCACCTTGTCCAGCCTGACCCCCATGGTGGCCACCGCACCTGTGAGCAGCGACAGGAGGGCGAAACCCAAGTGTCTCCTGACGGCCCGGAAGCCACTCCTGAAATCCCTGATCTCCAAGCAGAGCCAGATGGACAGTGCCAGGTACACGGCGGAGAACCCGTAGAGAACGGCGTCGACCCCCCACACTGGCACCAAGGCGAGCATTAGGGCCAGAACGGAGAGGCGGCTAGCCCCTTGAAGGACGGCGAATCCCCCATACCTCTTCCTCCCCAACCTCTCCTTAAGGGCTAGCACGAAGAGCGAGTTGGACAGGACTATCAGGGGGAGGGATGGATGTAGGAGGGCTAGGGGGAGACCCACCGCCAGCGAGGCGGCTATCACGAGAACGACGGCGGGCGGCACCAGCTCTTCCTCTCCCTTGGGCAGGTAGGTCTGGATGGTCGTGGGTAATCCTAGGCCGGTGAAGCTGGCCACCAAGGCCCCGAGAGAGAGGAAGAAGTTCGCCCTGCCGTACTCGTTGACTGGAAGCAGCTTGGCCAGCACGAGCCAGACGAGAGCTCCCAGAACGACGGCTGCCATGTTACCGACGGTTACCAGCACCAGACCTTCCTGACTCAGCGCGTTTTTGATGAAATCTCTGGGAGAGAGCACCAATTCGAGCACCGCCCTGCCGGACCGAAAATCAGTGGTGGTAGAATTAATAAACGCAAGGATGCATACGAGTGCGTGCCCATCAAAATAAGGGATCTCGTGAGACGGCTGATCCCAATAGCGAGGAGGAGGAAGAGGGAGTTGATAATAGCCCACGGAGATGTGGACGGGGTCATCAGCGCCGTCATAGCTGCCAGGTCCTTGGGACTCGAGGACGCTGAGGTCTACTTCTCGGGACCTAGGTCCATAGACAGGGCCCTCTCAAAGGTGCCTGACGGTGGGGAGAGGCTCGTGATAGTGGATGTGGCCATGAACCCCGACAAGGTGGATGCCGTGGAAAGTGAACTGAGGAGGCTCCGCGACTCCGGCTGGAACGTGCTCTGGATAGATCATCACATCTGGCCCGATGGCGTAGTGGACAGGTTGTCGAGGTACGCGGATGTGAGGGTCAGACCGGCGCCGAGCGCGGCTAGGGTGGTGCTGGAGGAGCTCGGGGGTCGCGATTATGAGAGGGAGCTGGCGAGGATAGCTGACGACGCGGACACCGCCACCTACAGGGACGAGAGGGCGAAGATGTACAACGCGTTGACTAGGGACAGGGAGAAGAGGGCCTACTTGGTCGAGGCCCTCATGGAGGGAAGGCTGGAGGACGAAAAGGTCGTCAGGTGGGCGAGGGAGAAGTTGAGGGATCAGGAGAGGAGGGTGGAGGAGGGGCTGAGGAGGGTGAGAGTGCTGGAGACGGCCAGCGGGAGGAGGTTCGCCCTGATCGATCTGAGGCCGAGGGGCGGACCGGGATCCCTGATCTCCAGGAGGCTCTCGGACGAGGTGGACTTCTCCCTGGTCCTATACTCGTGTAACAAGTTCTCCCTTTACGCGGGAAGGGATAGAAGCGTAGACCTGAGGCCCATCTGCGAGGAGCACGGTGGGGGAGGTCATCCCTACGCGTGCGGGGGCAGGATAGAGATGAACATACTCAAGAGGATCCTTTGCCTCCTTCTGGGCCACAGGTACTTCCCGAGGGAGGTGAGGGACCTCGTGGAGGAGGTGAGGGCGAGACTGTGATCATTATAGGTATTCCGTGCGGGCATGATCGATGTCCATGAGGCCCGAAGGAGTGATCCCTCCCCATGTGACCCCCTTCACCGAGGATGGGTCCCTGGATCTGGAGTCCCTCGACAGGCTGATTGATTTCTGGCTGGACTCTGGAGTTCACGCCCTCGCAACGTGCGCCAGCAACGGTGAGGGACCCCTCCTCTCTAGGGAGGAGAGGGTCCAGGTGATAAGGAGGGTCGTGGACTCCGTCGGTAATCAGGTTCCGGTCATAGCCGGAGTCTCATCGCCCTCAACATCAGGCGTCCTCTCCCAGGTAAGGGACTCGGAGAGGGCCGGTGCCGATGCGATCCTACTCACTCCCCCCTACTACTTCAAGCCTAACGAGAGGGAGCTCAGGGAACACTACTCCCTAGTGGCTAGGGAGTCCGGCCTGCCGATAATCCTCTACAATGTCCCCAAATTCGTCGGGTACAACCTGCCCCTGGGCCTCATCGGTGAACTGGTCCAAGAATTCGACAACATAGTGGGCATAAAGGAATCCAGTGGGCTACTCTGGAGGATCTCCGAGCTCATTCGAGAGGTGGGAGACCGGATATCCGTCCTTGCAGGTACGGGGGACATGCTGCTTCCCACCCTGATGTTGGGAGGGAATGGAGGGATTGTTGGAGTGGCCATATTCGCCCCTGAGCTTGCAGTGAATCTCTACAATTCCTTCAAGGCGGGAGACCTGAGGAAGGCCTCCAAATTGCAACTTGCATTGACCATGCTCAATGAGGTGATAGTGAAGGGAATGAATCAGCTGAGCGCATCTAAGGAGGCCCTGAGGCTCAGAGGGCTACCCTCAGGGTATCCTAGGAGACCTTCCCTTCCACTGACTCGAGAAGAGGTTGAAAGAGTTAGAGCGGCCCTTTCCGACGTGGGACTCCTGCCAAAAGCATGACCCCTTAACCAGCTTCAGGCCTGAAGGGAGGAGGGAGTATCCCTCCTCAGATCGTCGCAAAAAGGAAATTAAGAGGAGAATGGAGGTCTTCTCCTACCAAACTTCAGCAGCAGGAGGATCACTGCAGACAAGCCGATTATGACAGCCCATTCCCACCTGAAAGTTCCTGTCCGGGCTGATACCTTGGTCACCGTCACATACTGCGTTTCGGTTCGGGTGACGGTTCTCGTCTCGGTTACCTCAACGACCCCTCCCGATCCCTCCTTTCCCTCGGACTCCACAACTGGCAATGGTATGCTGACGGTCTCATTTCCAACCATGATCCTCACCAAACCAACTCCTGGTTGAGATGGGATGACCTCGTATGTCACGTTGGCGGGAAGGGACACATCAGTGAGATCAGTCGAGTTGGCCAGGCGGAGCCCATCAGAGACCTTCAATGAAACCGGGATCTTTCCATCCCCCTTCAGATCGAGGGTTATCTTCACGGGACTTCCGACTCTGGCTAACGTCGGGCTTAAAATCACGCTAGCGGATACCCTGCTTCTACTAGCAAGCTGGAAGGATGTGGCTGATTGAGGAGGCGTTATTTCCGGTAAACTGCGACCTATCACGAGGGGGGATGTGCCGACAGCGTTCAGCACCCATGCCTCTCCCCACAGGGTTCCGTGGGCAGCTTGAGTCACCTTGGCCTTGAACCTGATGACCCTATTACCGGTCTCCAATCTCCACATCAGCTCTCTCCCCTTCTTCACCGGTTCTTCCTTCCTACCGTCGATTAGAGAACTCCCCTCAATGTACTTCAATCCATAGGGGAGTTTGTAGGTTAGCCGTCCCCCAACGGGTGACCATCCCTCCAGCAAGATGTAGATCTCCACCTCATCGCCCACTTCGGCACTGGGTGGCGAGAAGTAAGTGTATAGCTTGAACGGGGAGGTACCATATCTCCTAGCTATCTCGACAGGCGATGGAGCTGGAGGAGCCCTGCCGACCGGCTGTACCGGGACCTTCACACCCAAGGAGAAGTTTGAGGAGGTCACACAGTTTTGTCTCCCCTCAGCGGTGTCGCAGGAGGTGACACACCAGTAGTAAGCGCCCTCCTTCAGGTCGAAGGTCCAGTTGACGGAGACATCCTGCCCGCTCAGATCCTTGGTCTCCTGATAGACTACAGAACTTCCCTTGAATACGGTGATCGTGGCGTTCTTGATCCCCGTGTCATCGTGGATTGAGGCGAAGAAGGTCACATCCCCCTCCTCAACTGTGGATCCATCAGCAGGAGAGGCCAGAACTATAACGGGAGGTATGTCATCCAAAATGACGAGATTTGCTCTTATCTTCTCCTCCTTCATGGGGTCATTTGAGGATCTAGCCTCCACGTAGTAGTTGAGAACACTCCTATCTCTCGAGATTAACGGAGTGACCGTCACGACCAGATCCCTCCTCTCACCCGGATTCAGGGTGATCGGATAGCCCGAAGCGGAGGTGACCTCGTTCGTAACATTGCTTGCCCCATCGAAGACGACTGTCCTGACCGTGTTCCCCGGCGTTATCATCCTGACGAGGATGGTGTCTGGCTGGTTACCGTCGTTTTCCACCGTTACCACGTAACTGGTCGTCTCTGACGATTTCTGCGTCTGAGCGGCGTACTGGACTGTCCCTACAGGATCGTAAATATCGTCCCAGAAAGTGGTACCGTTCGGGAAGGTCACTATGAGGTCAGGTTGTGCCACGGGCAGGACCTTGATGTCCAGCACCGCCTCATCGTGGAATATCTCATCAGCGTAGTAAGGATCCGTCGGGTAGTTGGTCTGCCAGTCGAGGTTGCTCGATCCCCTGATGACCACCCAATAGTTGCCCGGGGGCGTCCTTCGGGGCACATCCATCAGGAACACCATTCTCGCGAGGCCGCCATGGGGAGTCAGGTCACCGGTGTCAGGGATCCCGTCACCACCGGAATCGTAATCGGGACTCACGATGTCCCACACACCATCTCCATTTGAGTCTTCCGCCAAGAGGACGTCGTCTCCGTTACTAGCTGATGAATTGAAGGCCCCCGTGGGGTCATTCAGACCCTCGTCCCTGAGGAGCCTTATGCTGAAGGACCCATTATTCTCCATTATCTTCACGTTACCCCTGTCAGTTCCCGGGGCTACATTGATCCAGTTCTGCACGAAACTCACGGTGACATTTGAAAGCGGACTGACGTTGACTGATCCGGAATCAGGGTCTATGAAGCCGCACGGTACCGGCCCTATGTTGAGGGTGAGGAAGGAATCTGCGTGCACCACGTCATCATCGTAGTAGGGATCCGACGGGTGATTGGTCTGCCAATCGTTGTAGGAAGAAGCCCTGAACCTGAAATTGTAATTGTCACCCACGAGCACCTCGTCCCTGGGCAGGTAGATCACGAAGACTATATTCACCGAACCGCCCGAGGCCACATTTCCGGTGTCAGGGATCCCGTCAGAGTTCGTATCTAAGGCTCCATTCACGTAGGTCCAACCGTCGGTGCTATCCCCATTCAGATCATAAGCTATCAGGATGTCATCGGAGAAACTAGCTGGCTCCGAATCGGACAGCCCCAGGGAATCATCTCCGTTCGAATCTAAATATACGGACACATTCCAGCTCCTATCGGATTTCACCGACAGATCATAGATGTCACTCAACGTGCCGGAATTGTGGAAGCTGACCACGTAGTAGTACTTGGTGATGTTCTGTTCACATTTCGGCTGAACCGTTGAGCTGGTCGACGCTGGATTAGATGTGACGTACAGAGGAGGAGGCTCGATGGTCAGGGTCATCGTCAGCGAATCGACTCTGCAGTCGTCGGGCAGGTCGTTGAGGTTCTCATCATCGAAGACGTAGATGGTGGTCGAGAAAGTACCTGTGGGATCCCCTGCCGGCACGCTTATGGTCATTACAACATCGGTGGAATCTCCCGCGGCCAGCGTGAAATCATTGGAGGAGAAGCTCACGTAAGACGGATCCACGCCGCCCGCTGGATCGACCATCAACTTCACATGCTCTGCATCTTGGACACCAACGTTGGTGATTGTTATCGTAACCTGAACTGGTGTGCCCTCAACGACAGTGGCGCTGATGTCCTCCGGAGTTGCGTCTAATCCCTCAACGACGAACTGAAGGCTGTCTGATACGTGGTATCCGTTGTCGTAGTCAGGCGGGTCTCCCGGCCAGGCTATGACCGTCCATGTTCCACCGGACTCATCCAGCACCGAGGGAAGAGTGAAGGTACCTTGGAATATCCCGTCGTTGGCCACATCGTCCGGAGGGACACCGTCATCTCTCAGGGTGATGGTGGTTACCACGTTGTAGGATGAATCCCTGATCTCAGCCCTAAGGTACGATCCATCGCTGCTGTCTAAGTAGAGCCCCACATCCGACCTCACCTTTACGAGTGCCGTGTCACCGCACTTCAGAGGCTGGGTGGGATCGGCCAGATTCGTAACGGAGACCACATCCAAGCCGAAGCCCTCGGGATCGCCCAACTCAGCCGGGAGCCAAGCAAGTACCTTTACATTGTCGACGTAGGCATAGGTGCCGAAAAGCGCGTCGACCGTGTTTCCAGCCTCGAAGTAGACCCTGATCGTCTGGCCAGCATAGGCCGACAGATCGAATGTGAAGCACTTCCAAGGTCTCTCCTTCCAACCAGTTCCTCCGGGCGGCGCGGTCTCCTCCACGAGCGTCTGCAGAACAGCGTTGGATGTACTCCTTATCTGGGCCCTGAACCTATCGAAGTTTGCGTAGTCGTAGGACACCATTCTCCTGCAGAAGGTGAGGGTGGCACCGCTCGGTGGGATCGTGATCTCCTGATATACGTAGCCACCCATGGAATTCCGCGCTGCGCTGGGCCCTGAGCCGGCGTAGTCCCATCCTATCTTGTAAGATTGAGTCCCAGAGTACGCGACACTCCCTCCCAGATGGGGATCGCTTCCGCTCACGACGTAATGAGCGGCAAGCGGGTTCGCGACGCCGCCCCCAACCCAAGGAGTTGGATCCTCAGTACCTGGGGGACTCGACTCGAAATCCCCATCGACGATCAAATTCACGGGAGACGGGTCGGGGAAGGAAGGTGCTGGTTTCACCCCGTTCTCCTCTATATCGAAGTAGATGTAGTAGGTAACCGGTGCAGCGTCCTCTAAGACGAAACTCACGTCTCCACGTGCATTCCCCACATCGTCGGGGTTCCCCATGTAATGCTCATCGTCGAACTTCTGCGAAGCTATTAGATTTCCCGTCGAAGAGACCACTCTCACGGAGTTCGCATCGAATGTTCCCGATACACCTAGATTCGAGAGGAGGGACGCGAAGTCTACAGGGACTTTCACTGAATCTCCAGGAGATCCGTCCGAAATGTGAACAGGTACTCTGTAGTGCCAGTCATAACCACTAGAGACACCGTCTGGATCCCACCAGGAGGGGGAGGCCAGGTCCCCTCTTAGGTGGATCGGTGGGGGGATCGCGAGAGATAGGATAGATATCAGGACCAACGTAAGAACGAACCTTCTTTCATTCATCAGGGAAATCTCCCACATGCATGATAAAAAATTTCCCCGAGCGGGAGAGGTCTTCCGGAGGTATCCAAAATTCAGCTCTTCGACAAATTTTTCAATGGAACGCTATGTTCACGTATGATCGCATCATCTGTGTTACCAGACCTTCACGCCTACGGGCACCTCCTCTCCTACCTCTATCAGGTGCACCCTCCCATCTTCCTCTTCAGCGAGCAGAAGCATTCCCTCGCTTCTAACCCCCATCAACGTTTTCGGTTTCAGATTGAGGACGAAAATCATTTTCTTTCCTTCCAAGTCCTTCGGGTCGTATTGATCACCTATACCGGTTACCACGGTTCTCTTCTCCTTTCCGAACGAAACCTCGAGCCTTATCAGCTTCCTGGACTTGGGAACTTTCTCCGCTCTCTCGATGTAGCCCACTCTCAGATCAAACTTCCAGAACTCCTCCACATCATACGTCTCGCTCTCCATGATTGCATTCCCCCTTCGAACTCCATGTTCGATGCTTGTCCGATAATGCTGCCTAATAACTTACTCAAAAGGCTTGAATGCACCTTCACCCCCATGCGTCTCCGACTTGCTTTTATTGTGACACAACTTAACATGGTAGATGGTCGGTAAAGCCTCGATTTCCCTCATACTAATTGCGCTGACCCTCCCAGCTTCGTGGGCGATCTTCGTTGGGAAAAATGGCTTCTACGAGGGTCTGTCTGTTGTGAGAGTAGGAAATTCGCTGGTCGGCGCTGTCTCGTTTTCCGAACTCGAGGATGATTCCTTGGAGGAAGGGACCCTGCTCCTCACCGTGGACTCCTCGGGTGGGGTTAGCGGCTCCTACAAAATAGACGGAGTGAAGCTGACATCAATGCTCGATAAGGATGGAAAGGTCGCCATCCTCGGATACTTAGCTGAATCCGAGGGGAGAAGGGGGATCCTGCTGACTTGGAATCCCGGTGATGACCGCGTAAGAGGACTGATTATACGAAACTCGTCTGTGACGCATTCCATGGCTGAAGTAGGCGGGGAAACCGTGCTGGTGGGTAGCGTGGAGATCTCCGGTATATGGTCACCCCTTATCCTGAGAATGAGGGGGGGCGAGGTGGAGAAGGCCTTCACTATACCTGGAAGTATAGAGGCCTACGATTCCACTGTGAAGGGAGATTCCATAGCCCTCGCGGGGTTCTCATACTCCCCTCCCGGCATGACCATCATTCTGCTCCGGGGCTCGAGTATCGTCTGGAGTGAGGAAATCCGTTTGAAGGGCGCCAGGCTCGAACCCAACTCGATCTCTTTCGGGTCCAGTTCTGATGAGATAGCTGTCGCCGGGACTGCCTGGATGGGATCCCCCAAGAGATCTGATGGATTCATAGCAATCCTCGATGGGGACGGGACCCTCCTCGACTTCCTCCTAGTGGGAGGTCAGGGCGGGAACCAGTTCTACGAGGTGAAGTGGGATCCCTTTGAGCGTGAGTTCGTCGCGGTAGGGATGGGGGGCTGCTTCATTGAGGGAGGATGCGATGCACTGATGGTTAGAGTAGCTCCCGAGGGCGATCATGTGACGGGTATGAGGCTGGGCACCACAAAAGTGGAGAAAGCCGAATCGATACTTCCTCTCAAGAGCTCTTACATCATAGCGGGAACCTCCGAGGGGGAAGTCACCAGATCTCTTTTCTACGGTATGTTCATGAGGATCTCTAGGGATGGAAAGGGCTGCCTGCCTAAACGCGAGTTCGACCTGGCGGTGAGGCACGAAAAACCCGAATTGGAGGATCTGAAAGTGACCCTAAAGGAGATAAACTTGATCACTGAGGCTGAAAACCTGAAAGTTGAGAGGGCCCGGTCCTTGGAGATATGGAACCCCTGCTCCCTTGATCCCTACTTTCTAAGGGGAATAGCAGTGTTGATCTTCGTCGTCGCTGTGATCTTCGTGGCAATGGCTCTCCTCTCGAAGAAATTCATTACCCAGCGAGAATAACGAAGGTCTCGACTCGGCCCTCGGTAAAGCGCCAGCGCTCAAGGCTAGGAGGCGCGTCCATCTCCCACCTCTTTCATTCCGGTTCCGAGTCATCCAAGCTAGCTCTTCACTTTCAGGACTATCTTGCCGAACATCTCGCTCCTCTCCATCTTCTCGTGGGCGAGTCTGGCGTCCTCGAGCTTGAAGACGCTGTCTATCACGGGCCTCAACTTCCCGCTCTCGATGAACCTGAGCACCTCCATTAACTCAGCCCGACTCCCCATGTAAGAGCCTATTATGGAGATCTGCTTCGCGAACACGTACCTGACATCCACCTCGGCCTTCGGACCCGAGGTAGCTCCAACGCTGATGAGCATCCCTCCCTTCCTCAGCACCTTCAGGTCCCTGGGCCACGTATCCCTTCCCACCGAGTCGATCACCACATCAACACCTCCGGCTATCTCCCTCACCTTGGACACGACATCCTCCCTCTTACGCTGTATCACATGATCGGCTCCTATCTCGTAAGCCCTCTCGATCTTCCAGTCGTCTCCAACGGTCGCTATCACATTCGCGCCTAGCATCTTAGCTATCTGTATAGAGGAGATGCCCACTCCACTCCCAGCCCCCCACACGAGGACCCACTGCCCCTCCTTGACGTCAGCTAGGGTTCTCAGCATGTGCCAGGATGTCAGGAAGACCAAGGGAACTGAGGCAGCCTCCTCGAACGTCAGGTTGGGAGGTTTAGGGATGATGGCCCTCTCCGGGTGCACCGTCAGCTCCGCGTAACCACCATCGACGTGGTAACCGGGCATCGTGTACTCCGAGCACATGCTCTCCCTCCCGCTCAGGCAGTACTCGCAGACGCCGCAGCCGTAGCCGGGAGCCACTATCACCTCGTCTCCTGGATTGAACCTCTCCACACCCACCCCGACCTCCTTCACGACGCCGGAGATGTCGGATCCGAGGATCCGGGGTAGGGTGACGCCGGGAAGGCCCTCCCTCACCCATATGTCCAAGTGGTTCAGCGCCGTCGCCCTGACCTCGACCAAGACGTCTTTAGGCCCCACCTCCGGATCTCTGTAGTCCTCGACGAGGGAAAGGACCTCCGGTCCACCGTGCTCGAAGATGACAACGGCCCTCATAACACATCCCCTCTATTACCCCCGATCACTAAATAGGATACTCCCTTCTCCTAGTCCGCATTTTCGAATCGGGAGGAGCGAGAGTTAGGGACGTCTAAGTTTATATATTCCACTTTACTATAGTAATCGGTAGATATGATGAATTCAAAAGATCTTCTAATGGGGACTGCAGCCCTCGCATCCGTCGTTCTGGTTCTCGTGGTTGCGGGACTGGCTTGGAGCCCATCATACACTCAACCGATTGGAGGAGATAACACGGCTCAGCCGAACGGGTATCCAGCGGGCAGCATGGGAGGTCCTGGGCCCATGGCGGGTCAACCTAGGTCCGGACCGGGGTCGGGCATGGGGCCAGGCATGGGAGGTCCCTGGGGTACTGGAGGCCCCTACACCGGGGCTTACGCGGAAATCTCAATGGACGACGCTGTAGAGACCTATGAGGAATACGTCAGAGGGATGGGATCCAACTTGGAGCTCCTAGAGGTGATGGAATTCCAGCACAACTTCTACGTTGCGGTGAAGGAGAGGGACACCGGAATGGGTGCCTTCGAGCTCCTGCTGTGGAAGGGGACTGGAAGGATAACGCCCGAGCCCGGGCCCAACATGATGTGGAACCTCAAATACGGCATGAGAATGACCAGATCGTACGGTGAATACACTCCATCCATAGACGAGGATAAGGCCAGGGAAACAGCCATCAACTCCCTCAGAAAACTGTTCCCCGGTAGTGAAGTGGAGGTGGAGGAGGCGATACCCTTCTACGGGTATTACACCTTCGATTACAGTGTGGACGGGAGGATGACGGGGATGCTCAGCGTCAACGCCTTCTCGGGTGAGGTCTGGTATCACACGTGGCACGGTTACTTCATCGACATGAGGGAGGTGGGCGAGTGATGTGCTGGGGATGCGGTTCTTGGGCCTGGGGATGGGGGATGGGCTGGTGGGGAGTCACCTGGCTCTTGGGTCCTCTCATATTGATAGGAGCGGTGGCACTGCTGTTCTTCCTCTTGGGAAGGGAGTCCGCGAGAAGGACTCGCTGATTCTCCCTTTTTAGTTAGGACCGGATGATGAGGTGGTAGCCATGGAGGAAGGCCCTCACCACAATCACATGCATCACAACCACAATGGTGGAGGCGCCCGTGAGACCCATTCAGAGCATGCAGCCACGCAAGAGACTAAGAGGGATCATTCCTCCCACCACAAGCACATGATGGAGGATTTCAAGAGGAGGTTCGTGATATCCACCGTTATAACGATCCCGATTTTGATCCTGTCCCCGCTCGTTCAGAACTTCTTGGGGATAAGGCTGGAATTCCCGGGGAGCGATCTCCTCCTATTCGCTCTTTCCCTGTTCGTGTACCTGTACGGTGGCAAGCCCTTCCTCGTGGGGATGAGGGATGAGATCGGGAAGAGATCGCCGGGCATGATGACCCTGATAGCCTTGGCCATATCCGTCGCCTTCTTCTACAGCGCCGCGGTAACCTTCGGGCTGGAGGGTAGGACCTTCTACTGGGAGCTCGCTACCCTGATCGACATCATGCTCCTCGGCCATTACATAGAGATGAGATCTGTGCTGGGAGCTTCGAGGGCGTTGGAGGAGCTGGTCAAGCTCATGCCGACGGAGGCCCACCTGATCCTGAACGGTGAGGTGAAAGACGTTCCCGTGAGCCAGCTCAAGCCGGGAGATGTCGTCCTGGTGAAACCAGGGGAGAAGATTCCCGCTGATGGTGTAGTCGTGGAGGGAGAGACGAGCGTCGACGAGTCGATGCTGACCGGCGAGTCGAATCCCATCTACAAGGGCCCGGGGGACGAGGTGGTCGGTGGGTCCGTGAACTTAGAGGGATCGGTGAAGGTGGAGGTCAGGAGGACGGGGAAGGAGAGCTATCTCATGCAGGTGCTCGAGCTCGTGAGGAGGGCCCAAGAGTCGAGGTCGAGGACCCAAGACCTGGCGAACAGGGCGTCCCTCTGGCTGACGATAATCTCGATAAGCGTGGGGACTCTAACCTTCCTGGCCTGGATGTGGGCTGGCATGCCTCCCGTCTTCTCGCTCGAGAGGAGCGTTACCGTGATGGTGATCACATGTCCCCACGCCTTGGGTCTGGCCATTCCGCTTGTGGTCGCGGTCTCCACATCCCTATCGGCCAAGAGGGGAATACTGATCAGGGACAGGGAGGCCTTCGAGAGGGCGAAGGACGTCAACATCGTTGTGTTCGACAAGACCGGCACCCTGACGGAGGGAAGATTCGAGGTAACGGATGTGATTCCCTTAGGGAGGTTCAATCGCAGCGATGTGCTCAAACTTGCGGCCTCGCTGGAATCCAGATCGGAGCACCCCATAGCCACGGGGATAGTGGAAAAGGCGGAGGAGGAGGGACTGGAACTCGGGGAAGCGAGCGAATTCAGGGCTATTCCGGGTAAAGGGGCAGAGGGAGTCGTGGACGGGAGGAGGGTCGTGGTCGCCAGCCCCAAGCTCCTCGAGGAACTGGGTCTGGACGAGGGAATGGAGGCGGAGGACGTGAAGAAAGTTATGGAGCAGGGGAAGACCGTAATATTCCTCGTGGTTGACGGGGAGCTGGCTGGGGCCATAGCGCTGGCCGACAGGATAAGGGACGAGTCGAAGGAAGCGGTATCTAAACTGAAAGAGAGGGGCGTCAAGGTCTACATGCTCACCGGAGACAACTCCAAGGTGGCCAAGTGGGTCGCTGATGAGCTGGGACTGGACGGATACTTCGCTGAGGTCCTGCCCCATGAGAAGGCAGAGAAGATGGAGGAGCTGAAGTCCCTTGGAGTGGTCGCCATGGTGGGCGACGGAATAAACGATGCGCCAGCCCTAGTCCAGTCAGATGTGGGCATAGCCATAGGGGCTGGAACGGATGTGGCCATCGAGAGCGCCGACATAGTGCTGGTGAGGAACGATCCCAGGGATGTGGTGCAGGTGATGGATCTCGCTAGGGCCACGTACAGGAAGATGTACCAGAACCTGTTGTGGGCCACGGGCTACAACGCGCTGGCCATTCCCCTGGCAGCCGGAGTCCTCTACCCCATGGGGATCCTGCTGAGTCCGGCCGTGGGAGCGGTCCTCATGTCCCTTAGCACTGTGATAGTGGCGGTGAACGCCAAGCTCCTCTCCCCGTAATCCTCTGATCCTCTCAACTAAAGGAGATAGCCCTTCTGCTGGGATAGCCATCTGTGAGAGATTAATACCTATCTTCAGCTCTTCTCAATCCGCGAGAATCTTTCACTTCGCACCACGCTTGTTCGGAAGGGATCATGGACTAAACAATTTAAAGCGAGGCTGCCCATCATGAAACGATCCCCGTTGGAGTTCAGGGTCGACTTTGATGAATTTGAGAGGTGGATGAGGCAGGCCAAGCACACCTTGAGGCTGGTGGAGGCCGACTTGGAAGCGGGGGGATACGACTGGGCCTGTTTTAAGTCTCAACAGGCCTGCGAATTCGCTCTGAAGGCCCTGTTGAGGGGCCTGGGAAGGCAGGCATTCGGCCATAACATACTCTCCTTCTACAGGCAGGTCTCGGAAATCTGCGGAGGAAGCGAGGAAATTGAAGATTGCGTCTCCTACTTGGATAAGCTCTACATACCTCCTAGGTATCCTGATGCATTCCCGGAAGGTTCCCCGGCTGAGCACTTCACCAAGAAGGATGCATTAAAGGCCAGGGAGTGTTCAAAGAAAATTATTGAGTGGGTGGAGAGATGCCTAGCGATTCGGCGCTGAGAGACGTACTGGAGGAGAGAGTAAGGGTCAGAAAGGATGTCATAGAGAGACTCAGAGCTTACGCCAGGAGGCTGAGCGAGGAGCGGGGCAGGGTGTCGGTGATACTCTTCGGCTCTTTCGCTAGGGGGGATTACAACCTGTGGAGCGACATCGATGTCATCATAGTATCCGAGAGCTTCAGGGGCGTCAGGTTCGTGGAGAGGTGCTTGGGGATCGGAGATCCCTTCGGTAACCTGAGCCCCATATGCTGGACTCCTGAGGAGTTCGAGAAGATGGTGAGGAAGCCTTCTTGGAGGAAGGCCCTCGAACATTCCGTAGTGATACTGGACATGCATGGGGTGAGGGAGAGGCTCAGATCGGAGGGGATAACCCCTGCCGAGGAGTAGCAGCTGCCAGTGCTCGCCTCACCGCTATAGGGATGCTGATTTCAGGGCCTACGTTATATCTTTCCCACACCTCAATGCGGGATGACTTCAGAGGTCGTGTCCTTCTTGCGCGAGCTCGTGAGGGTGAAGAGCCTCTCGGGTGATGAGGGCGAGTTAGCATCCCTGATAAAGGAAGAGCTGGGTAGGATCGGGGTCGACAGGGTCTGGACCGACGAAGTGGGTAACGTGATAGCCGAGATACGGGGAGGCGGCAGCGGCCTCCTGCTCTTCGATGCCCACATGGACACCGTACCCGAGGGGGACCTGAGGAACTGGAGGAGGGACCCCTTCTCCGCCGATGTGGTCGGAGGTTACGTGTATGGCAGGGGCTCCGTCGATATGAAGGGCGGCCTAGCTGCGATAGTCCACTCCGCTTCCTTGGTGGGAGAGGAGGATGTGGACCTGGTTTACGCCTTCGTTGTGCACGAGGAGGATCAAGAGGGCTTCGGAGTACGTCATGTGATCGATTCCCTAGATAGGAGACCGGACCTCGTCGTGCTGGGTGAACCGACCTCCCTGAATTTGGCTAGGGGACACAGGGGGAGGGCCGAGGTGCTCGTGACCCTCAGGGGAAAGACCGCGCACTCCAGCATGCCGGAACTGGGTGAGAACTGCCTCCACAAGGTCTGCGCATACATCTCCGAACTTCGGGATCTGGAGATGAACCCTCATCCCCTCTTGGGGGAGGGTTCGGTCGCTCCTGTGAACGTGGAGGTCAGTCCGGGCATGATACCCGTCATCCCGGACACGTGCTCGATTCTTCTGGACAGGAGAACCGTCCCGGGAGAGACCAAGGAGTACGTGGAGGCCCAGCTGAGGGGCAGCGTTGTCAGGAGGAGGCTGAGGTGCTACACAGGTTACGAGGAGGATGTAGAGGCGTGGTTCCCTGCTTGGGTGAACGAGGATCCCTCCTTGGGGGAGCTCGCCCGCATACTGGGGAGTGAACTCATGGTGTGGAGGTTCGGCACCGACGGCTCCTACACGGCCGGCGAGGCTGGCATACCAACGATAGGTTACGGTCCCGGCAATCAAGAAATGGCCCACCAGCCGAACGAGATGGTCCCAATAAAGGAGGTGGAGAGGGCAGTTAGGGGGTACGCTGAGATCGTGAGGTGGTTCTCTAGTCTCCAACGTACTTCAGGGTGATGTCCCCGCTCGTCGAATGTGCCCTGACGACGAACTCGTGGGATGACTCGGTGCCGACTATCCCGCGGGCAAACCTATTGGTTGTGCTCGTGACGCTCCTACCCTCCCCGGAGTAGATGAGGCGCATGTTCTCTAACTTAACGTCACCACTCGTCGTCTCGGCCGTCACATTCAGGTAGATGTTAGCGTCCTTGCTCAGCTCCAAGACGATGTCTCCGCTCGTCGTATCGGCGAAGAAGCCCCTCACTCCGCTTATGCTAGGGTAGACCCCGTACGATGCGTGCACATGACCCACTATGTCTCCGCTGACAGTTCTGACATCGCCCGAGTGCCCGATCCTCACATCGAGATTCACATCTCCGCTTGTTGTCCACGCCTGCAGGCCCGCATAACTCCCTTTCACGATCAAATCCCCGCTGACCGTCCTCAACTCGGCGCTCAATCCTCCCGTCCCCATCTCTACATCCCCGCTAGATGACTCCACCATGGCCAACGTGATCTTGCAACCTTGGGGGATGTGAACCTCCATATGCAGCTCGGGTTTGTGCGTCGGGAAGCCCACAAGGATCAGAGGTCTCTCGTAGTCCGTGTATATGTTGAGCTGGGAGGGCTCACCGACCGCATCACTCTTCCAGTAGGTCATAGACATTGTCTTCCTTATCTCTTGGACTAAATTGGCCGGAGCCGTCACCTCAACGGTTAAGTTTCCATCCTCAACACTTATCACCCTTATGTTGAAGGAAACGGCCGTCACGTTCAGCACAAGCGTTCCGCTGCACTCGAAGCTGCCCAGTATCACTGTGGACTGCGGTGCCGGCTCAGCGAACTTCATCCCAATAGCTTCGCCTGCATGAACGGAAACCGTCATGAACACCATTGACAGGGCCAGGGCCACCAGCACGGTGACGAGGACCTTGGCCATTTCTCTCTTGACGGCCGACGCTTTCCTCATCACGTAGCTCAGGACCAGTAATGCGAGACCCAGGCCCACCAATATGGCCGCCTTACCGTAGTCGGGTATGCTCCACCAAGGCAGGTACTGCAGCGACAGGATCAAGACCCCAACGAATAGGAAGAACTTACCGGCACCGAGCAGGGCTCTATTCAGGGAAATCACCTCCCTCATCACCGCTGGGAATCTCGTCACGGGCCCCGTGCTCTGACCTCGATCTCTCGGATCTCCCCTTGAGGCCAAGCACCACCATCAGGATGCCCAAGAGGATCAGGGCCACTGGCCAGTTTACCTCGATCTGCGGGAACATCTCCTTGAGGAGCCAGTACACGCCTCCGAGTATCAGGATGGCGCCAACTATGAGGGCGAAGTCACCGTTCCCCTCCTCGCGCTCGACCCTCTCGTAGCCGTACCTCCCTCTCACGTAGGCGGCTGACACCAAGAGGGTGGTGAATATGGCGGCAAGTCCGTGGTGAACCCATGCCAGGAGCACGACCAAGAAGGCGATACCCCCCGACGAGAGGTGCCTCTCCATGGCCTCCCCCAGATCCGCCAGAAAGTCAACGATCTGTCCCATATGGATCCCACAACTACTCTCATCCACCCCTTAATAGAGATGGTTGAAGAGAAACGTTTGACGAGAGTCGTCGTCATGCTTGTAGGCTAGCCCAACACCAGGCTGACGCCACCCAGCGAGTCCAGCACCACCCTACCGGCGAATATGCCCACCGCCGCTATGACGAAGGACTCGTTGGGATTCAACCTGAGGGAGTGCCTCGCGCACGTCATCAGCATGTAGAAGAACCAGACCAGCCCGATCTTGGGAATCACTGGGAGGATCACATCTTTGGATACTCCCAAGAGACTCGCAAGCTGCTTGGAGTACGCGAACGCCAGAGAGGTGAGCAGGAGGGGAAGCAGCGTTGCTGGGAATGAGACGAGGAATCTCAGGTACTCGCGGACATTATAACCTATTCTAGCCCCAAGGAGGGAGAAGACCAGCGGGAAGAGGGCATTTCCCAAGACCGTGGAGGCCCCGAAGAACCTAAGCGTTACCACGATGGCCAGCAACCCTATCAGGAGGGACGTCGCCACGAAAGAAGGTCCCATTCTAGCTAGGTTCTCGAAGCCCCACGAGGGCCTGATGATCAGATCTACGGGCGAGGAGACCCTCACACCCCCGGATCCTCCCTCTACGGCTACCATGGCCCTGTAAGCCCGCCAACCCTCGTCCGTGAGCTCGTACATCCCTCTGTTGGAGACGATCAAGCCCTTCATCTTCTCCAGGTGATGGTTGAGCGTCCCGGTAGTCAATCCGGTCCTCTTGAGGAGGGAAGTGTAGGTCTGGGGGCCTTCCTCCGCCAGCGTTCTCAGAATGATCCTCCTCGTCCTGTGCGCGAGCGCCTGAAATATTCTATCTTCGTCCATCCCAGTCAGCTACCGGGAAAATAAATAATCCTTAAAGGTTATCTCGATTAATTTGCGGGAGGTAAGATAAGAAACCGTTTCCCCATTCAGCGGGTCAGGAAGCTGGCAGGAACGCCCCTATCAACAGGAGGGCGAGTATCACGATCAGGATCCACCTCACTATTCCGGAGATCTTCGCTATGAGGGTGACCAATACCAGCAGCTCAAGCAGCGTGACCACCGCGCCGGCCACCTGCTCGCTCATCCCGACCTTCACGAGGAGGGGGAGGAGCATGTCCTTGATCAGGGAGTCCATCCACTCGGCCACGCGGAACAACAGTTCCTTCAGGAAGCCCGTGAGGTCCATAGCTATCACTCGATCGTCTCCCACCGGAAGAGATCCATGAAGATGCAGGCCGATGTCCTGACCTTAAGGTTCCTGAGGAGCCTGTACACCATACCTCCGGAGAGCTGACCCAAGAAGAACGCCCCCACCAGTACCGGAAACGTTATTAGAGCCCATCCGAGTCCAGACAGGAACCTCAAAGCTATGACTAGGATTACGGGGATGTGTATTGCCAGGAACCACTGCTTGCTCGCCCTCTTAACATGAGCCCTCCAGTAGCCGAAGGGTATGTTCATCAGGAACACTATCACGGCCAGCTGCGCTAAGTCCATGCCCATCCCGCTCACAGCCGCGTGGACTTAATTACCGTTATCGTATATCACCCCGTTATTTTACCGGAAATGCGATACCTAGCACCAAGTTGGCAGATCTTGGTTACGACCCTGAAACGCGTTAACGAACAGTTTTTATCCTAGGACGGTTGATCGGGCGAGATGAAGCTTCTGGTAATCTCCCCGCACTACAATACCTTCGTGAAGGGCGCGATCGACGCCCTCGCTGAGAGGCTCGAAACAGTGGAGGTGTTAGTCCATCACAACAAGCTAACGGGTCTGCTGAGGTTCCTACCCTTCGGAGGGTACTTTGACTATGCCAGGAGGTTCACCAAGGAGAAGCTCCTGAACTTGGAGGGGAAGCCAGATAACGTGAGGGTCCACTTCATCTCCAAGCCCTACTTCCCTCCCAGCTCGAAGAATCCCAGGGTGGGGGATATATTCGCTGAGGAGATGCTCAAAGTCATTAGGAGGGAGGGGATAGAGGCGGACCTGATCCACGCCCACTTCATATGGCCCCCCGGGTACATCGGGGCCAAGCTGAAGGAAAGCCTTAACCTCCCTCTCGTGATAACCGGGCACGGGTACGACGTTTACGACCTCCCCTTCAGGAGCGCAGAATGGAGGGACAGGGTGAGCTGGGCCCTGTCAAGGGCCGACGCTGTGACCACGGTGAGCGGCGCCAACAGGAAGGTGCTGGTGGAGGAGCTGGGATTGAGGGAGGAGGTAGTTCACCTGGTGCCCAACGGGGTGAGCCGGATCTTCAAACCGATCAGCAGGGAGGAGGCCAGGGAGAAACTGGGGATCCCGGTGGAGGGCAGGGTAATCCTGTCTGTGGGTAGCCTCATAGAGGTTAAGGGTCATGAGTACCTGATCAAGGCCCTCAAGATCGTTAAGGAGCGAGGATACGATTTCTCCACATACTTGGTGGGCGAGGGACACCTCAAGGGCAGGCTAAGGGAGCTCATCT
>JAMOVA010000097.1 GCA_027061785.1 Thermoproteota archaeon
TCTGATTCGAGCACCTTTATCTTCTCCTTGAGCCTCCCCTTCTCCTCGCTTATCTCCTCCAGCTTGGAAAGGTACATCTGTCTCCTGTTGAGGGCTTCTTGGTAGGCCCTCCTAAGCATGGACACCTCCTTCCTGAGAGCCTCTAGGGCCTCCAAATTAGGATCCTCTTTAGGCAGACCCTCCAGTTCCTCCTTCTTACTAGCAGCATCCTTTTTGAGGTTCTTCAACTCTTCCTCGATCCTCTCCACCTCCTCTCTCAGTTTGTTGACCCTTTCAATGTCCCTCTCCGGCTTCCCGGCTAGGAGGCTTCCCTCCCTCTCCACGATCTCCCCCCTCAGCGTCACGAATTTCGCCCTGCCAATGAGATCCCTAGTGATGACATCCAAGTCGTCCACGAGGATCGCGTTGAAGACCAATTTAGCGATGGCCTCGAACTCCTCATCGTATCGGAGGAAGCGGTAAAGGGGGCCCAAGGTGCCCTCTATCTCAGGTAGGTCCCTCACCCTGATGACATCCAAGGGAATTATCCTGAATCGGCCCTTGACGTTCCTCAATGCCTTAGCTATCCTCTTGGCCCCCTCCAAGTCTTTGACGACGATGTCGCCCAACCTGCCTCCCCCAACAGCTAGATAGGGGATTTCATAGCCCTCCATGGGGGTTACCAGCTGGGACACAACGCCGAGAAAGGAGGGATCGCTTCTGACGACCTCCGGTACATCCCTCACCCTAGCTAGGGCGTTTAAGGCATCTCTCTGAGCCTCTAAAGCCCTCTCCAATGTCTCAATTTGGCGAGACAAGGCCCTCAGTTCCGCCTCTATTTGCTTTCTCCTCCTGACTGGGGAATCCTTCACTAAACCCTCGATTCGCCTGAGTTCCCTCTCCTTTTCCTCAAGCTGAGTCCTCAGGGAATCTATGTCGGAGAAATCCTCCTCCATGTATGCTTTATCTAGAGATTCCAGCTTCTCCTGGGCTTCCTCGAGTTGGACCATCAGCAAGTACTTCTTTACCCTTCTTAACCTCTCCTCCAACTCGTTCCTCTCCTGAAGGGCCTTTACCTCCTTCTCAGCTCTCCTCAACTCCTTTTCCCTCTCCTTCATCAGCACCTCCATCTCTCTCAGGGACTGGTCGACCTCTCTCAGCTCTTCCAGAGCCTTTCCCTTCTTCTCATCGTACTCAGCCACTCCGCTTATCTCCTCCAAGAGCCTGGCCCTCTCCTTGGGGGACATCTCCACTATGGATGTGATGTCCCCCTGAGTCACGAATGTGTACCTGTCGACGACGAAACCCATGTCCGCTAGCAGGTCCATGACCTCCGTGGCGCTTCTTCTCCTCCCGTTCACCCTGTAGACGCTCTCCCCGTTGGGTCTGATCTCTCTGCTCAAGCTTATCCTCTCTGAGGAATTCCTTATGAAGAGGCTGACCTGCGCAGCGTTGGACCCCTTCCTGACTAGGTTCTCTATCTTGGAAGCCCTCAGCCTCCTGGCCCTCCATCCCATGACGAAGGCTATGGCGTCCAGTATGTTGCTCTTACCCGAGCCATTGGGGCCCGTGATGGCCACTAGACCGGTGGGTAGGGGTATCGTAGCCCTTCGAAACGACTTGAAGTTGACCATGTGGATGCCGTCGACAGCTGCTTTCATTCATCAGCGTCTTAGAGGTCAGGAATTTAACCTTTACGGGGGAATCAGTGCGTATGCGAGTGAGAAGGCGGACAGGTAAGCAACTCCCGACTCGATAGAGGCGCCCAAGGGCTTGGCAGAGATCAGCGTGGAGATCAGCCCAGCTAGTAGGAGGGTCAAGGGTAGATCCGCGGGGATCTGCATCGGGTACAGTAGGGGAGAGGTAACGACCCTCATCAGGACCACGTTAGACAGACCGATGGCGGAGGAGATGATTAGGGACATCGCCTTCATGGATCTCATGCGGGCTCTCCAGGCCGACGTTATACGCTTGAACTCCCTCAACATGGTGGAGGTCCTCCTCATCACCTTGGCTAAGGTCTTTCTATCGGACATCTCCCGCAGGACATTCGCCCAAGGGGGGAGCTCCACATCATCGAGATCGACGTCCAAGACGAGAGGTTCATAAAGACCTAGGTGCCTCAGAGCGTAAATTCTGCCCCCACCTCTCTCTAGGGTCGATGCTATGTAGTCCGCCGCTGCCGGATCGTCAGATAGCCTTTCAAGGGAAAGCCCCGGGATCAATGGGTACACCAAGGCGAGGGGGATGAGGTGAAATGGCTCTATCCTAATCCCTCCCAGCGAGAGGGCTACTGCTACTCCCACCGAGAGGGCCATCCCCAAGGTCAGGGAGAGGTACATCCATCTCTCTCGCGCTTGTGCATCCGCTTCCAAGAGCTGGGAAATGAGGGTGAGTGAGGACTTGAGCGATTCATCCCTATCTCCGCCCTCCTCAATTCCAGATAGTAGAGCTCCGGCCTCGCCCATCTTCCTCGCTAGCGCCCTGCCGGCCCTCTCACCCTCTACAGCCACCTCCTCATAGGCTGAGATGGCCCTGAGTCCTAGGGCGGGAGAGGCGCTCCAACCCAAGACCAGCCTCTGCACCAAGTCAGCTCTCCTCAAGTAGTCCCTTAATCCTCCTATAGACCTCTTCATTGGTCTCAGCTCCTTCCAACCTCTTCACATGTATCAACCACTCGGTCGATGGGCTCCCGGGATCATCCCATCCCCCATCTACCCAGCGCCTCATCTCAACGACCTTCTTCTCGTCCATCCTCACCGCCAAGGTCCCTTCAGGGAGGCTCACCCCCCAGGAGGACCATTTCTGGATGAGACCCCGGTAATCCCTAGCGTGGGTGGTCGCCATCACCTTCAATCCGCTAAAGGAGGTGAGATCTAGGGCCTCGGCATGCTCCCTTCCCAAAATCTCTCCCAGAAACACTAGGTCCGGATTCCTGTGGAGGAGGAACTTGATGAAATCCAGCTTGCCCGATGTTATCTCATATGGGGTGTGGTGCATCCCGTACCTCGTGAGGTCCTCTATCTCCCTCACCTCTTCGACGCTCACTATCCTCCAGTGCCTGGGAAGGCTCGCGAGCAAGGCATTGGATAGTGTGGTCTTACCAACTCCCGTCCTGCCGAAGATCAATACCGGATCGCCCCTGTCCAGCGAGTCCAGCATGAGGGCCGCCTCGTATCCGGTCAGGGATCCTAGCGAAATGAGACGTGGTAAGCTCAGCCGCGACATGGCGCTCAGATTCCTCACATCCACAGCCCCCATTGATGCAGGGGGGAAGTCCAAGGCCATCCTGAAGTGGTACTCGCCCAATGTGAGATCGACTTCGTTGAGAGGAGAGCTGAAGTCCACACCGGCGTTCACATCGGCCTCCACGAATGTCATCAATCTGTTTACCTCTTCTCGGTCCATCAGGTAGTTCTCCACCACTATCCTACCCAGTTCCACGTGGTCCAAATATAGGGGGCCGTTGAAGTGAGCGTAGGCCTCGGTAACATCCGGTGTCATGGTTATGGCCAGAAATGGCCAAAGCTTCGTGGATCTGACGGAAGATTCCAGCGCTAATTCCTCATCTTCCAGATCCAATTCTCTCAAGATCTCATTAGCCTTGTCCACCCTGAGTTGGAGGGACTTCCATATGAGGTCCCCTTGGGATCTGTAGTCATGGGAGTAGATCCCCTTCACCATCGTGGCAAGTATTATGGAGGCTACTTGCCTGCCGGTACGTGATGTGAGCGGATGAGCTATGGCTCTCCTGTCCCTGATCTCGAGCGATCCTCCAAGGAAGGGCAGATCCCAAGATACGGGCTGTCCTATGACTTCGATTGGTCTGCATTTCCTCCTGAATAACCTTTCGAGGAAGCCCAGCTTCATGCCTAGAGCTGCTTTCAGGGCATGCTTGCCGCACCTAGCTATGAGGATAGAGGCCAGCTCCAGCGAACGCTCCTCCCTCACTCCCAACAGCATGAGAATACCTCCTCACGAGGAGAGCCGCTAGAACGAGTCCGATCGATGTGGAGATGGAGTAGAGGTCGATGCTGCGACCTTTAATCACACGCACCCTCAGGGACACTTGAGAGGGGTTATAGAGGATCAGGTACGTTTCATCGCTCGCACTACCACACGCAACCCTTATCGAATCATCTCCCCTGACCAGATCTCCCCTAACTGGATCGTACCTTTCTACCTCGTACAGCGTAATTTGCCCATCAGAGGAGGCTGAAAGGTTCCACTCACCTCTTTCCATTGGTATAATGGATCCACCATCCAAGAACTCGTAATTTCTCCTCCACACAGCGTCATAATTACTTACTGTCAGCTCAAGCCTACTTCCCTTCACTTCCAGCAAGGGAAACGCAACTGACTCGTTCATAGAGCTACCTCTTGCTATCTCCTTCAATTTCATCTCTCTGAGGTCTGCGCACAGGCTCCCATTGACCTGTACGGTCACAGTGCCTTGACACCTGATTACCTCATATGTCCCGCCCTCCAGAACCAGATCCCTAACTACTTCACCTCCTGAGATCACGCTGTAAATCAGGAGGACAGCCCCTGATATCAATAAGAGAAGTGGAAGGAGCGCAACTGCTCTCAAGGTATCCTCCTCCTAACCACAAGCATCCCGATCAGTGAGACGGCCATTATCGCGATTATGACCTCTACATCCCAAGACCTCGGACGTTCTCCCCTTATGACCTGACAGGAAGGTTTAAACGGTTTTATCTCACCAGCTTCACCTTTGTATCCATTTATTGATGGATTAGATGGATTTTCTTTGAATGAGAGCCCTTCATCCTTATCTGTTTCATTTAGCTCGATGGTCCTGTCGAGAGGTGTGACATTCAGCTCCATGTGACCGAACACCGTTTTACCGCCAACCCGGTAGGCCCATCTTACGGACCATATGCCTCCTCTGCTAACGGTGAAGCTGAAGGCCGTCCTATCCTTGACCGTAATTTCTCTTATAGTGCGCCCTTCTGGATCAACCACCCAAACACTTCCCTTGGTCCCGTGAGGAACTGCGGTCACGCTCACGTTATCCTCAATTGTGGGGTTGCTAGGTACTACAGTGACCGAAAAGGTCCCTTGATGACCCGTAGTATTTGAGGCACCGGTTTTCACCTCCGATATCTTCTCATCAGTACCCAGTTGACTGGATACACGATCTCCCTCCTGAACTCCCAGACCGGATTCATTGTCTTTCGGTCCGATGGAGGACTGATTGGATGGACCTCCAGAGTCCACAGTAAAGTTAGAAGAAGTGCCAGACTCTCTACCTGAGTCACTGCTGCCTCCATTACCTCCCCCAATACTTCCACCATGGTCCCCCTCCCTAACGACCAGAACCACCGAGTCCTTGGTCACTGCTCCGTCCATATCGACTGCCTCTAGAGTGATCTCAATGGAACTCTCTCCCCTCGGCACCGTGAACCTGATGGTCTTAACTGAACTGGACTCTGGCAACTGGATCGCTCTCTCCCCGATGTAAAGCGTTGCCCTTAGTCCGGGTGCATCATCAGAGTAGCTAGCCCTTATGATCACGGTCTCCCCAGGAGATGCCTCCCTTCGATCAATGCCGATACGCGCGAGGGGAGGCCTGTTTTCTAGAGACACGCTCCACTTCTTGGAGTCTTCTCCAAAGGGGCTCGTCACTCGTATTGAGACTATATAGTTACCTGCCCTCGCATCTCTCGGAACGACTACCTTGTATGTGCCGGCCCCGCTTATCGAGATCATCTCTCCCATGAAATCTAAGTGACCGCTAACATCGTCTCCCTGAACATATAGAGTATATTGTTCACCTCTGTGAACAATACTGGGGATTTCCCCAGATATCTTGGGTGGTATGCCCACGGTGATACTTTTAGCGGAGGAGGAAGACGCGCCATCCCTGTCTATCACATTAGCAGTGAACGTGAGCTTACCGGAATACCCTTCAGGGATCTTGAACCTTAAAGTGCCTCCACCCTCGTCCATTTCGAACTCTTCCCTGATCCCCTTACCCGTTACAATCAGTTTGACGTCAGCGCCCGGAGAATCATCCCCCGCTGTCACACGAACGGACACCGTATCCCCGGGAACCGCTACACTTCTATCCAGCGATATCTCGACATGAGGAGGAATATTCACAACCTCCAAGGTCCAACTATTGGAGTTACTTCCATCCACATCTTCCACAGTGGCTCTTACAACGTATTGGCCGGCGTTAATGTCCCTAGGAACCTCTATCCTATTCTCTCCCCTCTCCAACGTGTAGTCCCTTCCAAAAGCTGACAGGGTCCCTGTCAGGGAATCTCCATCGTCTTCTGAAACGACTACCCTGAGTACTTCCCCCCTGTGGACCTGCGATGGAGGAGTGAAGCTCACGGAGGGTGGATTCCCGAGCACCCTCAGCGTAGAGTCCTTCCTAGATACAGCGGTGACTCCACTGTAAGATTTTGTGACGGCGAAAGCGATCTCCCTGGTACC
>JAMOVA010000098.1 GCA_027061785.1 Thermoproteota archaeon
CTCCCCCCACCACGCCTGGAGAGCCACTCCTTAGCTATCTCCGAGGCCCTCTCTAGGGAATCCTCCCCAGAAATCGTTATCAGTCTCCTCTCACCGCTGGTGATTGCTTCCTCCACTATACTAGCGGGATCGATCACTCGCCTACCTCCCGTAGAGCTCCCTTCTCATAGCCTCTAGCAATTCGTTCCTCCTGCCCGAGGCCTCCGCCGCCGTCTTAAACATGTTGGATATCGATGGCACTCTCTCCCTGAACTCGAGTTCCCTGCAGAAGTGGTGATCGAGCACCAGTAGCTCCAAGGATGGGAGGTCCAGTATCCTCCTCAGGTTCTCCTCCGAAACCCTGAGGCTCTCCTTGGAGTACCTGAAACCGAGCATGTAGGTCATCGGCCCGTCGATCACGGCGACGTGGGGATCAGCCTCCTCTATGAACCTCACCTGCTCATCTAAGGAGGGACCCTCCACATCGGAGGAGAAGAGGAACCTCTCGCCCTCGCTCTCCACGAGGACCTCTATAACATACCCCAACCTAGTGTTGGTGCCGTGGGGAACCGCCTCGGAGAACCGGATGGACGTGGATCCGAACCTGAACTCCCTCCCATCAGCGAACTCTATCCTGTTGGGGAGCCCCTCTATGCTCTTGAGGAAGAGAGGAGCTCTCTCAACCCGCTGGCTCCTGTTGATGTTCTCTTTGGGATGCTTGATCAGCACATCCTTCCCCTCGTACACCTTCAGGGAGACCTTGTGACCCAGATCGAAGTGGTCGTAGTGGTAGTGGGTAACGATGATGACATCGGAATCCAGCGCCTCCTCCTCGATGACCTTAGCTAGCTCATACATCCTCTCCACTTCCCTGTCGTGAGGAGGGAGGCCGAACCTCTTGGGGGCGAGGGCCACGCTGGGGTCTATGAAGATCTTCACATCCTTGGTCTCCACGACAGTGGCCATGCTCCTGACTCCCATGCTGTCGAACGCGATCAATCTGAAGCTCAGCAATCGCGCCCCCTCCCGATGAGCTCCCTGACCGTCATCCCCTTCCTGCTGAGGTACGATGACAGGCCCTCACTTATCTCTCTGAAGACCTCCAGCCCTTTGGTCATCACGGCGGTACCCACTCCCACGGCCTTCGCACCCGCCAGCAACATTTCGGCGGCATCCCTCCAAGTTTCAACCCCTCCGGTACCTATCACATCTCCCAAGTGGGATATCTCGTACACGGCTCGGACCGCGATGGGCCTTATCGCTGGCCCGCTCAGGCCCCCCACCCTGTTGGAGAGCACTGGGGACATGGCCTCCACATCTATGTACATGGCCCTCACGGTATTGATGGCGGTGAGCCCATCGGCCCCGGCCTCGATGGCCGCTTTGGCGAGGGAAGCTATGTCCGGGACCATGGGAGTGAGCTTCACCAAAAGGGGGATCTTCACACTTCTCCTGACTTCCCTCACCAGTTCCTCAATGAGCTCTGGAGAGGAACCGATTTCCAATCCGTGCTCCCTAACATGAGGGCAGGAGGCGTTTATCTCTATCGCATCAGCCCCAGCATCTTGGAGCCTCCCAGCGACGTGAGCCACTTCCTCGGGACTCCCCCCGCCAGCGCTCGCGATGA
>JAMOVA010000099.1 GCA_027061785.1 Thermoproteota archaeon
GAGGGGAGAGGAGGGAGAGATTCCTTGGTTCTGAAATTGAACGCCGATCTGAGTCTGGTGGCAGCGAGGCGCTATGGTGGATCAGGAAACGAGTGGATGAGCGAGATAATGGGCCTCAACGACTACATCTACCTCGGCGGATTCACGGACACCATCGGCTCCGGGGCGAGGGATGCCATGGTGACGAGGATCTACAAGCTCTTCAACCAGGTGTCCATAGACCCGGCCTTCACGTTCGCCAACTCCTCCCTAACGTACCAGAGAATATCCCTCTCCCTCGCTGACAGTACCCTGACGTTCGTGGCGCCGACCTTCACCTCGAGCGACAGCTCTCTCAACGAGAGGGATTCAGGGCTAGCGCTCAGCAGGACCTTCCTCAGGAAGATACCCGACCTGACCGGTCATCTCGGCCCGGAGGTGTCGGAGGAAGCGGAGAGAAGGAAGATCAGGACGCCCGATCCCGGCAGGATGCAGTGCACCCTCTCACTAAGCCAGTTCCCCGTCTCTCACTACTACGTCACAACCCTTTCGGACTTCAAGTTCAATGAGGACATCCTTTCCATGCTGAGGGGCTACATAATCAACGTTAACTGGAGCAGCGGGATCTACCACGGTCCCTTCCTCTACGTCGGCGGACCGGACAAGATCCCGTTCCCGTGGGAGAGCTATGGGGTCGCCTTCATCAAGGAAGGGAGGAAGTACACGGCATTGGAGTACAGGGGTAGTATTTACAGGGCCACTCACGGGTACGAAGATTACGCGGTCGTGCTGGTGGACTGCTCCACGAGGGACGTTAGAATTGCGGGAATCACCGAGTACGGGACCAGGGCGGGGCTCATATGGGCCGTTAACTACGTGAAGAGCCTCGGATACGACGGACTCTTCCTGGTGAGGTGGGTTGATGGTAACAGGAACGGTCTTGTGGAGAGTTTCGAGTTAACCGTGGTTCGTCAATAACCATTTTTCTTCCCCACCGTTTCCACTCAGGTCGCCTGATGTTGTCGCGGCGGAGCGTTTATCTTTTAGACCCAGAGGTAGGCCCGATGTCTGAAGGGTCGAGGTCGGAGAAGGTCTCGGAGAAGGTCGCGGACATCATGAATATGCTCGACTCCCTCTCACCCCAGGAGGCGAGGGAGCTGGCTGAGGAGCTGAGGAAGTCGGAGACGAGGAGGATAAGGAGCCTGAGGATCCTGATATGCAATCCCTGGATGGTGAACAGGGCCTACTTCCTCTTGCTGCAGGTGGCCTGGGTAGTCGTTGCTGCGATGTCCCTCATAGCCGGCATATACCTCCTCACACCGGCTTACGCCGTTTCGGGGAACACCTCTCAGATGATGCGCTCCTTCTTGGAGGCGGTGGCCCAGAACCCCGATCTGCTGGGGGTAGCGGATCCGGTCATGAAGCTCTTAGGCTTCGCGATGCTCGTCGTTGCGGTGGTCGCGTTCTACCAGGCCCACATCCTGAGACAGGCATATGAGGAGCACTGGGGCGGCGAGAGATGAGGCTCAGAGGCGTGATGGACTACCTGATGGTGGTGATGGGGGTCCTGGCCGCTCTGGCGGCGCTGGTGCTGTTAATAGCCTTCGGCCTCCTCTCCTTCGAGGAGAGCCCCGGACTGCTCAGCCTGTTCATGGCCTTCCCCCTATTAGTCGACATATTCGTTCTCTCCCCTGGGATCCCCCTCCTGTACCTGGTGCTGCTCATCGTGCCCCTCCTCCTGACCCTAGCCCTGGCCCTGAGGATACTGATCAACTTCGGGGGAGAGGAGAGAGTAGGGGTGAGGCGTCACCTCGCGACGAAGTATGGCCTGGGTCAGCTCATAATATTCGGGATTGGAGCTACTCTCGGTCCCTCGGTCTTCGTCGTGCTGCCCGAGGCCGTCAAGAGGTACGGGTTCAGCTCGATCTGGGGAGTGGTGCTCGCCTCCACCTCCGCCTTCCTCCTGGCACTACTCTACGCGAGGATGGACAGGCTCACCCATGACATGGGAGGTTCCGCTGTGGGTGGGCCCGCGTTCGTCAGGAGAGCCTACGGGCCCAAGCACCCCTCCTACCTCGCGTCCAGGTTCAGCATGTGGGTGGCCAACACGTCCCTCGCCGCCTTCAACATGCTGGTCCTCATGGATGTGGTCACCTCCTACATCGTGCCCGACGCGCTGGCCCTCATCGGTAGGGAGTACCTGGCCTCGAGCCTGAACATGCCCCTGAGGGTGGCGATCTTCATCCTGACTTTGGTGGCCCTCAAGTACGCCAACGACGAGGCGTCGCTGGTTAAGCTCCAGTACGCTCTGGGGCCTTTCTTCGTGGCCCTCTTCGTGATACACATCGTCACCCTCTTCCTGTCGCCAGCTAGCGGACACCCCTCGCCCGGGCCGCTCCTTTCGCTGGACGCCCTGCCGGCCATGGCCTTCGTGTACATGGTCGTCTTCGGCTTCCAGGAGATACAGAGCCTGGCTGAGGGGATCCCGGGGACGGGAGATGAGAGGGAGAAGCTGTTGAGGAACGCCCTCGCCACGAGCGTCGTCCTACCTGCAGCGCTCTTCGTCGTGTACTCGCTGGCGATCTACCTGCTGGGAGAGGTTCCAGAGACGCCCATACCGGCTGTGGACCTCACCACCGGCTGGGCCAGGGCCCTGACCGAGGGAGCTCTGCTGCTGGGCATAGCGACGACCTTCATTCCCGCGCTGGTCACCGCATCCAACCACCTGAGGGAGATGCTGATCGATATCTTCGATGTCAGGAGGGAGGTCGCGGAGTCTCCGGTGGGCAGGTACCTGGTGGCCTTCTTCGTGCTCATCCTCTTATCTGCGGACGCTACCTACCTCGTGGAGCTCACCGACTTCGGCGTGCTCATCTCCATGATCGCAATAGCTTGGAGCGTGACGAAGCTTGAGAAGATGGCGGGGCAGGAGGAGAAAGTAGCCTTACCCCTGGCCTCGGTGCTCCTGACCGGGATGGCCGCCTTCGTCCTGGCCGTGGTATCCCCGGACGTGGCCTTCGGGGGAGTGCTCTTCATCCTGGCCGCCACCATCTCCCTGGGCGTGGTGGCCTACGAGCTGGAGGTGGTGGAACTCCTCACCCTAATCACCTCCCTCATAGCGCTGATCTCCTCGCCGGCGGTCATAGAGGCGATGAAGGGCCTCTCCGCGATGGGGGCCCTGCCGCCGACGATAGTGGCCTTCCTCCCGTTCGCCCAGATAGCCTTGGACATACTGGCCATCTCCACGGTCATGCTGATGGCCTACCTGCTGGTCAAGAACAGGAGAACCGCCCTCATCATATTGAGACCGGTTTTCGAATTCGTCGACTTCCTGAAGGAGAGATTCAGGGAGTGGAGGGGATCGCCGGCCTGATCCACCCCCCATCGCCGCGAACGGCGTTATCTGGGGAGAGGATAATGTCACCATCATATCGTTATCTTATTCAGGAAATCGTATAAACTGTTTACTCTAAAACGTTATATTAGATTTCTCCTTCGTTCACAACAGGTGATGTTTTCTGCCTAAAGGCGGGTATATGGGTAGGTACGCCCGGGTCGATCTGACCTCGGGCAAGGTCACGGTGGGGAACACCTTCGACCTGATACCGGAGGAGGTAATGAGGCAGTGGATAGGGGGCAGGGGCCTGGGAGTCTACCTGATGCTGAAGGAAGTTGACCCTAAGGTGGATCCCCTGAGCCCTGAGAACAAGGCATTCGTCCTAACCGGTCCCGTAACCGGAGTGGCGGCTGGGCTGGAGGCTGGAAGGTGGACCAGCGTCACCAAGTCTCCCCTCACGAACACGGTCCACGACTCCCAGTCTGGAGGGCACTTCGGCCCGTACATGAAGTTCGCAGGCTTCGACCTGGTCATCTTGGAGGGAGCATCGGAGGAACCCGTATACCTCGTGTTGGAGGACGGAAAGGCCGAGTTGAGGGATGCCAAGGACCTGTGGGGTAAGGACACCCACGAGACCACCAGGATTCTGGAGAAGAGGCATGGAAAGAACGCGAAGGTCGCTTGCATAGGGCCCGCGGGCGAGAGGCTCTCCCTGCTGGCGGCGATAATAAACGACATGGGAAGGGCCGCAGGAAGGGGCGCCCACGGTGCAGTGTGGGGCTCCAAGAAGCTGAAGGCCATAGTGGCCGTGGGTAGCATGAAGGTGCCCATAGGGGACGAGGAGAAGTTCCAGGAGGTGCTGAGGGACGCGGTGGACAAGAAGAAGCAGAGCGGTGTCACCAATGAATCGCTGCCCAACTACGGAACCGCTGTACTCGTGAACATAATAAACCAGGCGGGCATATTCCCCACTAGGAACTTCCAGGAGGCTGTGTTCGAGGAGGCCGAGAACCTCAGCGGTGAGAGGATAGCTGCTGAGATCCTGCTGAAGAAGCAGCCCTGCTGGGGGTGCATAATAGCCTGCGGCAGGTTCTCCAAGACCAAGAAGCCCTGGGCGGGGATAGGAGATGGGCCCGAGTACGAGACCGTCTGGGCTCTGGGCGCCAACACAGGCACGGGCGACCTCCATGCAGTGACGAAGGCCAACTTCCTGTGCAACGAGCTGGGAATGGATACCATAGAGACCGGGAACGCGATAGCCGTTGCCATGGAGCTCTACGAGAAGGGAGCCATATCTGAGGAGGACAAGGAGAGGCTGGACGGCGTGGAGCTGAACTTCGGGAACCCGCAGGCCGTGGTGGAGATGACATGGCGCGCGGCCTACAGGAGCGGGTTCGGCGACGACATCTCGCTGGGAGGTTATAGGCTGGCGAAGAAGTACGGAAAGCCCGAGCTCTCCATGCAGGTCAGGGGTCAGTCACTCCCAGCGTACGATCCGAGGGGAGTGCAGGGTCACGCCCTCGGCTACGCTACCAGCAACAGAGGAGGGTGCCACCTCAGGGCCTACATGATCTCCCCCGAGATCCTCGGAGTTCCGAAGAAGCTAGATCCGTACACCACCGAGGGCAAGGCCGAGCTCCTGAAGGAGTTCCAGGATGTGTTCGCAGCTTTGGACAGCATGGTCGTGTGCAAGTTCGTCACCTTCGCCTACTGGGATCAGGAGCTTGCAGCCCAGGTTAGCGCGGTGACCGGATGGGACATGACGCCTGAGGAGTTCAGGACCGTGGGTGAACGCATCTACAACGCCGAGAGGGCCTTCAACGCCATGGCCTTCGGCGACGGCGAGGAGTACGACACGCTGCCCGACAGGCTCACCAAGGTACCGATACCCGCAGGCCCGTCCAAGGGCCAGGTCGCCAGGCTGGGCGAGATGCTCCCAGAGTACTATCAGTTGAGGGGCTGGGTCAAGGGCAGGCCCACTAGGGAGACCTTGGAGAGGCTTGGCCTGAAGGAAGTGGCCGACAAGATGGAGCAGATGGGAGTTCTGCCCTCTTAACCCCCAATTTTCTGTTTTTCTCTCCTTTGTTTGGACCAGCTATCCTGAGCACTGACCGGTCGTGTACTCTCATCAGCATCTCAATGCTTATATCCCCATAGGCACACACATGCATGTATGCCTAAGCGCACCACCATCGTATTGGAGGACGATGTGTACGAGGAGCTAGTGAAGGAAAGCATGAAGAGGTACGGAACCCCCAGAGCCATTTCAAAGGTGATCAATGCCATCTTGAGGAGGGCTCTCAGCCGTACCGATGAGGTAATCGAACTGCTATACTCGGAGAGGTACGTGAAGGTAGACCAGAAAGAGATGGAGAGGTTGAGGAAGGAACTGAGCAGGGAGCTCGAGGAGAGATGATCTTGGATTCCACCTACTTCCTCCCCCTAGCTGGTATAGACGTGAGCACGGATTTGCTAGTGGCCGTGGTGGAGAACAGGGCTAAAATCGGGCTGGATGAAGTAGGACTAAGCTCGGTATCAATACTGGAACTTCAAGCCAAGGCTAGAAAGCTAGATATTCCCCCTGAGAGGGTTACCAAGGCGGTTCGGGCGATACTCGGAACCTTCAGGGTCTTCCCCTTCTACAGTGAGGAGGTAATCAGAGGAGCTCATTCCCTGAGGAGCATACTCCATGATTACTTGGATGCGGTGATAGTCGCCACGGCCATCGCAGCTGGGGAGGATCTAGCGACTGAAGATTCTTCGATACACAAGAACGCGTCTTTCATTGAAAAGGAGTATGGTATCAGGATCTATAGCTACAGGGACCTTGTCTTGTGAGCACCCCCATTCTCCATCGAAATCAACGAGTTAGAGGGGATCAGGTCATCCCTTTCCCTCCTGAGACCAATCGACCAAGTTCCCGGCCAGGTTGAAACCCGCATGGACCGCTATAGCTGGCAACAATGAGTTACTGACCGCCCTCAGATAGCCAGCGAGCAGACCAAGGATCAGG
>JAMOVA010000100.1 GCA_027061785.1 Thermoproteota archaeon
TACCTTCCCCCCCTACTTACTCTTTTTCCTAGCTGAGTGCAGTTCACTCTATCCCGTACTTGCTCATTGTCTGCTGTCTAGTGAGGAAGCTCCTCTTGGTCAGTCTCCTGTACAGGAACTCCACCAGTGCGAATATCATAACCGTTATCCATATTGTGAAGAACACGCGTCGATCCGTCTGCCACTGATAGTACATGAGTAGGGAGAATATAGCTAGGACCACCACTAGACTGAAGGCCACGAAGGGCTTACTCGCCTTGGTCTGGTCGATCAGTTTCAAGTGCGAGAGTATGGCGAATATGTACACGAGAAGGAACGTCGCACTGCATATAGCGGCGATTCCATCTATGTCGAAGATCAGGGCGAATACCAATCCCAATCCAGCGGTTATGTAGAGGCCCTCCGGAGCGGAGAACCAAGCCTTTCTCTCGAAGACCGGTGGGAGCTCTCCCTTCCTCGCTAAGGCATAGGCTATGTTGGCTCCCCCATATAGGGTTGCGTTGGTCGCTGAGGATGTGGAGAAGAGAGCGCCCAGCGATATGAACGTGAAACCTAGGCTTCCCAAGAATGGCTTGGCTGCCTCAGCTAATGCGTACTCCTTCGCCCTCACTAGCTCTTCCACAGGGAGGTTACCCACAGCCACTACCGCTATGGAGACGTAAACGATGGTCACTATCAGCAGGCTAAGGTAGATAGCTCTGGGAACGTTCCTCTCAGGATCCTCTATGTCCTCCGACGCGTTGGTTATCAGACCGAATCCTGTGTAGCTGAGGAAGAAGATTGTCGCGGCATAAACAGCCCCCATCACGTGCTGCGGATCAAGCTGGGGAGACACGTACTCCGGATTTATCGTCCATATTCCACCCAGTACAAAGACGCCCAAGACGAGGAGTTTGCCCAGAACTATGAAGGACTCGGCCCTTCCCACTGCTTTAGATCCAAAGAAGTTCAGCGCGGTGAAGACCGCCACCACTACCACCTCAACCAAGCCGAAGAGTAACGGATGTCTCTCCATGCCTATTAATGCCAGGAAGTAACCTGCAAAAGCGTTCGCGAACAAGGATAGGGAGACCACGTAGCTCATCCACATGAGGAAGGCCAGGGTTCCGGTGATCTCGTTGTCACCTATCCCTCTCAGGATAAACTCTATAGGACCGGCGTTCGATATGAACTTGGATCCCAGCTTCGCGTAATTGTAAGCCACCAAGTATGCAGCCAGCGAGGAGAGGATGAAGGCCAGAGGAAGATTTTTACCCGCTATCTCGGCTCCTACGCCCAATATGGAGAAGATGCTGGCCCCTATTATAATACCCACGGCTATGGAAGTCGCTTCCCACAGCGATAACTTCCTTTTCCTCACACCCCTACCTCTCATTCACCAACCCTCCTTCCATAACTGCTATTCCTTAAATCTGCGACCCCGGATATTCGGGGGATTGTCATGGCCGATCTGAAGCCTGAGACAATGGAGGCCCTGCTCGAGTTTCAGAGGAACGAGATAACCGAGTACAACGTTTACCTGAGCCTGGCCCAGCGAGTAGATGAGGAAAACAGGAAGGTGCTGGAGAGGATAGCCAGGGATGAGCTCAGACACTACTCGATCCTGAGAAAATACACTGGCAGGGATGTGGAGCCCGACGCTAAGAAGGTGCTCCTCTACTCGATAATAGCCAAGATATTCGGCGTTACCTTCGCGATAAAGCTGATGGAGAGAGGTGAGGAACTGGCACAAGAGGGATACGAGAAGATCATAGACGAGATTCCAGAGGCTGCCACACTCCTCCAAGAGGAAGAGGATCACGAGAATCAGTTGATAGAACTCCTGAAGGAGGAGAGGGTCGAGTACGTGGGGTCCATGGTTCTCGGCCTCAACGACGCTCTGGTGGAGCTTACCGGTGCGCTCGCGGGTCTCACATTCGCACTGCAGAACGCGAAGCTCATAGGAATAGCCGGTCTCATACTGGGGGTGGCCGCGAGTCTCTCCATGGCGGCATCTGAGTACCTCTCCAGGAGATCGGAAGGGGTTGGAAACCCCATAAAGGGTGCCCTGTACACTGGGACTGCCTATATAATCACGGTGATTCTGATGGTGCTCCCCTTCATGACGCTCCCCGATCCCTACGTCGCGCTGGCCTCCATGCTCAGCATCGCGATAGTCATAATCGGGATATTCTCCTTCTTCGTGTCAGTTGTGAAGGATCAATCCTTCAAGAGGATGTTCTTGGAAATGCTGGCCATAAGCTTGGGAGTTGCACTAGTCTCCTTCGCCGTAGGATGGATAGCGAGGGTAGCGTTCGGGGTGGAGGTATGATCCTCCACTTCAGCTATTTCCTTCCAAAATGAGATAGGACAGTGGAATTGACGAAGGAGAAAGGAAGGAAAAAGATAGGAGACAGGAACTGCGGTCATCTATCCTTTAGGAGCAGGTAGAACAGCGCCACCACTGCTGCCAGCAAGGGTATTAGGAAGATCACCGTGATCGTGTATAGCTCCGGGAGATTCGCTAGGGTGTTGGCGTTGGTCGTGAGAAGCGCCTGCTTGAATATCTCGGGGAGCGAGTTGACCACCTCGGGCTGGGCCACGAAGTAGGGGAGCTGGCTGTGCATGTTGAGCATCTCACCTACGAGCACCGTTGCCAGTGCTACGGGTCCTCCTATCTTGGCCCAGCTGATCTGGGTCGCTGTCAGTTCCTTCGGTCTGAACACCTGGTAGAGGACTATGAACTGCACAAGCACCAAGATCATCTTCACTATGAAGAGCCAGCCGAAGTCTCTCTCACCTGGCTTGCCTATCAGCGATCCGAATATGTTGTAGAACTTGTAGGGAGTCGTTACGAGGCTCACCGAGTACCAAGCGCCGAAGAACATCATCAATGCCAGGGAGGCGAAGCCGTAGTCAGCGAACCTGCTCACCAGCTCCAAGTACCTCTCCCTGATGGAGCCCTCGGAGACCTCGTACCTCATGACGTACACGGTCACCATCATGAGCGATCCGGCAGCAAGAGCCCCGAACACGCTCTTCAGGTACAGCGGCAGGAACGTGGGATTCATCAGAGCGCCGACGACATCTAGGTAGGGCTTGGGCTCCAAGTGAAGTCCTGAGGGCACGTTCAGGAAGGCGAACACGGCGCGGAAGCCGAAGGGTATGAGGTATCCCGAGAGGGCCATCAGGCCTCCGACAGCTAGGTGAGTCTGCGGCGATGACCTGTCCCAGAGGTACCAGTAGAGCACTATGGTCAGGAACCTCAGGGCTATCATCAGGATCGCGAGACCGAAGGGAACCCAAGTGAGGTGACCCGCCAGCCCTATGAACTGCGGATAGAAGCTCAGCAGCATGACCGTGAAGGCCGTGCCGAAGACTCCAGCTATGGCGTAGGTGCTAGCGTAGTACCTCATCAGGACCTTCGCCCTCTCCATCAGGAAATCATCATTTCTCCTCCTAGCGAGCCACTCCATCAGGGGAATGAACGTGGCTATGGCCATGTCCAAGTTGACGAGGACTATGTGCACCCCGAACGTCAGGGAAAGGAGGGCAGATATCGGCAGGGGGGCCTGCATATAATCACCTCCTCCACAGGAACCAGTACACGGCCAGCACTAGCACGACCAGTATCAGCGTCAGGTAGAGGGCCACTCCCATCAGCTGCCATGCCGGCGGGGGATTGATCGTGAGCTCGGTCTGAACATCCATTATCCCGTAGATGGCCCACGGCTTCCTGCCCATCTCCCTCACTCCCCATCCGAGGAAGCTGGTGATCTGAGCAATGGCCGGAGATATGACCGCTATCCAGAGGACCCATGAGGGCCATTCCTTCTTCCTGAACGCGTAGAAGACCGCCAGCAGCCCTATCAATCCCAGTAGGACGCCAAGCCCTATCTTGGTGTAGTACAGGTAGTGGATTATCAGGGGCGGCCTGTATTCTGGGGAGATCACGTCATAGGATGGTAGCTTAGCATTTGGATCACCGTAGGCCATGAGAGGCATGAACTGCTCGACCAGCTGCTTCATGCCCAGCATGCCGGGTAGGCTGACTATCTGGGAGGTGGTGGCCTCCATGGCCGCGAACTTCTCCGGGTTGTACTTGGCCACGGCGGCGCCCATTGCATGGCCAGATCCGGTCCCCTGAATTGCTATCAGTATAAAGGCCACCACGGCGGCGAACTTAATGGCTCTGAGGAAGTAACTCCTGTCCTTATCGTCCTTGGACGTCCTGAGCAACCTCAGGGCGTAGCCGCCAAGCAGGGTGAAGGCCGACACGGTGAGGGCGGCACCCAAGGCGTGGACGTATGTGGCGAGGTAACCCTTGGAGAGGAAGGTTATCATGAAGGTGCCAGCGTTCTTCACGGTGTTGGCCACTATCGCATCGATCACCGTCTTGAGTGGCACGGACGAGAGGGATTGAAGGGCCTCGGGCTTGATGACGGCCGCTAAAGTGCTTTCACCTATCGTCTTCCCGGCGAAGGCCTCCCTCATGAGAACCCTTACCAGTCCCGAGGGGAGCGTCACGGTCACCTGCTCCGGTGTGGCGTTGATGACTTTGGCACCTACCGCTGCGAGCTTGTTCACATCCAAGGCTTGGGCTATCTGGGCCGGCACGAACAGAAGAACGTCGGGAGGTGCCCAGCTGGAAGGACCTACTAGCGGGTTGTAGTGGGCAATCACGTTAACTGGAGCCTGCATGAACGAGTTGACGCTGAGTATCATAGCCCCCGAGAACCAAGCGCCAACGAAGGCCAGGATCCCTATTATGAGGTGCGTCCTCGGGGACACCTTGTCCTCGGCGTAGAAGTACATATAGATGAAGATCCCCTCCATGAGGAAGGCGAAGATCTCCATGTACAGAGGGAAGTATATGTATCTGCCGGCTGCCTCGGTGAGATTCGGCCATAGAAGGACCAGACCGAACTCCGAAGCGGTTCCCGTGGCAGCTCCGACAGCGAATACTGCCACGAAGGCCTTAGCCAAGGTCCGCGAGAGTCTCTTCCAGTCATCGTTGCCGGTCCTGAGCCATATGGCCTCTGCAACTACCGCTAGGAATGACAGACCTAACACGTACTGTAGGATGAACCAGTGGACCTCGATGCCTATCATGGAGAGGAGCCTTTCCCAGCCAGCGGGATAACCGGAGAACCACTGCTGAATCAAGCTGAAGGGGTCCATCTAGATCCCCTTAGAGAAGCCTAACTTTTTTGATTTAAAACTTCTGGTTAGATAGATTAACCGTTGAAAAATCGGAGATTTTAGGGAAACATGTTTCAATCATAGTAAAGATATATATTAAATTGTAAAAAATTAGAAAAATTATGGGCCGAAACTAATCGAATTTACCGATGTTGATAAGCGAAATCGCCATCTACACTAGGCGAAGATGTTATCCAAGATCATCATGACGACGAACCCGACCACCACGCCCATTGTTGCCCATCTCTCATGCCCCTTCCTGTGGCTTTCGGGTATCATCTCATCGCTCACGACGAATATCATGGCACCCGCAGCCAACCCCATAATGAAAGGGAGTAAAGACCTTATCACCAACACAGAATAGGCCCCTATCAGCCCGCCGATGGGCTCCACTAGTCCGGTCAGCGTGCCATAGAGGACAGCTTTCCGACCCCTATATCCTTCCCTCACGAGGGGCGCAGAGACCGCGAGTCCCTCGGGTATGTTCTGTATCCCGATGGCTAGGGCCAGGGCCAGTGCTGCCCCGAAACTCTCTCCTGCGAAGGCAACGCCTACCGCCATTCCCTCGGGAAAATTATGTATCGTCATGGCTAGGATCAGTAGCCAGACCTTCCTGAGTCTTGATGAGGGCCCCTCATACCCGTAAACGGGATGGACGTGAGGAATGAATCTGTCTCCCATCTCTATGAGGAAGGCACCTGTCAAGAAGCCCCCGGCCACTAGGAACACAGATCCCATCTCTAGGGCTGGCACTAGGAGGCTGAAGGCGCTGGCTGCCAGCATGACCCCAGCTGATAGACCGTACAGGACGTCCATCAGCTTGTCCGGAACCTCTCCGCCCAGGGCTAGTGCTGGTAGAGCCCCCAGTGCGGTCATCAGGCCAGCGCCCAAGCTGGCGAGGAATGCGGTGAGGATCGCATTCATTTCACTCCCTCATGCTCTCGTAGACGATGCGGTTCCTTATCCTCCCCACCCCCCACACCTCTATCTCCACGACATCCCCGTGTTTGAGGAGCTTAGGAGGATTGGAGAAGCCGCCCACTCCCGAAGGAGTCCCGGTGGCTATGATATCCCCTGGCTCTAGGGTCATCCCCGTACTCAGTATGGTGATTATGTCCCACGGCTTGAATATCATCCGACTCGAGCTGGCGTGCTGCCTTCTCTCTCCATTGACCCAAGTAGTTACCCCCAATTCCTCGAAATTCACGGATACATCTATCCACGGTCCTATTGGAGCGAAGGTGTCGATGCTCTTACCTCTGACCCACTGCCCGTCCCTCCTCTGTAGGTCTCTGGCTGTAACATCGTTGAAGGCCATGTAGCCCAGAATCGAGTCCTTAGCCTCCTTCTCATTGAGCCTACGCCCACCCTTCTTCATGACGAAGGCTATCTCGCCCTCGTAATCCACCTCCTTAACGTAGTCGTCCGGAACTATCACGTCATCGTAGGGACCGTTGAGGGATGTCCGGGCCTTCATGAAGACGACGGGCTCCTTCGGGGGCTCGAATCCAGTTTCAGCCGCGTGCTCGGCGTAGTTCTTTCCCAGGCAGATTATCTTGGGCGGTGAGGTGAGGGGTTTGAGCAACTTCACCTCCTCCAGTGGAATGGTGCGATCCAGCGTCTTATCCTCCAGTTTCAGCACCTCATCTATGAGCGGGAGGCTTATTAGGGCGTCCAGACTCGGAGGCAATTCCTTCCCTATCTTCTCCGAGATCACGTTAGAGGGAGCTATCTCACCATCTTGCTCCACACCGTAGTCCATGGTCTTGTCGTGGACGAACCTGACCAGGCGCATAGCTCTCTCGTGAAGTCCTTACTTAAAACCGAGTGATGTCCCTGAGTAATCCATACCTTGAATGTTTGAGGCAGGATGTGAGCGATGTCTGATGGAGTTGAGAAGGGAAGAAGGGCGGTGAAGGTAAGGATAGGCCCTCACACGACTGTAATCTTCTTGAGGAGAGATCCTAAAGAGGTATGCAGAGGGATGGCTTGATGCAGTAAGGATAGGCGGGATCTGAAAGAGGAGGCCGAGAGGCTCGCCAGAGAGGATGCAATCTACAGAGCCAAGAGGAGAAAGCAGCTGTAACCTAACTAGTGATCCGGAAAACTCATCTTTCTATTCCTACTGATGAGTTACAACCTCCTACTCAGAGAGACTACCTCCCTCAGCTCAACCACCACAGCATCGGGTATCATCATCTCCTCGGGGATAAACCCGTAGAGGATGTCCTTCTTCATCAAATCTCGAAGGTAACCGCTCTTCAGAAGCAAGTCCACTCTCTCTATGGGGTCTACATCTCTCAGGTGGTTCAATTCTCTCACCATCAGGAATGCGGGCAAGCCAGCACCCTTAGCTCCAGCCACGTCATGGCTGGGGGAATCGCCGGTGTGGAACGCGTCGGAACAGCCGCAAATCTCCATGGCCTTGGTGAACGCCTCTGGCCTTACCTTGAGGACCCCAAGCCTGTCGGTGGTCAGGACTGCATCGAAGAGGTCTCTTATCCCCAGCTCGGTGAGGATGACGTCTTGGTACTTGGAGAGGCCGCCAGTCATGAGGCAGACCTTGCGGTAGCGTTTGAGCTCCTTAATGGCCTCTATGGAGTCCGGATAGACGCTGGTCGCCCCACTCCTCACTGCCTCCAGCAGGAGGGACAGAGCGTCGAATCCGCTTACCTCTACCCCTAGCTGTCGTAGAGCCTCCGGGATGACGACATCCCAGTCGAAGGCATGCAGATAATCTTCCCTCAGAATCTTTTCCCTCATGATTTCCCTAACTTTCTCCCTAAGAATGCGAACGGCTTCATCCTCCGGGATACCGAGCTTTCTGGAGAGCAAAAGGGCCGGTCTACCTATGAGGTACTGTCTGTATCCCGTCCTTATCACGGTGTGGTCCAAGTCTAGGAAGGCGCACCTCATCCCAGTAGGTTGATCTGCGAAGGGGAAAAAGTTAGCTGGTTCGGATCAAAGTTACCGGGTTCCTCTAATGCAAGAATCATGAGTGATTGACCGATTTGGGGGATGAACATAGGGCGGTAAATCTCAATGAACTTGACCTTACCCGAAGATTATTTCGAGCTTGATCACCTCGCCAATATAAGATCCCTCACGCTCGCGCACACTTCCCAAGTCCTCATCTTCCCTCCCACGTCCGGTGTAGTGTATCCGAGCTCGCAGGCCCTCCACACAGCCCTCTCCAAGTCCTCACCTGCCTCCCTGTACCCGAGCCACTTGAACATCATCGCTGCCGAGAGCAGGGTAGCCATCGGATTAGCTATCCCCTTGCCAGCTATATCCGGCGCGGTCCCGTGAACCGGTTCGAATACAGCCTTATCGTCCCCTATGTTCCCGCTGGGGTACATGCCCAATCCTCCAATGTAGGCCGCTGCCAGATCAGCTAGGATGTCCCCGAACATGTTCGTCGTGATTATGACGTCGAAGGGTCTGTCCATGGCCAGCCTCATCGCAGCCGCATCCACGTACATCTCCCTGTACTCGAACCCTTCCTCCTCAGCTATGGAGGAGCATACCTCCCTGAACAGCTTGCATCCCAGCAGGACGTTGGCCTTGTGCACCACGTAAACCCTCTCCTTCCCTTCCTCCTTAGCGTACCTGTAACCATACCTGCAGATTCGCTCACTTCCCCTCCTCGTGGCCACTCTCAGGTCTATTGCCGTGTCTCCATTGGTCCAGCCGGCCCTGACGTACAGCCCCTCCGTATTTTCCCTCACTATGGTGACATCGAAGCCCTGAACGGCGTTAGGCACCGGGTAAGACTTGGCCGGCCTCAAATTCACGTAGAGGTCTAGCTCCTGCCTTATCGGGAGGATCACCTCCTTCGCTGTCTCACCAACAGCCACCATGAGCGTGGCGTCAGCCTTGCGAACGCCCTCGAACGTGTCCTCTGGTAAAGCAACCCCTCTCCTCTTCTTCGTCTCGTCCCCAGCCTCGTACACCTCCATCTGCAGGGTTATCCCGTGCTTGTCCGCCAGTGCCTCGAGCACGGGAATTACTGCATCCATTATCTCGGGTCCTACTCCATCACCCGGTATCAGGGCTATCCTCGGCATGGAATCTCCTCCTCAGATAGGGAACTAGGCCTCCGGCCTCCAATATCTCCATAAGGAAGTCAGGGATCTTCGTCCCCCTCAGCTCCCCCTTACCGATAACTTTCACCACTCCCGATCGGAGGTCCACCTCGACCTCGTCGCCGTCATCCACCACCTCGCTTATCCCCGGGACCTCCATCACCGGCAACCCGACGTTGATCGCATTTCTGAAGAAGATCCTGGCGAAGCTCTCCGCCAGCACCATCTTGACGCCAGCGTACTTTAGGGCCAGGGGGGCCTGCTCCCTGCTAGAGCCGTAGCCAAAGTTCCTTCCCGCCACTATTATCTTCCTCTCCTTCACCTTCTCCCCGAACTCCGGATCTAGATCCTCCATCGCGTGCCTCCTTAGTACCTCGGGATCCGCCCCGTGTTTCAGGTAGCGGGCGGGGATTATCACATCCGTGTCGACGTCGTCTCCGTACTTGATCACCCTGCTCCTCATCAAGAGACCACCTCCCTCGGATCGGTCACGCGACCGGTCAGGGCGCTAGCAGCGACGGTGCTGGGGCTCGCCAGATAAACTCGAGATTCGGGATGCCCCATCCTTCCCCTGAAGTTCCTATTGGAGGAGGATATGCCCACCTCGTTGGGTCCGAGCACGCCCAGATGGGCGCCCAAGCAGGGACCGCAGCTCGGAGGCCCTATCGCCGCTCCGCTCTCCACCAAAGCTTCTATGAGCCCCATCCTCAGCGCCTCCCTGTACACCCTCTGGCTCCCCGGTATCACGATGAGTCTAACTTTTTCGCTCACCTTCCTGCCTCTCAGCACCCTCACAGCCGCCTTCAGATCGCTCAGCCTCCCCCCGGTGCAGGAGCCTATGAAGGCCTGATCTATCTCCTCGTCAACCTCGCTTGCCGCCCTCACGTTAGCAGGGGAGTGGGGAGCTGCCACTAGTGGCTCTAGGGAGCTGACATCGAAGGTCAGCTCGTCCTCGAAGCTTCCCTTGTCAGAGTACTCCGGTCTGGGGGGTCTGGAGGCCCTGCCCTCCAAGTACTTCAGGGTGACCTCATCGGGAGAGATGAAGCCCGTCTTAGCCCCGGCTTCCACCGACATGTTGGTGAGCACGAACCTCTCGTCCATCTCCAGCTCCCTCACGGCAGGCCCGTCGAACTCCAGCACCTTGTATATGGCCCCGTCGGTCCCTATGGTCGAGATCACCTTCAGGATCAGGTCCTTGGCGTGCACTAAGGGCGGGAACCCGCCTTCACCCCTTATCAGGATGGTGGGGGGGACCTTGAACCACAGCCTGCCCAGGGCCATCGCCGCTGCCATCTCCGTCGCCCCTATACCTACCGCGAAAGCCCCTAAAGCTCCAGACGTGGGGGTGTGGGAGTCCGTTCCCACCACCACGTCGCCGGGAACCACGTGCCCCTCCTCCGGCATGACGACGTGGCATATCCCTCCCTTACCCACCTCGTAGTACGCACCGAAGTTGAACCTCCTGTGGAACTCCCTCAGCCTCATGCTCAGCACCGCCGACTCTATGTCCTTCGCTGGCACGAAGTGGTCCTGTATGGCCACCACCCTCTCCGGATACTTCACTTCAGCACCTATCTCGTTCAGCGCGTCCTCGACCAGCGCGCCCATCGGATCGTGGGTCATGTAGACGTCGATCTCCGCCTCCACTATGTCGCCCACGCTCACGTCCCTACCCGAGGCCCTCGCTAGTATCTTCTCAATCGCCGTTTTCAAGGGTCATCACCTTGTTCAGGGCGTCGACTAGGGCCTCTATGCTCGCATCCACTATGTCGTCGCTGAGGCCGAAGCCCTCGGCCGCCATTCCATTCGATTCGACCCTGACGTAGACCTCCCCTACCGCCTCGGTCCCCCTGCTGACGGCATTGAGCTTGAACCTCGTCAGTCTGAACTCGGGCATCCCCTCTATGGACTTGAGGGCGTTGGCTATGGCATCGACGGGACCCACGCCCCATCCTGCGCTCCTCCTCTCCATCCCTTTGAGCCTGACCTTCACCCAGGCGGAAGGAGTGGTGCTGCTTCCCGTGACCACGGTCCACTCGGGCACCTCCATCAGCCTAGCACCGGGCCTGCCGCCCACGACCTCAGCCACTATCTTCGAGAACCTCCTCTCGGTCACCTTGACGCCCTTATCCCCTAACTCCTTCACCCTCTGGATTATGAGGTCCAGCTCCTCCTTGCTCACGCTGTAACCGAGCTGCCTGACCGCCTGTTCTACTGCGTGCCTCCCCGTGTGCTTCCCCAGCACGATGCGCCTCCTCATTCCCACGACCTCAGGGCTGAGGGGCTCGTAGGTCCCGGGATGGCCGAGCACCCCGTGCACGTGGATGCCGGACTCGTGGGAGAAAGCGTTGTCCCCTATGATGGGGGCGTTGGGAGGCACCTGTATGCCAGTGAGCTTCTCCACCAGCTCGGAGACGGATCTGAGCTTCGAGAGGTCCACGCCAGTCTCCACACCGTAGAGGAACTTCAGAGCGGTGACGAACTGCTCCAAGGAGGCGTTTCCGGCCCTCTCACCTATCCCGTTGATTGTGACGTGCGCCTGCTGGGCGCCAGCCTCCACCCCAGCCAGTGAATTGGCCACCGCCAGCCCGAAGTCGTTGTGGCAATGGACGCTGACCGGTATCCTCAGCTCGTCCACCACCCTCCCCACTAGAGCCCTCATCGCTGGCGGCGACATCACTCCAACTGTGTCGGGGATGTCGACCCTGTCAGCCCCAGCCTCCTCCACGGCCTTGAACACCTCGATGAGGAAGTCCACCTCCGTCCTGGTCGCGTCCTCCGCGGAGAACTCCACCTTCACGCCCCTCGACTTCGCGTACTCCACGGCCCTCACAGCTCTCTCAAGTACCTCCTCCTTGCTCATCCTCAGCTTGTAGTCCCTGTGCAGGGGAGAGGTGGCTATGAAGACATGGACAGAGTCGACGCCCGCGTCCACCGCTATGTCTATGTCCTTGGGCGTGGATCTGGCCAGCGCGCAGATCTCGGCCCTGACGCTGCCCTCCATCTCCTTAACGGCTTTCGCTATCTCCCTGACGGACTGGGCCTCTCCCTTGGAGGTGATGGGGAAGCCGGCCTCTATCACATCCACGCCTAGCTCGTCGAGGGCTATTGCGATCTCAATCTTCTCCTCAGGAGTGAGTGAGACACCAGGTGTCTGCTCACCGTCCCTCAAGGTGGTATCAAAAACTCTCGCCCTATCGGGGAGCCTCAGCGCTCCCCTAACCGAGGTGTTGATATCAGAAACGTAGGCTACTCTAGTTCCAAGGGACCACCTGCCCATCGCTGGGTAGGTCCAATTAAAAAGGTATACTCAACCTGCGCTGAGCCGGCACAGGCACGGTTATTACCTCTCCCCACCTATATACGCGCCATGAGGTTCAAGAGTGCCGAGCATCCCGAGATGGAGGGTGGCAAGCAGTATCACGTCCAGATATCCAGAGAGGAGGCCGAGAGGTACGCCCTACTCCCCGGAGATCCGGACAGGGTCCCCAAGATACCGAGGCAGTGGGACTGGTTCGAAGAGGTCGCTAGGCACAGGCAGTACGTTGTCCACAGGGGGACCTACAAGGGTGTGAGGTTACTGGCAGTATCGACGGGCATAGGGGCTCCGGCCACTGCGATAGCGGTTGAGGAGCTGGCCAGAGTGGGGGTGGACACCTTCATAAGGGTCGGGAGCACGGGGGCGATACAGCCCGAGATAGAGCTCGGAGACCTGGTGATCACGTCAGCCGCCGTTAGGATGGAGGGTACGAGCGACCAGTACGTGCTGAAGGGCTACCCGGCTCACGCCAGCTACGAGGTCCTCTTGGCCCTGATAGAGGCCGCCGATTCCCTTGGCTATAGGTACCATGTGGGGATCACGGCCACGACCGACAGCTTCTACACGGGCCAGGGAAGGCCCGGTTTCAATGGATACGAGCAGAGCTGGCATAAGAACCTGTTCAGGGATCTTATGGCGGCGAAGGTCCTCAACTTCGAGATGGAGTCCTCTGCCCTCTTCGTTCTCGCCTCCCTCTTCGGTCTGAGGGCCGGAGCCGTTCACGCGGTCTTTGCCCAGAGGAACAGGGACGAGTTCGATGTGAGGGGCGAGGAGGAGGCGATAAGGGTGGCGAACGAGGCCGTCAAGATACTCGGTGAGTGGGACTCCCTCAAGGAGGGTGAGGGGAGGAGGTACCTGACCCCATCACTCCTGAGGGAGTGGTCGAGGAAAAAGGTGAATGAGCAGGGTCACGGTCAGTATCAGTAGACGTAGGATTCTTCCTTCCTCTCCTCAGGAGTAGTGGCTGCTCTCAGGGTCTTCTTGACCTCCTCGTAGTACTTGAGCATCTCGTCAGTGAGGCTGGGCTTCACCTTGGTGAGCGCCTGCTCGAAGTGCCTCATCTCCACCTTCTCCGCGTTTATGTCCTCCCTCAGGGCCGTCATGGCTGCCTCCCTCACTAGAGCTGCCAAATCAGCTCCACTGAATCTCTCCGTTGCCAGGGCTATCTTCCAGAGATCCACATCGTCTGAGAGGGGCATCTCCTTCGTCAGGACCTTTAGGATCTCGAACCTGGTGTTGAGGTCCGGCGGCCCAACGTAGACGAGCCTCTCCAGTCTTCCCGGCCTGAGAACGGCTGGATCCACGAGGTCAGGCCTGTTCGTGGCTCCTATCACGACCACATCCCTCAGCGGCTGGATTCCATCAATCTCGGTGAGCATCTGGCTCACTACCCTCTCCGTCACACCGGAATCGAAGCTGGTGCCCCTCCTCGGGAAGAGGGAGTCTATCTCGTCGATGAATATGATGGCTGGAGCCACTTGCCTCGCCTTCCTGAAGATCTGCCTCACAGCCTTCTCGCTCTCTCCAACCCACTTGCTCAGGAGCTCGGGACCCTTCACGCTGATGAAGTTCGCCTCGCTCTCATTAGCGACAGCCTTGGCCAGCAGCGTCTTACCGCAGCCCGGTGGTCCATAGAGCAGCACTCCCTTGGGCGGCTCGATGCCCAGCCTCCTGAAGGCGTCAGGGTTCTTCAACGGCAGCTCCACGACTTCCCTGAGCTCCCTCTTCACCTCCTCCAATCCGCCTATGTCGTCCCAGGACACGTCAGGTACCTCTATGGAGATCTCCCTCAATGCCGAGGGCTGTACCAGCTTCAGAGCCTCCATGAAGTCGTCCTTCGTGACTTGAAGCTCCTCTAGGATCTCTATGGGGATCGTCTCAGCGTCCAGATCTATCTTGGGGAGGACCCTCCTCAGAGCGGCCATCGCAGCTTCCCTTACCAGAGCTGCAAGGTCGGCGCCTACGAACCCGTGGGTTATGTCGGCCAGCTCATCTAGATCGACGTCTTCGGCAAGGGGCACGTTCCTAGTGTGTATCTGCAATATCTCCTTCCTGCCCTCCCTGTCCGGCACTCCTATCTCTATCTCCCTGTCGAACCTGCCAGGCCTCCTCAAAGCCGGGTCGAGGGCCTCGGGCCTGTTCGTAGCCCCAATAACTATTACCTCTCCCCTTCCCTTCAGGCCGTCCATCAGGGCTAGGAGCTGAGCCACGACACGCCTCTCAACCTCTCCAGTTACCTCATTCCTGTTCGGCGCGATGGAGTCGATCTCATCTATGAATATTATTGAGGGAGCGTTCTTCTCAGCCTCCTCGAATATCTCCCTGAGCCTCTTCTCGCTCTCGCCGTAGTACTTGGACATTATCTCCGGACCTGAGATGCTTATGAAGTGGGCGTTGCTCTCATTAGCGACAGCCTTGGCCAGCAGCGTCTTACCGCAGCCCGGTGGTCCGTAAAGCAGCACTCCTTTGGGCGGTTCTATCCCTAGATGCCTGAAGAGCTCTGGGTGCTTGAGCGGAAGCTCCACCATCTCCCTTATCCTCTGTATCTCCTCTTTCAGCCCTCCGATGTCCTCGTAGGTGACGGTGGGCACTATTATCTTGGAAAGCTCCACGGGCCTCTCCCTGACCTCTATCACCGTGTTCGCCCCGACCTTCCCGAAGGTTCCGGGGGTGACGCTGACCACCACCAAGGGAATGAACCTCTGGAATATGGGGATGAGGACCACATCGCCCTTGGTGACGACGAAGTCGTAGAGCCTCCTCTTCACCCAGTTGTGGAAGTCCGGGGCCACCCTTATCATGTGGTCCTGCGGAGCCAGGACGACCTTGCTGGCCTCCCCCACCTCCACAGGTCTTACCCTGACCTTCTCGCCGGTCCTCACTCCCGCGTTCCCCTTGATGATCTTGTCCATCCTGATGTACCTGGTGCCCACGTCCATGCTCACGGACGGCATGACCCTGGCGTGAGTCACCCTAGAGCCGTAGATCCTCACGTAATCGCCGCTTGTCAGGTTGAGCTGCTTCATAACCTCAGGGTCTATCCTCACTATCCCCCTGCCGAAGTCGGCCTGCTTCACCACATCCGCCACTATGAGCGTTACGTCCTTTACCTCCTTGTCGTCCTTCTTATCTCCCTTCTTAGGGGGCTGTTTCCTCCCCAACGATCACACCTCGAGTCCATCCTCCGCGGAAGGGTTTATTAATTTTGCATAAGGGCGGCGGCCGCTCATGAGAACGGATATATTTAGGTGGTGAGCGCTCACAGGGATGGAACTGAAGGCCGATCTCCTGCTGGAGGGTCAGTACCTGAACATCTACACGGGCGAGCTGTTGGACGGCCCCGTGGCCATACTGGGGGATCGGATCCTCTGCATCGGGGAGAGGATCGAGGCTAAAAGGGTGGAGGAAGTAGATGGGATAATTATCCCCGGAATGAAGGACGGTCATATCCACATAGAGAGCAGCAAACTTCCTCCCGGGGAGTTCGCCAGGCTGGTGGTACCGAGGGGCACCACTTCCGTCTTCGCGGATCCCCACGAGATAGTGAACGTCGCCGGGAAGGAAGGCTTCAAGTTCATGCTGGAGGAGTCGAGCAAGGCCCCACTCAGGGTCCACCTGATGGTACCCTCGTGCGTCCCCGCCTCCCCCCTCGAGGAATCTCCCTTCCAGCTCGATGCCACCGCTGTCGCGGAACTCTTGGATGAGAGCGCCGGGCTTGGAGAGATGATGAACTTCCCCGGAGTGATCTCGGGTGAGGAGGACCTCCTCCGCAAGGTGGAGGAGGCCAAGAGGAGGCGGATGCCGGTCGATGGACACGCGCCCCTCCTCACGGGCGAGGAACTCTGTCTCTACCTCTTCAGGGGTATAGAGTCCGATCACGAGTCCACTACTGAGGAGGAAGCCTTGGAGAAGGCCAGGAAGGGCATGTACGTGATGGTGAGGGAGGGAACCGCGTCCAAGGACATGAGGATAATCAAGGGGCTCCTCGGGGTCCAGAAGAGGAGACTCCTTTTGGTATCGGACGACAGGAGCGCGTCCGACCTGATGAGGGAGGGTCATGTGGACCACCTCCTCAGGAGGGCCGTCGAGGAGGGCCTTGATCCGGTGGAGGCGGTTCAGGCTGTGACGATAAACGTGGCCGAGAGGTTCGGCATCAGGGAGCTGGACGGCATCGCCCCTGGCAGGCTCGCCGACCTGGTGGTGGTGAGGGACCTCAAGAGGTTCGAGGCCCTCAGGGTCTACATAGGAGGGAAGCTCGTGGCCTCCAACGGTAAACCCCTATTCGGCGCGGTGAGGGTCAGGAGGATAGGTACGATGAAGCTCCCATCCCTCACACCCGAGGATCTGGCCGTGAAGGTCCAGGGAAGGAGGGCTAGGGTCAGGGTCATAGAGCTGACGGGCTCCCTCCTCACCGAGGAGGGCGAGGAATGGCTTCCCATCGAGGAAGGGCTGGTCAGGGCGGAGGGAGAGGTCCAACATTTGGCGGTGGTGGAGAGGCACGGGAGGACGGGGCACATCGGGAGGGGATTCGTGAGGGGGTTCGGAATGAGTGGAGCGATAGCCTCCACGGTCGCTCACGATAGTCACAACCTGATAGTGGCTGGCAGCGACCTGAAGGACATGGTCGTGGCGGCTCGCGAGCTGGAGCGGGTCGGGGGCGGCCAAGTAGTGGTCTCGAACGGCAAACCGATTTCCATCCTCCCGCTTCCCGTGGGTGGCCTCATGTCGGACAGGCCAGCAGAGGAGGTGGCCTCGCTGGAGGAGGAGCTGGATAGGGCGTACAGGTCTCTCGGAGGGACTAGAGAGGATCCGTTCATGGAGCTCTCCTTCTTGGCCCTCTCGGTGATTCCCAAGCTGAAGCTGACCCCAAAGGGGCTGGTTGATGTGAACAGGCAGGAGATAGTTCCCTCTCTCTTGGAGGTGATCTGATTGGAGATAGGAGTGGAGATCCCCCCTTCCCCCAAACCAAGGTTCCTCAGGAGGGTCTCCTCCCTCATAGGGAAGGCGGACTTCATCTCCATACCCGATTCTCCCTTCGGAAAGCCGGCTCCCTCCTCGCTGGCTCTCGCTGTCCTGCTCAGGAACATAGGGGTGGAGGCGGTCCCTAACTACAGACTGATGGACAGGAACGAGCTGGCTCTCCTTTCCGAGATGATGGGTCTGGCGGAGTTGGGTATGGAGAGGGTCCTGCTGGTGGGAGGAGACCCCCCCAGCGTGGGTAGGCCCACGGGCCTCGATGCCGTGAGGGCGATAACCCTCGTGAGGGAGTGGGGCGTGAGGGTGAAGCTGGGCGTGGCCACCTCTCTCAAACCGGGGGAGAGGCTCAAGGCGAAGCTGGAAGCGGGGGCGGATTTCGTCGTCACTCAACCAATACAGAGGGTGGAGGACCTCTATCCCATAGCCGACTTCGTCGGGGACATGCCCCTCTACACCATGCTGATGCTCACCTTGGCGGAGATGGAGAAGTCGGTGCTTAAAGCCATGGATATAGAGGAGGTGCTGGAGGTGGACTATAAGGAACTCATGGACAGGTTGGAGGAATCCGGACTTGTTAAGGGGGTTATAGTTAGCTCCCCGAGGGACCACTCAAGGATCTTGGAGGTCTTGGGAGGTTAGCGCATGCGTTTGGGAGGCAAGCTAGGGGAAAACCCTCCCCTGATGATAGGATCCATCTTCTACAGGGGGGACAGGAGGGTTAGAGATCACGAGAGAGGCGTGTTCGACGAGAAAGCTGAAGAGAAGCTTATAGAATCCGATCTGAGTGTGGCACGCCAGCTGAACTTCCCCTACGCCTTGGACGTCATCATAACCAGCAAGGGCGCCGCGGAGCCATACCTGAGGTTCGCCTCACGCTTCAATGTCCCCCTCCTCGTGGACGGGATAGACCCGGAGGTGAGGGCCCACGCCTACAGGATCGCAGGCGAGTTGGGCCTGTCCGATCTGGCCATAGCGAACGCCATATACCCGGACAGCACCCAGGAGGAGTTGAACGCCATAAAGACCTCCGGAATCAAGAAGGCCGTTCTGGTGGCCTTCGATCCGAAAAACGCGCTGGAGAGCCTCAAACCCAAGGTGAAGCTATCAATCCTCGAGGAGAAGCTCATACCCAAGGCCGAGGAGGCGGGGGTGGAGGAGTTCCTAGTGGATGTGGTCGTGCTGGACCCAGCTTCCCTGGCCTCGGTGGCCGAGTCCATGAGCTTCCTCAGATCCAAGGGGTACGTAGTGGGCTGCGCCCCAGCCAACGCTTTAGCTTTTCTGAGCAAGAGGAGATACGGGGATGAGGCTTATACCATGCTGACGGCCGCTCTCTCATACCTGAGGATGAGGGGCGCCGACTTCATGATCTTCGGACCGGCCGGCAGGTTCAGGGGTATTGCGAGGGGACTTGCACTTCTCGAGTCCATGCTGGCCATGGAAGCCAAGGTGCCGAGGAGTAAACTGAGAGAGCACCCCTTCTCCGTGCTCAGGGAACTGCAGAGAGTGTTTCAGGAGGCTTCCAAGGGAGAGGTATGACGCGCGTAAAAGTTAAATTAGTCTAACATTATTAGACTTGGTGATCATCGTGCCCCTGACCACGTTCGAGGAGGAGATATACCTGCGCGCCCTCACCGGTAGGCTGGTCGGGAAGGCCCTTGCCGACCTGGGACTCAACAAGGTCGCAGTGGTGGCCTCCAAGAACATCATATGCTCCAGCATAGCGGCGGCCACCGAAGCCACCTTCCTGACCCTGAGCGGGGGCGTTACCTATCACTTCATGGTGGAGCACGGGAAGGAGAGGGAGCTGGCCAAGAGGCTGAAGGAGTTCGCCGCCCAAGTAATACTGCTCCAGTTCGGAGGGGAGACCCCGTTCGATGAGACAAAGAAGAGCTTCGTCGAGCTCCTCAAGGCCATGGCCGAGGAAGATGTGCCCGGCAGTCTGGTCATCCACGTCAGGATATTCGCAGCCGGCGGCCTGAAGGAGGCTCTGGAGAACGAGGAGGTGAGGAAGTACTTGGAGGCTAGGGATGTCTTCGTCTACACGGTGGGATTCGACGAGGGCAAGGTCTACGTGAACAAGGTGGCCATCCCGTCCCTCGAGCTGACGAGGCTCGCAGAATATCAGGTGACCCTAGAGCACGCTGACCTATTGAACAGGAGCCTCAAGGACAGGAAGGTAACCTTCTCCTGATAGGTCCCGTTCCTATTCGGCCTGTACAAACCGGTTCTTTTTCTTTCCTTTTTCCGGCTTAGTGGTATCCAACTCCAGCCGATCCACTACGGTTTCACTATGTAGACTACTAGGAAGAGACTTCCCGAGAGGAAGTAAAGGGCCACATCCCTGTTGAAAGGCCACGAGAGGGCGGCCATCACGAGCAGGAGGAGGGCCGGGTAGTTGAACCTCTTCGCGTTCCTCATCCCGAGGAGGACGGGGATCATCATTGGAGCGTGAGCGTATATGTGGAGGCCCACGAACCCCACGAGGAGGATGTGTAGGAGGCCCAGCTCGTCCAAGGGGATCGGCCAAGACAGGATCAGCAGGGGGATGAGGAGAAGGTAGCCGGCTATGAGGTAGCGGTGAGCAGGGAGGGCTTCCCTCACCCTGACCGACCTCAGACCGCGGAACGCCAAGTCCAGCCTGGCTGCCCCCAAGTAGGTGAGCATGCTCGCCCACATCAGGTGCCTGCTCGGGCCGAATCCAGAGAGAGCGAACGCGTGGAGGGCGGTCATCAGGACGGTGAGGGGCAGGCTGGCCCTGTACCTGTAGGTCTTGGGGAGCGCGTGGAGGGTCACCGCGTATATGAGCGGCACCGGGTAAGCCCACTCCACGGCGGTGATCCAAGCTTCTATCCCCCTAAAGTTACCGAAGACCGTAGAGAGGAGGGACAGGAAGGAATACAGCTCCAGCAGATAGACTAGGGATCTTTTCCTCAATGGAATGAGGAAGAGGAGACCGGTGAGGGAGACGAGGGCGATCAGAACGTTTCCCCATCCGAGCAGCGAGCCGAGCGGCAGGAGGAGCAGTGAGAGGGAGTGAAGGAGGGCCGCGAGGATCGATCCTCGCCTCCTCGTCACCGAGGTCCAGAAGGAGATGTTCACGCCAGCGGCGAACGAGACCACGCCCATTCCCATGAAGTGCATGTGGACCTGGTACCACCTCAGTGGGAGGGAGAGCAGCCCCACGCCGATGTAAGCGAAGCTGCCTATCACGACTAGTGCGCTCAGCTTTCTGGTCAGCTTGAGGTAGGATAGGGCGTCTCGGTCACCGGCTATTCGGATCACCTGACACTTACAGACACTTACAGGAGCTTCAAAGCTTCCTCTCCGAGCCTCCTACCCAGCTCCCTGGCCCTGTCGAGGTCGCCCTCCTTGGGCCTCCCCTTGAACGTCAGCTCATCCACCACCGGTATGGCTAGAGCCTCGAGCTCCTTCTTGACGGCCCTGGTACCGCCTCCTCCCCAACCGAAGGACCCGAGCACTGCTGCCACCTTGTTCTTGGGCCTGTACTCCCTGAGGAGGTCTAGGTAGAAGGTGACGCCCAGGAAGGGATGACCATTGTGCGTCGAGGTGGCCACGAGTATCGCGGCAGCCTCCAGCGTGTGGGCGAGCAGGTCGTCCGGATCGGCCTCAGCGCTGTCCACAATGACGATCTCGAGGCCGACCTCCCTCAACCCCTCCGCGGCCGCCTCGGCCGCCCTGGCGGTGTTCTCGTACTGGCTTCCCACCACAATAAGAGCCTTTTTGAGTGGTTTCCACGAGGTCCACCTCTCGTACATGCTCAGCAGCCCCTCAATCTCCCTGTGGAGGGCTCCGTGGGATGGGGCCACTATCTTGGGGCTTAGTTCCCTAGTCTTGGCCACGGCCTTCGCCGCCATGGCGTGGTAGGGCATGAGGATGGAGGCGTAGTAATCCACCAACTCGAAGGAGTCGGGCGCCTCGTCGTAGAAGACCTTGTCGCTCGCACCGTGAGAGCCGAACAGGTCGCATGTGAAGAGGATAGAGTCCTCCACGAGGTAGGTGAGCATCGTATCTGGCCAGTGGACCATGGGAGAGAGGACGAAGCGCAGGGTCTTGTTCCCCAAGCTCACCTCATCGCCATCCTTCACCTCCCTAGCCCTGTCCATGGGGAAGTCGGCGAGCGCCTCCCCTATACTGAGGGCCTGCTTGGTTCCCAAGAGGACCGCCTCCTCTGCTCTCCTCATGACCTCCGCCAAGGTGCCCGAGTGGTCCGGCTCGGTGTGCTGCGTTATCACGTACCTCAAATCCTCGACCTTCACCACGCTCTCGAGCGCCTCGAAGAACTCCTTGGAGAACCTGTAATCGGCTCCATCTATGAGGGCAGTACCCTCACTCCCCTCCACCACGTAGAAGTTGTAGGACGTTCCGTTGGGGATGGGCCAGAAGTTCTCGAACCTCGGGAGCTTCGTGTTCAGGATCCTGACGAGGGTCACTCCCTCCGCTATCTCTCTCTTGAACCAGCTCATGGGACTCACGCGCCTTCAGGCGGGGAAGTCATAAAAATGTTGGCCGCATAAGGGCCCGTATGTTCATAAAAGGAAAGCTAGGCGCCGGTAGGTTCCTCGAGAGGCCTAACCGATTCTTGGTCGTCTTGGACACGCTGGAGGGGAGGAGGAGGTGCCATGTTAGGGACCCGGGGAGGCTCACCGAACTGCTCGTGAAGGGGGCTCCGGTGGTCTTCTTGGAGAGATTCAATCCGGGGAGGAAAACTGACTGCGAGGTCCTCCTGGTGTGGGACGGCAAGGTGTGGACGGTGGTCAATTCCGGCCTCCATTCGGAGCTAGCCACCGAGCTGCTAGCCTCGGGATTCTTACCGGAGCTCCGGGGCTTCACCTCGATGAGGAGCGAGGTGAAGTACGGGAACAGCAGGGTGGATTTCATGCTGGAGTATCCGGGGAGGGTCCTCTACTTGGAGGTGAAGGGATGCACGCTAGTCAGGGACGGCGTGGCCCTGTTCCCGGACGCCCCCACCGAGAGGGGGAGGAGGCACGTGTTGAACCTGATCCGAGCCGTCGATGAGGGTCATAGCGCGGCAGTCCTATTCCTCGTGATGCGACCGGACGCCGAGCTCCTTATCCCGAACGCCGAGACCGATCCCGGGTTCGCTGAAGCCCTCAGAGAGGCCGAGAATAGGGGAGTGAGGATGTTCGCCGTCACCTTCCGTTACCTCGCCAGGAGAATCGAGCCCCTCGCTCGCATACCCGTGATTACCTCCCCTCAGTAGGATCCTCCTCACGCCCCAGTAGATGAGTGCGAGGGAGAGAAGGGTCAGCGCGATGAAGGGATCGGAGCAGGGGTCCGCTGGCCCCGTTGGATCGCACTTGAATAGGGGTCCGCTTATGAGCCTAGGAGTGACCCAGGACAGGACCGGGATGGAGGCCGCCAGCTCCATTAAAGCTAGCCCCGGCCCTCCACCCATCATCGACACCATGAAGAGGGGTATGAGGGACCAGTAGGGCCTCCCACCGGCAATTAAAAGGAAGGCCCCGGCGGAGATGACGGAAACTTCTCTCTCATCTCTCCAGATGACGACGGGTACTAGCGCGGCGATGAGGCCGGCCAAAAGGGAGTAATCCCCGAGTAGGGGCCTCAACAATCCCCCGGTCACGTCAGAGGGCCAGTGGATCGATCCCGGGATGAGTAGGGGAGGGATCAGCCCGGCCAGTACCCCGAGCGCGTAGATACGCCCATTCATCGAGATGACCAGCGGGGCCGCGGTCAGGGTAAGTGGGTTCACGGCGCCCGAGACCCCCAAGAGGATCGAGGAGGACAGGCGCCTCCCCCTTCTGGCCAGCATCATCGAGTCCATGGCGAGGGCCGCTGCCAGCATCGTCCAGTCGGATGAGGAGAGGAGCAGCACGGCCAGGAGGGGCGCGTAGGTGAGGCCCCCGCTCCCCTCGTAGAGGTCTAGGAGGATTATCAGGGAGGAGAGCATGACGACCATCCCGTAGGCCGCTCCCCTGATCCAGAGCTCGGATGAGGACTCGGTGAGGTAATGGGTCAGCACGTTGGAGAGGCCGACATCATCCAGCCCGAGCAGCGCGACCGGGCTGGTGGGCATGAAAGCTAGGTAGTAGAGGACGAGGGATGAGAATGCGGCTGTGAGGATCCCTAGGGAGAGGGAGAGACTCCTCGAGTCCATGGCCAGGAGGGGTCTCAGGAAGGACAGTTCCTCCGGTAACGTCAGCCCCTCACCGAGCAGGGCCCTCGAGATCCTCCTCCATCCCTCGCTGAGGTACCTGTTGATCTCGCCTTCCCAGAGGGACAGGTAGGCCATGACTACCGAGAACGAGACGGCGACGGCTGAGGACAGCTGCACCGCGTAGAAGCTGTAGAGGGTCCTGTTGCCCTTCAGGAAGACGGCAGTGTAGCCCAGTACGATGGAACCGACGAACAGAACGGGTATGTACTCCCTCCTCCTCTCCAAGAGGGCTGGGAGCAGGATGAAGGCGAAAGCAAACACGAACGCGTAGGAAACTAGGTTCACCCTGGCTATGAGGTCGGGATTGTAATGGAGGGCCATGGGCGCCAGGTTGAAGAACCACGCCCACGGGGGAGAGGGAGTTGGTCCGCTCCCCCTGCTCGTCGTGTGCCACGCCATGGCGCTCAAGTTCTCAGTAATCCATCTCTCCATCCCGAGATAGGAAATTATGGGGAGGGAAACGAGGATATACGTTACGGCAGGCGCGAGGGCCTTAACTAGGGAGGGAAGGACCCTCTCCCTTCTGTATATCCTGAGATAGAGGTACACTGCGAGTACCACGAACAGCCCGCTGAACTTGACCGAGAACGCGAGCCAACCAGCGATCGAGGCCGCCAGAGGTCTGTCGTACACCACGAACAGGAGGGCCAGGGTCGTGAAGAAGGCTAGGTGTATGTCGAGCATGGCCACCATGCTCATGGACACGAACATGGGATCGAGCACCAAAGCGAGGGATGCCACGACCCCCCACAGGGGATTGAGTAACCGGCTCCCTATCAGGTAGACGAGGACCACCATGATGAAGCCTTCAATGAGACCCGGGAGCCTCCAGCTCATCGGCTCGTCGCCGAACAGGACCATTGAGGCCATTATCAGGTACTTCCCCAGGGGAGGGTGCTCCAGGTTCAGGTAGTTGTAGATGCCCTTCTTCGCGGGATATTCGAATCCGGGAATCACCTTTATGGATCCTCCGCATCCCTCAAGCCTCGACAGGTTGGATTCCGGCACTCTCACCCAGAGGAGGGGGACCTTATCTCCAGTCTCCGTGTAGTTGGCCCTCACCACGCTCCCGCCCAGCTCCGAGAGGCACCTCTCCACATCGCTCAGGTGCTCCTCCAAGAACTCGTTGGATGTGAAGACGAGGGTCGCGTAGGCGTATCCTCCCCTCACGTACCTGGCATTAACGCCGAACACCTCCTTGAGGAGGTTCCTGGCCGAGGTGGCGTACCACACCTCGTCGCTCACGTAATAATCGTCTCCCCTATACTTCCCGGATGACATCTCCCCGTAGGCATAGCTGACGTAGGCCGTAGCCATGAGGAGGCTCAGCAGGAGGCCTATCAGGAAGGACCTACTCATCTCACCACCACACCATGCTCTTGCTGAGGACGTAGTTCACGAGGAACCCGACCAGGATGCCCACGAACTGGGAAGCCAGGGACTCCATCCCGAGGAACCTGTAGAGGGACACCGAGACGCCGTACTGGGTGAGTATACCGGCCAGGTTGGCTGCATGGTACCTCAGAACGCTCTGGACGAACCCGCTCCTTCTCCTCCTCCTGAACGTCCAGATGTCGTTGAGGAAGAAGTTGCTCAGCAGCGACACCTCTATTGCGACGGCGGACGCGACCTCGTGTATCAGGCCGAGCCCGTACCTCAGGATCCAGAGGACCGCCAGGTTCACCACCGTGCCAACGGCCCCCACTATGGCGAACCTGACTATGGGAGGGCTGAGCTCCAGTACGTGCAACAGGTAACTCAGTATGACACCGCCCCCCAGCTTCGAGGAACCCCTCCTCCTCAGGCCGAAGGTGTAGGGGACCTCACACACCCTTGAATAGTTCCCCTTCACCAGCATCTCCAAGAGGATCTTGAAGCCCTTGGGATCCAGCTCCTCAACGACCCTCTCCACCACCGACCTCCGGAACATGAAGTAACCGGAGGAGGGATCCCTGATGCCCCTGACCTTGGGAAGGAGGATCCAGGCGAGCAGTATCGATCCCTTGGAGATGATCCTCCTCAGGAGCCCCCACCCAGCCACGGACCCTCCCTCCACGTACCTGGAGGCTATGGCTATGTCGCAACCCTCCATCACCTTCCTGTACAGTTCGGGAAGCAGCTCAGGCGGGTGCTGGAGGTCGGCATCCATCACGGCCACTACATCTCCCTCGGCCAGCCCCAGTCCCTCGACCACGGCCGAGGAGAGCCCCATCTTCCCCGGCCTCACCTTGACCTTGATGGGGTACTTGGTGGAGAGCTCCTTGGCCAGGTCGGCCGTTCCGTCCGGGGAGTTATCGTCCACTATCACTATCTCGTAATCCACACCGGCCAGTGCCCTGTCTATTCGACTCACCAGCTCCTCCAAGTTATCTCTCTCGTTGTAGGTGGGGATGATTATGCTGATCAAGGCCGGTGCCTCCTCTGGGGTCGGAAAGGCCTGCGTAAAAAATTTCCCCGTCAGGAGAGGTTCCAGTACTTGGAGAGTACGCTCTTGGCATCGTCTATGGCCAGCCTGGCCCTTCGAATGACGTAGTCGTCCTCGCTCGGAGCCCTGCCTTCGATCTCCTCCGGGTCGAAGCCCATGTCCAGGGATGCGAAGCCCCTAACTATCCCCAGCCACCCCCAGTTCCTCACATCCTCACTGTAACCGCTTATGAGGAGTTCCACCCTGTGCTCAGCCGGAAGTGAGGACGCCCACCTCCCCAACCTCCAGAGCCCCCTCAAATCCAGTCCCAACTGTGTGAGGGGGTCCAGAAAGTGCGGATCGCTTCCCCCATGGGCTATGAGCAGCTTGGGCGCGAAGGACTCCACGATGGGCCTCACCAGCTCCTCGAAAGCCATCTCGTAGGAGGAGGGTCCCGCCCCGGGAGGTAGGGGGATGTTGACCGTGTATCCCTCTCCCCTCCCCCTCCCCACCTGCCTCGCGAACCCCACACCCGGATAGATG
>JAMOVA010000101.1 GCA_027061785.1 Thermoproteota archaeon
GATGACTGAATAGCCCACTTCTCATAGGCTTTGAATGCGGTCTCTTCCTTGGAGCTACCGACGGAGATCACGGCTCCGTCCTTGATTGCCACGTACTTCCCTTCATACTTCTTCCTCAACTCAGGCAGCATACTCCTGAAGACCCCCTTCTCCCTCTCTAAGGAGTCTACTACGTCCATAAGCCCCCGGACCCGGGAGATTTCCTACTCCATGTACTTCTTTAAAGTTCCTCTATCACTTTCTCCCTCTTCCTTCCGCGTGAATCTGAAAGGAATCACGAAAAGAGGGGGAAGTTAGAAGTCCATAGCCTCGTATATCTCCTTGGGAAGGCCGGGACAGTTCCTGTCCAAATAGTACTTGCTCACCTCTATCTGGGCCCTCAGTAACCTCTTAAACTCGTCCATGTCGAGGTAGGTGGTCGGGTCCAGCTGCTTCAACCTCTCCTGGGTGAGGCCCGGCACCTCCTCCGGCACCAAGACCTTCTCGCCCCAAACCGGATGGGGCCTGTACTTCACCGCTCCCCTAGCCGCCTGCAGTATGAAGAGCTCTGTCTCCTCTATCGTGGGCCTCTCACCGCCCACCGCCTTCGGTATTCCGTTCTTCTCCACCAGTATGGGCTCAGGCGCCTCTATCTCCCTGTCCCCCAGCTTCATCCTCACCCACCTGTACTTCGCTATTATGCGGCCGGTGTTGTTGAACACGTACACCTGGATGGGGTCGCCCTGCTCTATCCTCCTCTTGAGGTACTCGTAGAACCTGACCACGTGAGCTGTATTGGGCACTCCCATGGTGAACGGCTGCGCGAACCTCGCCACGTACCTGAGCTTCCCCACCACCTCCTTGGACTGGGCGGGGTGCCCTATCGTTCGTCCGTCAGCCAGAATCTTCGCCGCCAATGCTGGGTCCTCCACCTTCATCCAGGCCCACTCGGTGAAGTAGCCCGGGCTGAGGAATATGGCGAAGTTGAGCGGGCCCGAGGACTCCACATCACCATCAAAGTAGCCCGTATCCTCCAGCCTCAGGACAGAGCGGGAGTTCCTGTTGGGCCTGCCGAAGTACTGGAACAGCTCGCCCTTGAAGGAAGGATAGCCCCTCTCATCGAACTCGGTGTTCTCGTGCAAGGCGTGGGGGCTCATCGCCGCCTTCCACATGGCTTCCTGCTCCGGTGTGAGGTCCTCCGTCTTGGTCCACGATCCCCTCTCGGACCCTATCACCTTGTCCTCGAATATGGCCACTATGTCGTCGTTCTTGATGACCTGCTCTTTAACGTAGTCGAGCGGGTTCAGGCCGAATTCCCTCTCGTACACCTTCGAGTTGCTGGGTGTCCAGACGTAGAGGCCGTGAGTCGACTTGCCGGTCCCAGTAAGGCCCCAAACGGCCATCACTATGCGCTTCCACTCTCCCTCTACGGTTTTGACGGTAAACTCCCTCAACGCCGCATGCTCCCCGGTTCCGCCTCTCTTGTAAACGTGGTAGATCCAGTGGGTCAGCACGGCCTTCTTGACCTCTCCCTGATAGGAGGATACGGTTATTATGGTGAAGTTGTGGTGGGGAAACCTCATGACCATGAGCATGCGGTCGGTACCGGGTATGTTTGGATTCCCCAGGTAGTGGGGAACCGTGAAGACCTCCACGTCAGGCTCCTCGTCCGGAGGTGCGTCGAAGACCAGCTGTTTCCACCTGTAGGCCAGGTCGGGGAACTGGGGATCGACATAGACGCGAGCGTGCATCTGCGCCTCTGTACCGGGCTTGCCCACGTATCCGTCCACCTTGATGAGGGGTCCCTGCGCCAGGATGTGCTCCAGTACCCTGAGCATGAGCAGCTTGTGCTCCTCCTTGAGCTGCTCGTCATCCTCTATCACGACCGTGTTCTTGGCGGAGCGGCTCCATATGTTGGAGGCCCAGTTCCACGAACCGTTTTTATACTGAGTTCCGTACATCTTAGCCCTCTCGAATAGATCTGGCGGATTATCCAAGATCGGTGGGAGACCGGCTCTTCTCTTAACCTCCAGAATTCTCCTAAAAGTCTCCTTGAAGACCTCGGGCGTGATCTCCTCCAGCGGAGGGATTACTTTACCCATTAAGATTACCTCAAGAGAGCATCCCCCTTCAAATCCTAAAAAATTTGACATAGGGGGAGGGAGGGTGAGCGGCGCTTCAAAGCTATTATGAGGGAGTACGTCGCCTACGGAGTAAGTGCCATTTAGTTTGAAGCTGAATACCTGCTGGCATGGCTTTACTGTCATTGCCAATTGGACCGTACTACGGTGTTTTCTTCTTCATAATTTGGAAAAATTCTTTATTATCTACCGATATGACTGAATTTGTGAGCTAAATATGTCATACTCTCAAACCAAGCATTTTTCTTTTCTTGGATAAATAATAAAGGAGAAGACCATATTAGCTTATTGAAAAATTAGGGGTTCTCCTTTCGAAGAAAACGCTTATAGAATAGCTTGCCGACATCATCTTCAATGTTTTCCGGCAACCTTGCAAAAATCTCGGATATGTGAAAATCAGGAGGGAGCGCGCATGCGTGCAAGATATATACTCCTCTCGCTGCTCTTGGTGGCGATATTGACAGCCTCCTCCCTCACAGGACCTCTACCCATCTCAGCCTCACCGGATGCCCCTCTGAGCGTCTACGTCAGGGAGTACGTCAACGCCAGCTTGGAGGCAGACGGGGTCGGCGTGAGGTGCGGCTCTTGGAACGTGACCGGATACATCGAGGTTAAGAACAACGCCGACGAGTCCGTGTACGACATATGGTTCCCCGTGAAGCCGATGGACCGGGTATCCCTGCTTGATTCTCCAGCCTATGCAACGGTTGAGAAGGAAACCCCACCCTCCTGGGTGATCGATACCTATCCCACCTCGGGCTTCGGGACCGCCACCGATTACGAGTGGTGGCACATCACTGAGCTGCACTCCGGGGACAGCGTGACCTTCAAATACACGGTTACGACCTTCACGGGCTGCCCGCCGATCGGGATAAGCGAGACCTACTCTCCTGTCAAGATCGTCGATGGTCAGACCTCCACCGTGTCCATAAACCTAACCCTCACCAACGGGTTCGGTAGCGACGTCAAGGTGAAGGTGAAGAAGGTCCTCTCCCCCGACAACACGGCCGGTGATGGATGGGAGGATACCACCGGCAATCCGGTCTTCTCCAGCGCCGGAACCCCGAGCTCCGGGGCTACCTCCCTCTCGGCAGATAGCAAGACCCTGTACTGGACCGGCGATGGGAACTGGCCGGGAACCTACATCACCATAGCGGCTGGCGACTCGATAACCTTCACGACCCCCTTCCAGGTTCAGGGCACCCCCGACCTGAGCGAGGTGGGCGGGTCCACCCAGAAGATAGAACTGGGGAGGGTCTACGTCTACTTCACCACCGATGAACCCGTCACTGACACCAGGGTTGGCTACGTCTACGCGATAGGGAAATCCAGCTTGGAAGTGAAGAAGGAGCAGGACACCTCCTCCCCCGACACCTGGTACGAGACGATGGTGGTCTACGATACCAGCGGTGTGTTCGACTACGAGGTACTCAACACCACCATGTGGGCGACTGAGGGTAACACGCCAGACAGCACCGAGATCTCGGGAAGCCGCCAGACTCAGCAGGGCAGCCCCATCACCACTATAGGTCCCGGTGAGAGCTCCACATCATACACCTACGGCCCCTCGTCATTCACCTACGACCTGGTGCCGAAGGTCTGGGCCTTCTTCAAGGCGAGGATACAGAGGGACGAGACGTACGGCTGGATGAACTACACCAACACCACCGTCTTTGAGGTGGGTGACGAGACTAATTACACCGTCGTGGAGAAGATATGGGTCGTGAAGGGGTACCTGGTGAAGGCCAGGAAGGAGGTCAGGCCCGGAGCGACGAGCGGTGAATATTGCATCGGAATAAGGCTGGAGAACCTCGGAGAGTGGATGACGCCCTACGTGGAGTTCTACGACCTCGTACCTTCGGGATTCCAGCCGAATCCCTCCACGACGGAGGGTAACATGATGTTCCATCCGCTGAGCATGCTCGCGCAGGACGCCAACCCGAGCAGTCCGCCCGACTACTCTCTCATAACCAGCCCCTCCGGTTACACCAAGGGCTACGTCTGGAAGGTCTACCCGCTGCCCGTGCAGCGCGGCTTCGCCGAGTGGTTCCCGGACACGAGCACCACCAAGACCATCGTAGTAACGATGAAGGACGGTTCCACGAGGGAGTGGGAGGTGCAGGCGGTGGACAGCGACACGGTGAGCATAAACGGCACCAGCTACGCGGAGGGAACCGAGTTCCTCGCCGATTCCTCTGACGACACTGCCGACACCTACTTCAAGGTCGTGCTGGTGCAGGACTCCCTGGCCACGGGCGGTGGCTACGTGGTCGTGTCCGCGAAGGGACACTACGACAACCTGGACATCGATGTCTATAACCCGGTCTTCGTGCACTACTGCGTGCTGGGTAGCGGCGACTACAACCTCACGGACATATTCGTGGTGGGCGTGGATCCGAGGAACACCCTCGATGTGAACTCCGTCTTCACGCCCTTCACCGGGCTGAGCATAGCCGCTTCCACCTTCGAGCCCTGGCTGGTCCTCATCGTGGCAGGGCTTCTCGCAGCGGAGATCCTGCTAGAGCTCAGAGTGAGGCGCAGGAGGAGGGCGAGAAGCCCTCTCCTCGGTTCCTGATCCCCCCTCTTTTTATAGGTGAGTTTGGATGCGTTTCCTCGTTCTCTTGCTCATCATGACGCTTATCCTCTCGTCCGCTCAGGCTCAAGGACAGCAGGTCCCTCAAGAGTATAATCCTCTAGTCTATGAAAGGCTGGATGTGGTCTTGAGGCCCCTCTCCAACGGCTCCGTGTTGGTTGAGTTGACTGCCACCCTCAGGAACGAGGGGAAGGTCATGGTGGTCCCGGGATACGGGAGGATTCCCCTCACTGTGATGAGGCAAGAAAGAATCCTTGGGCTGCCACTACCATCCGAGAGACCCGTTAACGGTAGCGTGAAGGTCCTGGAAGCCGCAGATATAAGCACCGGGAGGAAGGTGGAGGCCCTCGTCATGTCGGAGAACGGCACTCAGGTCATCAGGTACGCCCTCTGGCAGCCTCTCAGGCCCGGAGAGAGTAGCAAGCTCAAACTCGTGTTCAGGATAGATGGGGCCGTGGAGAAGGGAGTTCTCTTCAACGAGCTCGGGTTCTCGCTGGGGCCGCTGTCCAATCGCGTGAGGGAGGGCTCGCTTAGGGTCGTGGCCCCTCCCGGATCCACGATTACCTTCTCGGATCCTCCTTCCAGTAGTGGAACGTGGGATATCTCCGATCTGGATCCCGGCAGGCCCTTCAGGGTCACCGTGGAGCTCAGCTCGCTCCCACTTCCCCAATTACCGGTGCACGGCTACTTCGTCCTCTGGGGAGGGCTCATCCTCCTCATCATAGCGCTGATCGTGATCAGGATCAGGAGCCGGAGGTAATTGCATGAGGGGGGCGGCCTTCCTCCTTGCCTTGCTGGCGGTTCAGGCCGCCCTCCCCTACCTCCCAGTCTCAAGTGCTCCGACAATCCTTTCGCCAGGAGCTAGGGTGTCTGTGTACATCCCTGCAGCTTCCAACGTCTCTCTGATCATGCCGAATGGTACCATAATCCCTCTGACACCCCATCCTCCCGACTTCGCCTCTTGGTCGAATTTGACCCTCCTCATCAACACGTCATCCCTCCCGCTGGGTGAGTACCGGGTTGTTTGGCCCGATGGAGGCTACTCCTTCGTCCTAGATGGGATAGAGGTAGGGCTTGAGAGCGTAGGCAAGGACGGGAGGAGGTTCGTCGTTAGGACCCTGTCTGAGCTTACCGGCTCCCCGCTGTCAGCTGAGGTCACGATCTTTCACCTGAATGGTACTTTGAACCTCTCTTCCAGTCCCTACGGACGCACGAAACCGTTCACTTTACCTCCGGGTAATTACACTCTCAGGATAGTGGCGGTCAGCGGAAACCTGACCGGGGAGCTCACAAGGGATGTGTCGGTTCCCGCGGGGAAGGGGAAAGGGGGTGAGAAGGAGGGCTCGAAGCCCGGATCCAAATCAGGACATAGGTTGGAGCTGGAGAGGAAGGTGTACTTCCCG
>JAMOVA010000102.1 GCA_027061785.1 Thermoproteota archaeon
ATTAAATATTTTTTTTAACAAAACCGAATCCAGACTAAATCCAGCGGTGATGAGAACCGCGGGGCAAAGCTTTGGAATAAACTAGCTGGCAGATTCACGTAAGATTATCCGGATTTGACACTCTGGGGTGTTTGTCTTTCAACTTCTGGAGCAGCGGGTTTACTTACTTCAATCCACAACACGCCTCCCGATACACGGGGAGATCCTAATCGATCATCCGGGTTCCAGCATCATTGACAGGGCCCTCCTGTATTCCAGATACGGTGAATTTGAACTCCTCATCCTTCAACAGTGCTTGTAGAAACTTTTTCTTCTCTTCAGCCGGTGGAGACATCAGATATCCCTCCTTCAATCATCTAAGCGAGTACCCTGTAGGACACGTCGAAACGTTCTTTACTATAGGGCGTGTTGAGCCGTGATGTTGGGAGAGGGCGCTAGGAGAGGCGAAGAGAGCGAGGAGTACCGTTACCTCTACAGGCTCGAGAGAATGGTGGAAGAGGCGGTGGACTACGCCCTCTCCCGTCTGGCTCGCAACGGAATGAGACTGAGCCGATCCGACGTGCCCCGCACCTTCCTGAGGTGCATGTACCTGTTCACCACGGGATTCGAGTTCGAGGAGCTGGAGAAGCTGGACGTGGTCTACCTAGAGTTCTACAAGTTCTTCAAGAAGTACCTGGAGGAGAGGTGCTGGTTCATCATCTGGCGCCTCTTCGAGCTGAGGGGTGTGAGGATAAGGAGGTTCATCATAGCCGATAGAATGGGCGGCGAAGGCCTTCACGAGTTCCGCTACTACATGGGGAGGGACATAGACTGCATGATAGTGGTGGAGGGGGACCTGAAGAAGGCCAAGGGGGAGGCCATAAGGATAGAGAGTGAGGTCAATGGAGTGGTGGGAAACAGACTCCAGAAGATAATACTGGAGGGTGAAGACCTGTCGGAGGAGGAGCTGAAGAGCTGCAAGACCTACGATCTGTTCGAGCTCGAGGTTTTCGACAGGGAGGAGGACGCGAGGAGGTGGGGGGTAATCAGGGAGTACACTAGGGAGGACTACAGGAGGAAGATGGCCGGGATGACCTTCCTAGGTGGGGCTACTGATTGAACCAAAGAGTCAGAAATATTATATTTTTCAGAAAATTGGTAGATTCTGATGTCTGTAGAGGTGAGGGTCGGAAAGCGCAGGACCATAGTGATCCCCAAGAGAATCGCCCAAAGCGTGGGAATTAAGGAGGGGACCTTGGTCACAATGAGGGTCGAGGGGGAGAAGGTCATCATAGAACCCAAGAAGGATGCGATCTGGCTTGCTTTGCATGGGAAGAAGGTGGCCAAGGTGACCTTGGAGGAGTTGGAGGAGGAAAGCCTTGAGAGGCAAGAAGAGGCCGGGCGTCTTGATTGATACGACATTCCTCCTCCCTACCCTTGGTGTAGAGGTTGAAGAGGAAGCTGAAGAGGTAATCCCTCTGTTCAAGGAGGCGAGGATCCACTACATGGAGGTAAGCCTACTGGAGGCCTCTTGGATATACGCCAAGCTGGGGTCCGATCCCGAACCATTCGAGCTGGGGTTAGAGGCCGTGAGGCTCACCTACGATCTACTAATCCCAAGTCCGAAGGCCTACTCGCTGGCATTCAGGATTTACTAGTCGGGTCACAGGGACCTGATAGACGATCTCCTCTACGCCTCGGCCAAGGAATCGAACCTCTACTTCCTGACGATTGACAGGAGCTTCATCAAATTCCTCGAGGATAGAGGATGGCCGACCTCCCCTGTAATTACGCCCTCCGGGTTTCAGAGGATGCTGTCCTAAAAAGGGTTAGAAGAGGATCGAGAAGAGGGCCCCCTCCCCGTAGGTCAGGTCCTTGATGGAGAACACTCCCTTGAGCTTCCCCTCGTCGTCCACCACCACGAGGTGCCTTATCCCGTACTCGCTCAGGAGCCTCGCCGCCATCGCGACCGTGTCGTCCTCCTTCACCTTGATCACGTTCGTCCTCATGATCTCCGATACCTTGGAGTTCTCCTTACCCTCGCCGAACGCGTAGGTTATGTCCCTCTCCGATAGGACGCCCACCAAGTTTCCAGACTCGTCTACGACAGGTAGGAAACCGATCCCATGCTCTTTCATCAGCTTCGCCGCCTCTCTGAGGCTCGCGTTCGGGGTTATTGTGATGGGTTCCTTCTTCAGGAAGTCCCTCACCTTCTTCACTCCAAACTGCTCACTCATGCTCCCACTTCGCCTACAATGTAATTCTATTATTTAAGTTAGGGGGATTGAGTATCGAACAATAACCAAAAACTCGGTTACGAAATCGAATGAAAACGGTGCAAGTTATTGACGCGCGTCACGGCTCAGTGGAGGGCCGAGAGCAGGGCCATCTCGAAGGCTCCGACCAGAGCACCTATCAGGGCGTCGTTCAGGGCTATGTACCTGAGCTCCTTGCCCACAGCGTCGAGAAACATCCTCTCCAGCTCCTCATCGCTCACCTCCTCGAACTTCCTCAGGATGAATTCGCTCACGCTCATGCCCTCGCTCATCTGGGACAGGAAGGAGGTGATCGCGGAGGCTACGACCTGCCTGATCGCGGACTCAAGCACTTCCCGCGCTCCAGCTGGCAGTGGCACTGGCAGCCTGACCTCCCTCAGCCTGAGGTCCACCGCCTCCGAGACCATCTTCTTCACATCCTCCGGGGAGAGGATGTTCTCCTCCACCGTCCTGGCTATGTTCTCGGCGATCTCCCTCCTCCTCTTTGGGAAGACCCCCTGCACCTTTATGGGACCCAGTTTGAGGGGCTTCCTGGGATGGAACAGCATCCATATAGCAACTCTGTTGGCCGCATATCCTATGAAGGCGCCGAAGGCCGAGCCCAGCGCTAGCATCCAAGGTTGCATGTGCCGATCCCTCGCCAGTCCCTAAAAAGCCTCACTCCTCCGATAAATCGGCCAGCTTCGAGTAGAGGGCATCCAACAGACGGTCCACACCGGGTATGGAGAGGGCCCTGCCCAACTCCATGTCCAGCTGATGCCTGATTCCCCGCCCGGACAGTCCCTCCCTGATGGGCCTCGGATCCCTCACTAGTTCCTTGAAGGTGCTGATCACCCCCTCATCCTCCCTGCCGGGCACGGGCATCTCCAGGTAGTCGGCGAGGAGGAAGCGAGTCCACCTCCTCGAAATCTCCCTCCCCATGAGCGTGAGTAGGGACGCGAAGAATGTGCTGTTGTACCAGGCTGCCAACATCCAGGACCTCCTCCTGCTCGTCGCCACCACGTAGAAGTTCTTGGAGGCGGTGACCCTCTCCCCCGTCAGGTTGGCCAGGGAGGACCTGCTGAGGGGGTCGCCCACCTTGTCGGGAAGGAAGAGGTATCCGAAGGGTTTCTTGGTCTGGAGCTGCCTCCAGACGTGGCTGTACCACCTCTCCCCCTTCGACCTGACTGCTGGGGCGGCGACGCCCTCCCTCAACCCCCACCTTATGTACTCCGCCAGGTCCTCGGGCAGCTCCTCCAGCGGCAGGGGAGGGACCGCGAGGAGGTAGGTGTTCACATCTACCTCTATGGAATCAGCGTAGAGGGAAGGCCTCCTCAGGGCCTTCACCAAGTACTCTTTTCCTATCCTGAGCTCCCGCCCGTCGACGAGTGTGAATTCCGGATCATTAGCCTGCAGCCTCCAATGCTCGTTGGGGAGGAAGAAGAACTCAGGCCCATACATCTCCACTCCCCTGACCACCCTCACACCCAGGTCCGAGAGCCTCACTAGGGTCCCGGCCTTGAGTGCTGGCCTGACGAAGCCCAGCACCAGATCCCGAAGGTCCCCATCGAAGAGGGAGAGCCAGTTCATGTCGAAGAAGGTGGGCAGCTCCTTCAGATCGAGGAGGTATTGCTCGCCCGACGAGCTCAGGACCTTGGTGGGTCCCCTACCCGGACCCTTCCTGGCTATGATGACCAGCTCCTTGAATCCGCTCCCCTCCGAGAAGGAATCGCCTCCTTCAGCCAGTAACGCTAAGTGGTAGCGGGTCCTGAGCAGCCTCTTATACCCCCTCCCGTAGAGGGTGTAGAAGGTCGAGGCCGGCAGCACGGACGCGACCACCCCACCGTCCTCCAAGAGCCCATCCACCAGCAGCATCGCCAAAGCCTGGAGGCTGATCGATCCCTTCCCCACGAAATCCGGATGGCTTCGCCTGAAGGACCTCACGAGCTCCCTCCTGTAATCCTCGGGGAGCTTGTCCCATCTGGTGAAGGGCGGGTTCGTCGCTATCAGGTTTGAGGGAGGGAGCTCACCCCTGGCGTAGAGGAGGAACGCATCTCCCACCCTCACATCCACTAAAGCATCCTCACCATCCAGCAGATGCAGGAGGGAGGTGTAGGCGACCAACGCTGGGAGTGGAAGCTTCTCCACCCCCCAAACCCTGAGGAGTCTGTCCCTAGCGAGGGGCAGGAGGTGGGTGAGCGTCCTCCCGGATCCCATGAACGGATCCCCCAGCACTATGCCCCCATCGACCATGTCCACCGCTTCCTCCATGAGCCGGAGGGCCTCGTCCTTCGAGTAGTATACGGCCAGCTCCTTCCTCCTGCCCCGTTCCACGGTTCTCTGGACAAGGAGCTGGCACCTCTCCAGGGGTACGGGCCTCTCCCTCCTAGCCTTCTCCAGTAAATCAGGGGACAGGCTCCCCAGGAGAGGGACCTTCAGGGATGATGGGTCGCTCAGGTCGAGGTACCCCTCCAAGACCCTCACGCACGATCCCAGGATGCGGAGGTAGAGCCTCCCCACCGGCTGTTCAGGCATCCCTCATCCTCCTCGCCAGTAGGATCAGGAGGGGTACGGATGCGAGCGGGAACAGCGATGTGAGCAGGTAGGCGGTCGAGTAGTCGGAGAAGGAGGCGACGAATCCCATGACGATAGGTCCGGAGAATCGCCCGACGTCGGCGCCCATGGAGTACAGGGCCATGGCCCTGTTTCTGGCTCCCTCCGGAACCGACCTAATGGTCACGTACTGCTGCGCCGGGATCGTGAATCCCAGGCCGAGGCCGAACAGGGCCGCAATACCGTAGCCCAGAGGCGGTAGATACCAGGTGGAGAGGGCCACGAGGGAGAGGAGCATGGTCCCGTAACCCAGGGATATCACGGTCATGGGCCTGCTCTCGGCCATCCTCCCAGAGAGGTACCTGGAGAGGAGGCCGGCGGCCCCGAAGAACATGCTGAAGTATCCGAATATGGAGGCCCCGTACCCCAGATCCCTGTAGTGGACCTGCACCAGCTCCAAGATGACCATCAGGGCGGCCCCGCCCAAGGCGGCGAGGGACATCGAAATGAGGACAACGCTTCGAAGGGCGTCCCTCCACCCCGCCTTCCTCACCTCGCCCCCTCCCCCCTTCTTGAGGTTCACGTTCATCAGGGCTATGGTCAGTGAGGATATCGCCGCTAGGGAGAAGACGGCCCAGTACCCGAGGGAGTCAGTTAGTAGGCCAGCCACGGGTGGGCCGATGACTCCCCCCAGAGATATGAGCATGGACCTTAGTCCTAAAGCGAGGCCGACGCTGGAAGAGCTTGATGCGACGGCGACCGCGGAAGGAGCGATGAAGAAGGAGTTCCCGAAACCCTGCACCACCCTCCCCAATAGGAGGGACGTGAAGTCGGAGGCGTTCAGGAATATGATCGAGGAGAGGAGGGAGAAGACCGAGCCTATGAGCATGGTCGCGTTGCTGGACCACCTGTCAGCCAGGTATCCGGTGAGGGGCCTCATAACCACGGTGACGAGCGAGACGACTGACCAGATCACGCTGATCTCCGTGATACCGATCCCCAGGTCCCTGGCGTAACGGGCGAGCACGGAGGCTATGAGCCACAGGGAGAGGAAGTAGAGAGCCACAGAGGCGAGGTTCAGCGTCAGCCTCCGGTTTCCCATCGGGGTTCACCGGGAGGATCAGTTAAAAGTTTGGATGATGGTCATTCCTCCCAGAAGTCGACCGGCGGCCTGTGATCCGGGGGTATGAGCGGCCTGTACTCCCTCCCTCTCAGCCTCCGGGCGTGATCCTCCCTTACCCTCGAGAGCAGGTCCTCATCAGTGAGCAG
>JAMOVA010000103.1 GCA_027061785.1 Thermoproteota archaeon
CGAGCCTATGGGATAGACATGCGTCCCGACCCCGGGACTGGTCCCTCCCGAGCCGGGAGGAGACACCTTCACCGTCAGGTTGGTGGGCACCGCCAGCCTGAGAAGATAACCATCCCTTGACTTGGGAGAGAACTCCTCCTTCAGAGCGACCTCCGGATCCGACAGGGGTGAGACTTTCTCTAATGTGGCCTTCACTTCCTCCAGCTGGTAGCTGGGTAGGAAGGATATGGATACCTTTCCATCAACGGGTTTGACGTCCAACTCTTCTAGCTTGGGCTTGGGAGTTGCCGTGACGTTAGCATCCCCTCCCACTATATACACCGCGCCGTCCACCACCAGATCGCTGGCGAAGAAGTCTGCTTCCTCGGATCCCCATGCAGCATTCCACAAGGGCTCCATGCCCTCGCCATCGTACATTCCCACGTAGGCGGAGTTCCTCCTGACGCCCTCATCGTAGACGTAACCAGCTATCACATCGGGTTCGCAACCAGGGTTCCCTCCTATGGCTCTGAAACTGGCCCTCTCCAATGCAACGGCCTTTCCGCCCTCCTCAGGGGATAGATCGACGTAAAGAGCGGTTGTGGGATCACCCTTAACTTTCAACTCTCCGACACAGCTGATCTCATCGCCCTTGAGCCTGGAATCGTAAATTGTGACGTTTCCCCTTTCCGAGCTGATCCTCGCCACCCACTCCGTCCTCCCGTCCTCGCTCAGCTTCATCATCAGGCCGGACTCATACTCATCGGTCTCTCTGAGAAAGCTGCCTGAGACGTAGAGCCCTGAATCATCCAGTTCGATCGAGAGAAACCTCGATCTCGTGAACAGTTTCCTGTAGAGGGTCAGAAACCAGCTGAGCTCGAGTGATTCACCATTATCCCGGAGCTTGGCGATGAACCCCCTCGGGATCTTGCCGAACTCCAAGTAAGTGCCGACCACGTAGATGGCGGTCCCTCCATCGTCCTCGATAACCTCGAGGTCGTCGGGGTAGATCGGCCACTCCCAGTCCTCCTCTAGACCCAGCAACCACATCGATCCATCCAGATCGTTCCCGTCTTCTCCGCCTAACCTGATGATCCTGATCGAGTACTCCGCCACCTCGGTGAGTCTGTTTAAGTACTGAACGACGTACACCCTACCTCCAGCTGAGGAGATCCCTCCCCTTATGGGTAAAGGGGGAACGAGCTTCGCGCTTCCAACCGTCTTGACCCTGCTCCACTCGAGCGTGCCCTCACGGGAGTAACACAGCGACAGTGAATGGGGAGCCGCGCCGAGACCGTCAGAAAAACCGAAGGCGTACACGAACCCCTCGGTGAGAGTCAGACGAAGATCGGCCTCGTTGCTTGGTTCTTCCTTGAAATAGTAGCTCGTCGCCCTATACCAGTCAACCAGAGGACTGGCCGAGGACGCGATGGTGGAGAGGAGGAGCAAGGGGACCAGCAGGTACACTACCTTCATGAATATCATTCCACAGAGACCGAGAAAATAATAAAAATTAACGGCGATATCCCGGTCATACATCCAATGATATTTACAAGATTGGGGATCTTAAAAGAGGGATGATCTCTCTAAAACGGGGTTCAATCGATGAATATTGATTAAATATAACCGTATGGTTAATAAAAGGATGTTAGGGGTGGTTAAAGGTCTTCCACCTCGATCTCCCACAGTTCGACCTCGCCATTACCGTCTAGATCACGCCAACTCACAAGGATCAGGCTCGATCCGGAATAGAATGTTCCTACATTGTTCAATAGCCACATGAGCCCGGCCCTCGTACCGAACCTGGTGATCCCAGCTATCCTGATCACTCCCCTTGAACAGTCCCTGTATATGACTGCGTGATCCTCCTCACCGTAGTGGGAGATCAATACTTCCCCTGAGGGTGTCCTCAAGCCTTTGTACGAGCCCTCTATTCTCAAGAACTTGATCCCCAGGGATCCCCAGTTGAACGGAACTACTGCAGGACCTCCGAGGATCACCATCCTGTGCAACCGCTGTGTGCTCGCGAGTCTCCTCATTCCGGACAGGAGGTCCTCATTGAACCGCTCATCAGATGGCCCCGCCTTGAAACCGAAGTCGGATGGAAAGCCCATGAAGGCCAGTTGACACGGGCTCGGTGGTACGATCACCTCTTTCTCCTTCTCTTCTACCTCTTTGAAGTGAGCCACGATCCTATGATTGCTCTCGAGGGTCAGCGTTAGCTCTGAGGAGCCTCCCACCTCACTCCCATCTACCTCCCAATGGTCGAACGCGTATCCCTGAGAGGGCTGGGCCCTTACGACGATGGTACCTCCCTTGAGGAAGGTGTAATTCCCTACTGGAGGATCCGTCGTGCCAGCATCAGTCGGGTCCACGAGAATGCTCACGTTCACTTTCTCACCGAGCTTCGCCAGGAAGGCCCCTTGAGTGGAGTCATTCATGTAGGAGACCATGTTAGGATCGTAGCCAGTCAGTGCTGGCTCGATCACCTTGAGGGAGAACGCTTCCATCCTCACATCTATAGGGACAAGCATGGGCTTGTCGACGGGCGTCAATCCGAAATCCATCTCAGTTGGGATTATGCTCGAGTTGATCTCTCCTCTATCAATTCCCGTTATGTAGAGCGCTCCTCCCCGAGATAGAGCATCCGACAAGAAGGGAATATCCTCACCTTCGAAACGGAGCATCGACTCCAGTCCCGTGCCGTTAAAGGAACCGACAAAAGACCAGAAATCTGTAGGGTTCGATCCCAAGTAGATCCCAGTAATGGGATGTCGCATACCGAGGTGTAAGTTGCTGAGCAGGTAGGAGAGGTTGAGCGCGTCAGCCATAAACACCTCCCCACCAGTCCCGTCCCTGTTGATGCTAGCTAAGAACATCCTCGTTGGGCTTGTTGGCGTTGGTCCCGTAAGCGAACCTAGGATCTGAAGTTTCCCAGTCGTTTGACTTGGCAGGAAGCCGAGTCCGGACAGGTAATATTGGGAGTAGTAGGAGGAGGTGTACCGTATATCGAAAGCCCAGACCGGATCTCCCTTCCAGTTGAATTTGACCAGCAGAACTCTAGGCGAGGCGAAGGTAACGGGAGCGTAGTCTCCCGTGACGTATATGCCGTCATCGAAGATGACCGACCGGGGTATCTGCCCGTAAGGAGCCAGATCGAACCTATGCTCTATCATCTTGGACCACGCTAGGTGGAACGTCCGCCCCTCGTCCACCATCTTCGCCACGAATATCGTGTGAGAATACGGTTTGCTGGCATCTCCAACTAGGTAAATGGAGTTAGTGTCTCCCTCCCTCCTGACCTCTATCCCTGCGGGATAGATCTTTATTCCGGGATCGCCGGGTTGGAGTAGCTTCAGTCCTGCATACTCAATCGCCCCCGTGTCCTTGTCCACCTTCATCAGGTAGATTGAGCTGATCCCCTCACTTAGCCACCAGAAGGCCGCCGCTACGTACACGTGGCTGTCCGTGATGTCCATGACGACGGGCCAGGCTAGGGTCAGGCGATAGTATTTATCGGTCAGCGGCCTCGCTACCTGCCAGAGGAGATCCCCCTGAAAATTGAACTTCGCCAAGAAAAACGATATGGGGGACGACTGATTTCCTATAACTCCCAGCAGGTAGAGACCCGTCTCGTCGGTCCCTATCATGACGCCTTGACTCGTCATTGGTTCGCCTTGATATGTGAAACCAAGGCTTCGATGCCATATGACTTGGGGCTGTGCGCGCACAGCCACCGGTGAGGTAATGAGGACGAGAATCAAGAGGACTAAGGCCCTCTTCACTATTCTCGACCCGTGGAGAGGTCGTCGGCTATAAAATAAGTCCTGCGGGTGAAAATATACGTGATGCAGTGAGTGCTCATTGGAATTGTAATTGCGTCCCTCCATCAATTGAAGCCATGTCCTCTCTATATGAGCCCTATCTCATAAATCATTTTTCGGAGAACAGGAGAGCGCTTCCCGATTGGGATAGGAAGGAAGATACGTCACTCAAGTCGTTCAAGCATCAACGTGATGGCAAGCCAGATACCCTATGGTCTCCTAATGTGCCAGAGGAAGAGGAACCCTGAAAACCGCAAATTGGTTTTGGTCAAATTGCCACCTAACTGAGGATCGCGGATCCTTCTATTAAGTGAGCTCACGATCGAGAATTGCGATTGTAAGCACTCTTCGGTCCAGCAGGATGGATAGGAAAGGTACCTCTGAACTGCCTGGAAACCTCTTCAATTGGCCAGAATCCGGTGTAACTACCTGCGACACCTACCAATCGTCTGAGGGAATGAAACCACGGATAGCGTCGGTAGTAAGACGGCTTGATAGCTCCCGCATACCATAACATTGCTGTCTCTTTTACGAAAATTAGTCTGTTTATCGTATAAATTGACAACATCATTGAAATCGCGAGAGAAATCCCCTCTTCTTCTGTAGATAAAGGAAACGATCTCTTTCAAGCATTCACCCCCACGACTTTCTCTTACAGACCCGCTGACAAATAAAAAATGGTCGATGTGCGAAGATAATTGCTCACAGCGAGACGCTTCCCTAACACACCGTTAATTCAATTTGTCAAAAACACTTTATGAGGACATTTCATCCATTTTACGACCCTCTGATCTCCCTAAACTAAATATAAGGCCGCCTCATCCGTTGATTTTTTATATTACAGTGGCTGCGCAACTACAGTTATCGCTGCTGCGAGGGGGGAGACCCATGAGGGTCGTCGGTGCGGGGAGGTCGATGATCCTCTTCCTCCTGATGGCGCTCATGACGTTCCCTTCCGCCGCCAACGTCCTTACTGGGTACACTCTGGGGACATTCTACGGCGGCGAGCTGGTGAAAGATCTGGTCTTCGCCAGCGCCGGTGAGGAGAGCGCCTACGTCGAATTACCTTTCAATGCAGAGGTCGTATCCTCGACGCTCAATGTGGAGGGCCTCCCATTCGGGGGCATGTGGACCACTTCCGGTACGGACTTCGACTCTGGAACCTACAGTGACACGGAATTCGTCACGGACCACGTCCAACTGGCCGGCTCGGGAACGTATCCTCCCTCCGGCACCTATGAGAGCATGATATTTGATGCTGGCTACGTCACGAGCTGGAACTCCATTGAGTGGTGGTACGGTTATGGGGAGGAGTTCCCGAACTGGGGGGCCTCGGAGGTGCACTCCGCCCACCCAGCGGACATGACATCCAATCTCCTGCTCATGCACTTCAACGAGACGTCCCCGGACACGATATCGGGACACGACTTCCAGGACACTTCGGGCAACGGTAATCACGGTGACGAGGTTGGAGGAGTGGCTTTCGGTCTGCCGGGCGTCTTTAACGGGGCTGCGGGGTTTGACGGTATTGATGACGCGGTAATCGTGCCGGACTCACCGACCCTCGATCTCAGCTCGGAGATGAGCGTTGAGGCCTGGCTCTACCTGAGCGGCGCCGATACTTGGACGAGGAAGGTCCCCATCTACATCTCCCCGCCCACCCCGGAGAACGACTTCCAGATAAGGATCGAGATTCCCTACATGGATGGGATGCAGGACGACTTCGATGACCTCAGATTCCTCGATTCTTCAGGCAATCAGCTCCCCTACTGGATAGAAGCTTACACGCCCTCCACAAGAGCGACCGTCTGGGTGAGAATTCCGAACGCGGGGACCGAGGTCATCTACATGTACTACGGGAATCCGAGCGCCTCTTCACTCAGCGATCCCTCCTCGGTATTCATCGACATGATCCCCGATCTCAGGGTCGCGTATCACTTCGATGAAGGTTCTGGCAGCGTAGCCAGGGACACGGCCTACGACTGGCTCCTCGGCACCTGCTCTCTCTACACCTCGGACTTCTGTGACGACTCCGCGCTCATCAACGGGGCCAGCTGGACCACGGGGAAGTTCGGGGGAGCGTTGGAGTTCGACGGTGTGAACGACTGGATAAACCTTGACTATAATCCCATCTCCGATCCTTCGGGAACGAATAACAATCCTACCTTCGATAACTACCTCACGGACAGGACTGTCCTCGTCTGGATCAAACCCGATGATGCCTCAACGACGAGATTCGTCTACGAGGAAGGTGCCACGGTGAACGGCCTCGACATATATGTCTATGGGGACGGGAACATCTACGTCGGAGCTTGGTCCGAGAGCTATCCCTACTACTGGGCCGGGGCCTGGCTGAGCCACCCCGTGGATGTGAGCGAGTGGCAGCATGTTGCTTACGTCTTCGACGGGGGTAACGAGTTCGCCATGTACTACAACGGCGTGAAGGTCGCCGAGACCACCAGCGTGGATAACAGGATAGACGGACCTCACACCGGTAACGACGCCATAGGAGCAGTTTACGACGGAACGAAACTCCACACGGGAGACGACTCTTCCTCTCTAGCTTACTTCTTTGACGGTGTCATAGATGAGTTCCTCGTGTTCGATGCCGCGCTCAACGAGACGCAAGTCAGGGAGATATACGAGAATTACGTCTACACAAGCCAGTCAATGCCGGGCACAGCCTTAATCGTGAAGGCACCCCCGAGCGCCGTCACCGTGACGCTCGGCACGCCGTCAGCGACGGGTATAAGCAAGGACGGTGCCTACGGGTTGGGTGCATCGGGCAACAAGATATATGGGACCATCTCAACTAGTGACGGGAACTTCGAGGTGGAGTACGTTCTCCCCTCGCCTCCATCCGGCTGGAACCACGTCGCCCTGACCTATGATGGCAGCGAGCTCAAACTCTATCTCAACGGCACTCTGGTGGCTTCGACGTCAGCTAGCGGTGCCATAGTGGGCACGGACGATCCTCTCATCATCGGAGATTACATAGGCTTCCAGGGAAGCGTCGATGAACTGGCCATCTTCTCGAGGGCGCTGTCCGATTCCGAGGTCAGGGATCACTATGCCAGAGGAGTGACCCACCTGATTCTGGAGGTCAGGAGCTGCGATGATCCGGGATGCGTTGGGGATGCGTGGGTCCCCGTAAACTACCCCCCGCCCCAGGCATTAAGCGTTCCCGACAACAGGTACTTCCAGTTCAGGGCCACCTTCCTGACGCAGGATGCCACGCTGACTCCCGAGCTCTACAGGGTGGACGTGAATTATGGAACGGGGGCCTATCCGTCCAACGTGTACTTGGACGTCGGGAACGATGGGAATAGGGAATGGGGCTTCGTGGGACCACTGGATCACCTGGAAACCGTGGACGATACCTCCTCATCACCTTCCGTAAGCTCGCAGCTGAACAAGGCTCTGGTGGGATGCAACTGCACGGGCTGCGTGCTGTCCAGCGACACTTGCAGGATCCCCCTAGTGTTCCACTCTGATACGGAGGGAATACTCAGGCTGTCGAGCCTCAGCATCTCGTACAACAAGCTGTTCATCAATGTCTCCGTGACATCTCACGGTGAGCCGCTTTCGGGAGCTCTGGTGGAGCTGATAAGACCCAGCGGAGGCGATGAAGTGTGGACCTACGGCTACACCGACTCCAAAGGTACAGTGGGATTCCCCGTCACCAGAGGCTGGACATACGATGTGAGGGTCTCCAAGCCGGGCTACGGGACGGTCGTCAGCAGGGGGCACCTGCCAGGTGACGATGTGGATATAGAGCTGGAGGTATCGCAGACGACGAGGACCAAGTACCTGTACCGCTACCTGACCAGCACGCAGACCGTTACCGAAACAGAGACGGTTTACAGGACCAAAACCGTAAGGGAGACTGTGACGGTGACCGAGACCCTGGAAACTACTCCCTTCCTGCAGGTGGGCGCGGGACCTGAGAAAACGATCACCGTTACGCAGACCCGCTTGGAGAGGAAAGTAGGCACGATCCTAGTCGATCTCTCATCTACAGAGAGCTCCTTCCCGGTTGGTTCGAAGGCTAGTTTCGTTATGACCCTCGAAAATAGGTTTTCTGAGGGGATAAATGGAAAGCTGGTGGCGTGGTTCGTCGATCCCGAAGGAAATCAGGTTAACAGGACCGCACTGCCTCTGAACCTGACTCCCAACGAGAAGAGGACGTTAACCCTCTCTTTGGACCTGAAGGACGCCAAAGTTGGATCATGGTCGCTTCATGTCACGGTAACGCTGGGGAACCTAACGAGGAACTACGACGTAAGGTTCAGAGTGTATTCCCAGGGCGGGGGGTGGGTGCTCGATCCCGTGTCTGTGGGAACGGGACTGTTACTGGGCACGGTGCTGCTGATGCCCTTCATACTGAGGAAGAACAACAAGAACAGGAAGGGGAATCCTTGGGCTAGATAGATCCCCCGGCGATCTCCTCACACAATTTTCCGCCTTCTTCCCTTCTTGTTAGATGCCCCTTCCTCTCCAGAAAACAGTTACTCGGGGGAGGTAGATGCCCCCTACAGGAAATCCTCTCTTATCTCCTTCTCCCTCTTCAACCACGATTCCAAGTTCAGATAGTCCGGAGAAATGAATTTCTCGGTAGAAATTTCCCCTAGAACCCAATTTAGAGTGTCTATCACATTGCATAGGAAGGCGAAGGCGTAAGAATCGATCTCCTCCTCAGGACCGTACTCAGCCATGGCATCTACTATTCCCCCGAGGACGTCCCTCATTCTCTCGATTTCAACCGATGATCGCATTGAGGGATGTACCTTCTTACTTCTATATTTTCTTTACTCTCGACGGAGTGGAAAATTATGTTGAAATTTCCTTCAGACCACTGTCGTCACGTCGAGCTGACCAAGTTGCGAACTATAGTAGTCCAAATTTTGGAAGTTCTTGCGTGAAGACGTCATCTCTAGGTGGTTAACTATCCGAATGGGCGATCTAGAGAACGATTATAAGCATGTTATAGGTCGGTAAGCTTAGCATACGTGACACAGGAGGGAGAAGCGTATGTCCATGAGCTCAAGTATTGATGTCCTCCTCAAGGAGGTACTGAGAAGGAACTCCACCGACATAGCCGGAATAATGATATCCTCGAAGGACGGGCTACCCATAGGGTACAGGTTCTCCGACGAGGGACTGGACCCGGGGAGCGTGGCGGCATACATGTCCGCCTTGGCAGAAGATCAGAGGAAAGTGATTGGGCAGCTCGGTCTGGGTAAGGTCAAGACGACCATAATCGAAGCGGAGAAGGGGAAGCTCGTGGTAAAGGAGGAGGGAGACCATCTGATTGCGGTCATCGCCTACCCAGATGCGAACCTAGGTCTCATAATGGTCGAGATGAATAGGTTGAGCGAGAATCTCAAGAAAGCAATGAACCCTCGCTAAGCTCCGTTTCCTCCTTATCCGCCCCTCCGACTTCATTTTCTTTTAGGCTTTCGAGGATCAGCTTTCCTAGGTCCTCAACGATCTCCGAGGTTCGTCTCAGATCCCTCGACAGGAAACCGACCGCCAGTATGAGATGCTCATCAAGCCTCTTCACGATGACGTGCCCCCTTTCTCCCCAGATTACTACATTGTTTAGCCCTCCGATGCCCGTGTATTCTGAGTAACTGTAAGCTATCTCTGAGATGGCCGATCCTGATGCGGACAGAAACTCGTTGATCGCAGTACCCGAGTCCAGAGTAGTGATGACAGGAAGACCGTCAGGGGTATTTAAGAGCACGAAAGTGACGATTTCATCCAGGCTGTCCACGTAACTGGTGACCAGCTCCTTCACAGTATTGAGTATATCTGCTTCCAATGAGCTCTCACTTGATTCCATTCCATTCCCCTTTTTTGAGCTTTGACCCTCAAATACTCCATAAAAAGGTTATCTCACTCGGATCCCTGCATGGATGTTAGTTCTTTCAACGATCCAGACGATCGATCGCTGAATGGCTCCAAGGCTGTCTCCCTTCGGGACATGCGATGTCAAAATTGCCGTTTTTGAAGAACCATCACGCAAACTCCACCCGCCTTCGTGTTAAGAAACAGATGGAGTGGAAGCGGTATAAGATATCGTTTTTTAGCCGAACTCGCTTTCCATCTCAAGGTGATATCATGTCCTTAGAGAGAAGGAGACCTCTAGGAGTGACCATACTCGCCATCCTGGCCGGAATCTCCGGAGTACTATCGCTGCTCGGAGGCGTGACCCTCATGGCTCTGGCTCCCATGATGGCGTCGATGGCCTCCCAGCAAGGGGTTGCTGGAATGACTGGTTTGTTCGGTGGAATGTTCGTGGTCTTGGGAGCCGTATTGCTGATAGTAGGGATACTTGACCTGATAGTGGCGTGGGGCTACTGGACGGGACAGGGATGGGCCTGGGTCCTGGGCGTGATCCTCGGAGTGATAGGCGTGATAATGGGTATAATTCAGATAACTCATGGGGGAATAATAGGCCTCATCATCAACGCGATAATCCTTTACTACCTGTTCCAGCCTCATGTCAAGGAGTATTTCGGCCGCGTGTGACCGTTCCGTGAAAAGAGATAGATCAACCCCTTTCTCTACTTTTTAGACATTCTTTCCTCACATCATGTCCTCTAGATCTGGTCTCCCGGAATCTCGAGATTCAGTCGGTAGCCTCCTTGGAGTGAGGTCTCCCTCGAGTCCCCGAACGGCCATCTCCTGAAAATCAGAAATTATTTCTGATAAAACCGCATCGCCGAATACATTTAAGAATGGATACCCTCTCGACGAGAAGGATATATTTTTATCAAAGGATCCGGTCATATGATGGGAGCATGGACATCACCGTTGAAAAAATTGTGTGGATAGTGTTGGCCCTCCTGGCCGCTAGCATGGTTGGTATGCTGCTCTTCGAGAGGCTCTTGCCAGGGACGGAACAGGTGGGGCAGAGGTTCTACGTCAGGCTGATTAAGTCATCCTTCTTGGAGAATCTCCCGCTCACGACGACCACGGTCAGCAGGTCTGGGAGTGGCTACCTGATGTCGATCGCTTCATCAGGGACGGGTGGGTCCCTAGCTGAGACCGTGCCTTCCAGCGGATACGTTATCTCCTTGAGGGTGGTGAATGGAGGTGAGGGAGGGCTGGATATAGTCGCCCTCGGATTCACGCCTGTGGGTTTCGGGGTGCCGGGGAACCCGTACGTCTACCTACCTGACGGAACCGACATTTCGGAAGGGTACACTTTGCCCTCGCACATACCCCCTAGAGGTACCTTGGATGTGACGGTCCTCATTCCATCGAGGTACGTCGCCCAGGAGAAGGCACTGGTCATCACCGCAACCTTCAGCGATCAGACGAAATCCTCCCAGAGCGTACCTATACCTTGAATGCTACACCTCTCCCCTCAGGAACTTAACCGTCAGCTCGTGCTTCGGGTTGAGAGCTATGGCATCAGTGAGCCCGAACTCCACTAGCTCGCCCATGTAGATGAACGCGATGTAATCGGAGATCCTCACCGCCTGATGGGGGGTATGGGTCACCAAGACTATTGTGATCTCCAGATCCCTCAGCAGGCTCCTCAGGGCCTCCTCTATCTTGACCGCATTGACGGGATCGACGTTCCCGGTGGGCTCGTCCAGAAGGAGGAGCTTCGGCTTAAGGGCGAGTGCCCTGGCCAGGCAGAGCCTCTGCTGCTGACCGCCGCTCAACCTGTGCGGTGGATCGTCCAGCCTGTCTTTCACCTCATCCCAGAGCATGGCCTTCTCTAGGGCCCACTTCACCAGCTCATCCAGCTCTTCCTTATTCTTCACCAGACGGTTCAGTTTAGGCCCTATGGCGACGTTCTCGTATATGCTCATGTTGGGGAAGGGGTTGGGGGTCTGGAAGACCATCCCCATCAGTCTCCTGACCCTGTAGGGGTCCTCCCTGTACACATCGGTCCCGTAGACTAGGACCTTCCCCTCGACCCTGGACTCCGGAATCAGGTCTATGAGCCTGTTTATCGCCCTTAGCAGGGTGGACTTGCCCGAGCCAGAGGGGCCCATGACTGCGAGTATCCTCCGCTTCGGGACCTCCAGTCCCACGCCCTTTATGATGTGCTTCCCCCTTATCCAGACGTTCAGTCCCTCTATCTGCAGGGCGTAACCCTTCTCCTCTATCATATCACAGGAACACCTCCTCAGTGAACCTCCTGGATATAAGGAAGACGGCCAGGAACATGAGTGTTAGAACCAAGGCAGCGCCCCATGCGACTTGATGCATGTTCGCATACGGGGTTTGGGCGTAATCAAATATGAGCAGGGAGATGGAGTCTCCATAGTCTAACGGGCCCAAAGGGATGTTGTACCTATCCCTTCCCAGTGTGAAGAGGAGCGGCGCTGTCTCACCCAGCACCTTCGCGAAGCCTATGAGCATGCCCGTCAGGATCCCCCTCCTAGCTATACCGACCATTATGTCGAAGACCACCTTGGGCCTGCTCAGCCCCAGCGCAAAGCCGGCCTCCCTGTAGGTGAAGGGTACTCCTTCCAGGGCCTGCTCGACGTAGGTGGTCACGTAGGGTATCATCATTATCGCCAGAGCCAGGGCTCCAGCGAGCATCGAGAACCTCCCCATCGGGACCACGAGTATGGCGTAGACGAGCATGCCCACCACAACGGAGGGTATCTCTAGGAGAGCCTTGCTCAGGACCCTCACGCCCTTTGCAAGCGGGTTGTCAGGGAACTCGACGGCAAATACAGCGGCGAACAGGGAGAGGGGAATGCCCAAGAGGGAGCTGAGCACCGCCAGCAAGAGGGTACCTGCTAGGGAGGGCGCTATGCCCCCCAGTCCGGCGTTGGGGGCTGGAGGCACGTCCAGTAGGAATCTGGGTCCCGCCTTCATTATCACACCGAGCCCGTTCCATATGACGGAAAGGAAGACGTGGAATACGGGAAGGACGGCCGCCAGCGATAGGATCACCACTACAGCGAGGAAAATCTTCTCCTTGATCTCTCTAGCGTCCATAGAGTTCCCTCACCCTCCTCATCATCACGACACCGATTCCGCTGAACAGCATGCCCAAGGCAAGGAGGACCAGGCTGCCGGCGAACATCACGTTCTCCATCAGGGGGAAGAAGCTGGCCTCGGTGAACTGGTTGGCGATCAGGGAGGATATGGTGTATCCAGGGGCGAACAGGCAGGGTGAGATGTTGAAGGCGTTTCCCACCACCAGGGCAACAGCTACCGTCTCGCTCGCCGCCCTCCCCAACCCAAGGAGGACGGCAGCTATTACGGCCGGTCTTATGAGCGACACCATTATCCTGAAGTACTCGTACCTGGTGGCCCCGAGGGAGAGCGCCGCCTCCTTGTAGGTGCGGGGCACCTGTCTGTAGGCCTCCTTTATCACCCCGTGCATGAACGGAATTATCATCACCGCCAGCAGGAGCCCGGCCGCCAGGAAGGAGGCGCCGCTCAGGGGGTCACAGGCGAATAAGGGGAGGAAGCCTAGGTGCTCGTGTAGGGGGGACATGACCCATCCCCTTAAGAGGGGGATCATCACCTCCAAACCCCAGAGCCCGTAGATTATCGTGGGCAGTCCGGCCATGAGATCTATCACCGAGGAGAAGAGTTCTCTGATCCTGTGAGGGGCCATCTCCTCCATGAAGAAGACCGTGGAGACGGAGAGGGGCAGGGCTATTGCAGCGGCTATCAACGAGGTGACCAAGGTCCCGTAAAGGGGTGCCAGCAGACCGTACTTCACGAACTCCACGCCCCTCTCCGAGGGCCTCCAAACATTCTCCGTGAACAGGGAGATGCCGAACCTCTCCAGAGCTGGCCATGACTCGTGGGCCAGCACGTAGGCCAGCAGTGCGAACAGGGCGAATATTATCGCGGCAAAGGGTAGCAGGGAGAGGAAGAAGCCCCTGTCCACCTTTGGAATCATCCGATCACCCTCAACGGTTCACGGTTTTATCAGTCCCACGGCCTTCAGGTTCACCGACCTCAGTTCGGGCGGTATCGGAGCGTACCCCTCAGCTACCAGCTCCTGACCCTCGGTGTTCACGAACCTCACGAACTCCCTGATGGCCTCCGCCTTCTCGCCGTAGCGCGTCCAGAATATCAGGTGGACGAAGGAAGTGAGGGGGTAGGAACCCTCGCCGGGGGCGTAGACCACGGCATCCAGGTCGAGGCTGAAGTCGTCGAGCGGGCTCCTAGGGAGGAGGGGGAACGCGTTCTTCGCAGCTTCCGTGACCGATTGAGGCGAGGGGCTGACGAAGTTTCCCTCGGCGTTCCTCACGGATGCCATGGGGAGGTCATTCTCCAGGGCGTAGGAGAGCTCCACGTAGCCCAGCGAGTACGGGGTGTTCATGATCACCTGGGTCACACCCTGATTCCCCTTGGCCCCGACGCCGTTCCCCCTGGAATCGACGGGCCACTCCACGCTCTTCCCCACCAGATCGAGGGGCCAGTCTTGGGGGGACGCCTTGTGGAGGAAGAAGGTGAAGATGTTGGTGGTGCCGCTCGAATCCGATCTGTGGACGGCAATGATTTCCTTGTGGGGCAGCTTCATTCCGGGATTGAGCTCTCTCATTAAAGGATCGTCCCAGTACCTCACCTCCCCCCTGTAGATCTTCGCCAGCACTCTTCCATCAAGCCTGAGCTGCCCCTCGACGGGCAGGTTGTAGGTGATCACCACGGCCCCGAGCACCACCGGCATCTGCAAAACTTGACCCCTGTACCTGAGCCAGACGTCCCTAGTGAGGGGAGGATCGCTGGCCGCGAAGTCAACAAGCTTGGAGAAGAATTGCTTCTGGCCCGTACCGCTCCCAGTCGGATTGTAGTTCAGGGTAACCCAAGGGTACTTTTCCGTGAATTTGGGTATCCAGATGGACATCTGGGGGTAGATGAAGCTGGAGCCGGAGCCGAGGATCGATACCTCCGCGCTGTTCCCTCGAGCGGTCGCGCCCACGAGCCCGAGGACCACCCAGAGGATGAATATGAGGGGGCCCATGGAGGCTAGCAAGGGCGCCGAGATCCTCAGCTCCATGCGGGGCACCTTCTCGCGCCCGCCCATCCTGTAAAAACTATAAACGTATTGCAAATAGAATATAGATGGTGGATTGATCTACATACCTTATATAGAAGGACCGCACGGATCACCCGATAGAGATGGCCCAACCCAGGAGCGTGCAGGTGACGGGGCGTTCCACCTACATAATCTCCCTCCCCAAGGAGTGGGCGAGGAGTGTCGGCATAGGTAAGGGCTCCACCGTTTACCTGGAGGTATTAGCGGACGGCTCTTTGAGGATCTCACCCTCTCCAAGCGGCAGGAGGGAGCAGCTGACCAAGGTCATCGACGCCTCGAAATACGGGGACGTGAGCAGCCTGATAAGGGAGATAATCTCCCACTACCTAGCCGGATACAACTCCGTCAGGATAGAGTACGGGGCTGAGCGGAAGGACCTGGCTGAGAGGGTGAGGGAGATAATAGAGAGCAGCATCTTGGGGTTCAGCGTCCTCGAGGGGACCGCGACGTCAATGACGTTCTATGCAGTCCTCGATCCCTCTTCGATGAGTCTCGACGATGCCACATCGAAGCTCGTAGCTGATGCCCTCCACATGCTTGAGGACACGCTTCGAGGTATGAGGGAGAGGGACAGCGACCTCCTCGAGGGCGTGATCAGGCAGGATCAGCTGGTGGACAAGCTGTACCTGCTCATCGCCAAGCAGCTGACCATAGCTTTAATGAACCCCGTGAACGTGAGGGACTTCGGCCTCGAAACTCCTGCCGAGGCGCCCCACCTCTTCCTGGCTGCGAAGAGCGTTGAGAGGATCGCGGACCACGCGACCATAGTGGCGAGGAACACGATGGACCTCATCTCTGACGGTGAGAAAATCCCGGAGGGTGTCGTAGAGTCTTTGGAGGATGCCATCGAGCTCTTCAGGGACGTCTCCTCGGCTTTGACGAGTCCGAATAAGGAGAAGGCCGAAGAGGTAGCTAAACTGATAGAGAGGGTGGGAAGGGGTCCCAGCGCCTGGGAGGGGAGATATGCGGATCCCAGGCTCTACGCGATAGTGGAGAGCGTTGGACGGATATTCGGCTACAGCCTGGACATAGCCGAGGCAATAATAGATGTCTCCACTGTCAGGGAGGCTGCCAAGATACTAAGAGGTCGTTAAAGGAGCCTCCTTATCCTCTCCGCTATCCTCTCGGAGACCTTCCTATAAGGCTCTGGATCCCCCTCCTCGTCCCACCTTACCCCCGGGCACGAGAGGGAGACCAGGATGAAGTCCTCACCCACTATGAAGGGGTACCTCCGGCAGGTGTCGGGCCTGTGCTCGTAGGCGATGCATAGATTCCCCTCCAGGAAGAAGCATGAGCCGTCCTCCTTCATCTTCATCTTGAACGGTGCGCCAGTAAGCTCCCTCTCCAGCTCTGTCGTGGGCTCGTAGAAGTCTCGGTAACCGGCTTCCTCCAGCCTCTTAACGTCCTCCTCGTACAGGACTATCACCCTGTTCCTGCAGCAGTCGCCGCACAGCGTGCAGGCGAAGCCCGGCATCTTCTCCACTTTAACGTAGTCGGAGACCACCACTTCCACGAGCATCACCCAGCAGGCGGGAGATGACGAAGCATCCGCTGCTCCTGAGGGTCTTGCTCACGTTCCCCTTGCTGACCCCGTACCTCCTGGCTATCTCCTCTATCTTCTCCCCGAACCATATCCTCCTGAAGCAGTAGACTGCTCTCTTCTCGGGCATCTCGGCGAGCACGGCCATGGACAGGGCCGCCACGTATATATTCCTCTCATCGTCTGGATCGGCGCCTTCCCCCACCTCGAGGTTCAGCACCGACACCCTGCCCCTCTTCGAGCTCAGCGTCTCTAGGGCAGATCTGGCGCTCCAGAAGGCGGGACCGTCGCACTCGTCCGCGAACTCTCTCAGGAGGCGAACGCTTCCGGCTCCTAACCCCACCCTGAACCTCAGGTTCGAGGCGAGGGAGTAGTGGAAAAAGAACGTAAGGGGCCGCCAATCCTTGGCTAGGAATTCAACACTATCGCCGGCGGTCAGTGCCGGTCTGGCAGCAAGCTCCTGGCCCCACAACTCCTCCACCAGGTCCATGCCTCTCCTTATAATTTCCCTGATCTCCTCAGCCCTGTCGGACAGCTCCCTGGACCTGATGAGGTCGAATATGGCGGCTAACAACCCAACCTCCCCCATATGACGTAGAGGGAGAGCCACGAGAGAGCTATCCCGCTCGTGAGACTGAAGAACGTCCCGATTATGTACCACTCAGCCTCCACGGTCCTCTCACTGAACCTGAACAGGGCCTTCGCGGCGACTATCATGGCGAGAGAGCTGAGGGCGTCCTTCACGGGCAGCAGGCAGTTGGCACTCATGAGGAAGAGGAGGAATATGAAGGACCTCTCCATCACGCCTATCATCGCCCCACCGTGGAATCCTCCCTCACCGCCTCCCGGGCGGATCCTCCTCCCCAGCTCGGATATCAGGCTATAGGGGAGCAACACGACGCTGAGGTAGGCGAGCAGATGCGAAGCGAACATCCCGGTTTCCACGCCAGGTGTCCCCTGAAGTAGGAACAGGATAACCAGTGAGATAAATCCAGAGAGCAGGATCAGGGCCTCTCCGACCCGGGCCTCGAGGTCCATGTGCATCAGCGTCCCGACCAGAGTTTACTTAAAAGGTAAACTGAGAATTGAGTTTACTTATAAGGTAAACTGAGCCGAGGGTTTACCTCGCAGGTGAAATCATGGGCAGCCTTATTACAAACACTCGGCATCCGCCCCTATGGAGCTGGAGAAGGAGAGGCTTATCGTCGGCCGCAGGCCCGACGGCTCCGAGGTGAGCCTTCCGGTCATGAGGGTGAAGGGGTCCGCTAAAGGACCCAGGGTGCTCATCACCCTTAGCGTTCATGGGGACGAGATCACGGGTCACAAATCGCTGTGGTACCTCCTAGATCACCTCAGGAACGTGACCGACCTCAGGGGACAGCTGACCGTCGTTTCCTTGGTTAACGTTGAGGGCTTCAATTACTCCATCAGGGGCTTCCCCTATTCCACCCTCGATCTGAACCGAATGTTCCCCGGGGATGAGAGGGGCTCGCTGCCCGAGCGGATCACCTCCAAGGTCTGGTCCCTAGCTTCCAAGGCCGATTTCGTCCTGGACGTTCACACCGCGGGCCTCTGCATTCCCTTCGTCCTGATACACCCGGCTGAGCCCCTCATAAGGGACTTCATGGAGGATGTGGCCTACACCAGCGGCCTGACTCCCCTCTACAATTACGATCCCGAGCTCTACGACAGGATAGGATTGGGGAAGTCGTTGAGCGGCACCTCGGTCAAGAGCGGCACTCCCGCGCTCACCTTTGAGCTGCCGGGGTTCGTGGGCATAGACCAGCTGGGGGCGAGAGCCGGTTTCATAGCCTTGAAGAACGTATTGGTCAAGCTTGGGATGCTGAACGGGGACTACGAGGAGGTGGACTTCCTCCCGGTGATCAGGAGGAGGGGGATGAAGAGGGCGAAGGTGAGCGCAGAGTCGGCCGGATTACTCGACTACACCGTCGAGCTGGGGGAGGAGGTTTTCGAGGGCCAGCTCCTGGCAAGGGTGAGGGATCCATTCGGAGATGTCCTGGAAGAGGTTAAGGCCCCTAGGGACGGCTTCGTAGTTCAGATAAACGGGTTTTACAGGACCTTCACTGGTGGCAAGGTGGCGACCCTGGCGGTGGAGGCCGGCTGAGTTATAGGGGAGGAATAGGTGCGCATTACATTCGGGGGCATGCCTATTTTTCCCCTCACCTCCCCATCACGGGATGCGCAGGGCCTGGCCTCTACTACTGATACTCCTGCTCTCAACCGTAGCATCAGCGGCGATGCCCACTGACGAGTGGCAGGCACGCACCAACCTCTTCTCCGGCATGGGCGCCCTAAGGGAAGGAGGGGCCGTCCTTTTCCTCCGACAGGGTCTCATAAACGAGCCGGAAGGGCGTCTCGAGGTGGTGAAGTTCGCCGGTAAAAATGTGGTGCTCACCTCCTCCAAGGGGATCATCTACTACCTGGACACCTTCAAGGCCGTGAAGATGGTCAACGCTTGCGCCGGAAGGGTGGTCAAGATGGCCCACGCCTCCACTCCGCGTGGAGGAGTGACCTACGCCCTCTGCTGGAAGCCCAACGACAACGTGGTCTCGGCCGTCACCATCTTCGACGGTGCGACCGGGGTGAAGTGGTTCTCCCTCATAAGGCCATCCAGATACAGCGAGGAGACGGGGTTCAAGTGGGCCGACTTCAAGACCGACTTCCCGAGTAGCGTGGAGCCAGCTGCTCCCCTAGTCGCGGACATGGACGGGGACGGCTACGACGAGGCGGTGTGGTTCCTCGATGGCAGCCTATTCTACGTTGACTCCCCCCTGTCGGATCCAAACAGGACCCTCATGAGTCAGACCCCCAGGGGGTTCGCCTACGGGGATGTGACCGGTGATGGGAGAAAGGAAGTGGTGATAACAACGCCCACCGAGATAATGACCTGGCAGCCCGGCGGAAGGCCGGCAGTTTACTCAAAGTACGGGTGCACCTCCGACCCCGTGCTGGCCGACCTCGACGGGGACGGTGTCAGGGAAGTGGCCTGTCTGTATGGGAGCTCCCTTATAGCCGTCGACGGGGACAGGCTGCTTCTCAGGGCCAACAACGTCGCCACCCTGCCGGCCGCCGGGGACCTAAACGGAGATGGACTCTCGGACCTAGTGTACGTGACCAGCGACGGCACGCTAACCGCGAGGTCGATTAAGGGCGTGCTGTGGACCTTCAAGGTACAGAAACCCTTCTTCACCCCAGCCATAGGTGATGTCGATGGAGATTACTCGCCCGAGGTGGTCATAGGGGCGGGCCAGTACCTGCGCGTCCTGTCGTCCAAGGGAGAGGAGGAGTGGAGGGAGAACCTCAGGGAGCCCGATGCTTGGGCGTCCGGTGGAAAGATAACCCTCACCACGTACGTGAGGTACGAGGCCAAGACCTCCCCGATCCTCTACGACTTCGATGGAGACGGACTCCTGGAGATCCTGCTGGGAATAGGGGCGTATTTGGAGCAGGGAAGGATAGTCGTGGTGGACGATACGAGGGGCATGGGTAATCCTCCAGTCGTGGAGATCCTGAGCCCCGCCAACTACAGCAAGGTGGGTAGCGAGGTGGAGCTCACCTTCACGGTGAGCGACGACCTCTCCCCGGTGCTCCCCACCAAGGTCTACAGACTGGTGGGAGGTGAGTGGGTAGAGGAGTGGACCGGTGAGGTGAGGTCCGGGGAGAGCGTCCAGCTCACACTACCCTCAGCTGACGAGCTGAAGGTGGAGGCGACCGATGGCTCCCTCAGGAGCAGCGTGGTCCTCAAGCTGAAGGTCGATGTTCAGGCACCCCAGCTTGTCATAGAGCCCAGGAACATGTCGAAGATAGGGCCCGGCACCAACATCACCGTGAGGATGATAGCCCCGATCAACGAGTACGCCTTCCTGACCGTCTACCACGGGACGGGTCCGGGAGGACAGTGGGTGAAGATGATCGACAGGAGGAGGATCTGGAAGACCACAAAGCTGGAGATAGATGTGACGCCCATAGTGGAGAAGCTTACCGGTTATCACTGCTTCAAGTTCGTGCTGGAAGATGCGTTGGGCAACGTGCAGGAGGTGGTGATGAGGTACAGGATAGAGAAGGGAGGGGAGGAGAGGAGGGTCGCGAGGGCCGGAGAGGTGGAGCTCTCGATCTCCGCTCCCAAGGTCCCGGTATCCAAGAGCGTCAACATCAGCTGGACCCTGGTGGGAGTAGACACGGCCTCCCTCTACTACGGCAAGGGCCTGGACTGGACCCTCCTGAAGGAGGTGGAGGGGAACGGCACCCTAGAGTGGAATGTTTCCTCGCTGGAGGACGGGACCTACTACCTCAAGCTCGAATCGGGGAACGTGTCGGTCACCACCCAGGTGAAGGTGGACAACACGCCACCCAACGTGGAGATAACGGCGGACAGGACGTCCCTGACGGTGAACGAGACGGCTGTGCTCACCGTGAAGACCGATGCCGTGAAGCTGTACTGGGATCTAGACGGTGATGGGAGGTTCGAGACCCTCGGGCCCAACGTCGCGAGGGTGGTGGCGAGGGAACCGGGGGAGATGACCATAAACGTGATGGGTGTAGACGAGGCCAACAACTCCAGGATTGCGAGCATAACGCTGGAGGTGAAGGCCCAGCAACAACAGGAGGAGGTTGAGGAGGAGACCGCAACCTCAATTCAGGAGGTCAGCAGGACGGAGAGCTGGACCGAGAGACTGATGGGCCTGTTCGGGAAGGTGCACTTGGGTCCGGAACTCCTGATCCCGCCCCTCATCCTCCTTCTCTTGGTGTCAGTCGTGAGGGCGAGGGCAAAGGCTAAGAAGAAGAGGAAGAGGGTCAGGAGGGTGGTCAATCCTTGGAGATCACTGTGAGGGACGAGGCCGCTGCCCTGGGCATCTTCATAGCTTATGCCTCGGTTGAGGGGGTGAGGGTGGGCCCCACCACCGACGACTCCTTCATGAGGGAGGCGGCTGAGGAGCTGAGGTCCAAGTACACTCTCCAGAGCCTGAGGGAGGACCCGGTCGTGAGGGCCTACAGGGACTTCTACTGGAGGATCGGGATAGATCCGACCAAGACCAGGCCGAGCAGCGAGGCGATGGTGAGGAGGGTCCTCAAGGGGGGCAGCTTCCCCAAGATAAATAACGTGGTGGATGCCGGAAACGTGGCGAGCGCCCTCACCCTTATTCCTATAGGCCTCTACGACTTGGACAAGGTGAGTGGTAAGCTGGAGATCAGGTTGGCGAGGGAGGGCGAGATATTCCGCCCCATAGGGGGAGGTGAGGAAGTACTGAGGGGTGGAGAGCCCGTCCTCGCTGACGAGGAGGAGGTCCTCTTCCTCTATCCCCATAGGGACAGCAGGAAGACCATGATCACGGAGTCCACCACTAGGGTGCTCATAGTTGGGGCCGGCGTCCCGGGCGTGGAGGTTCCTAGGGTGAGGAAAGCCGTGAACCTGTCCGTGGACCTGATAACCAGGAATGCAGGCGGCAGGAGGGCTAGCGAGACGAGGCTAGCTCCCTGATGGTATCGATGATCTCGTCAACCTCCACTCCTATCAGTTCAGCGTCCCTCAAAACCTCTTTCACCACTCCCTCCACTTCCTCAGCCTTCCTTCCCACCAAGGCCCTCTCGAGCTCGTCTATGGCCTGCGAGGGGAAGGCCATGAAGTCGCCCGATATCGTAAGGTGAGAGATCCTACCTCCTTTAACCTCCAGAATTACCTCCAGGGTCTTTCCGGACCTGGATCGCATGACCTTCCTCATCATCTCCTGAAATTCCACCTCCTACTCCTGTATTTCTCTTCCAGCTCCTCCACGTGCTTCCATTCCTCCTCCGTCAGGGCGCCCTCCTCCATCTCCCCGAGGAAGGAGAAGGAGTCGATGGCCGCCTCCAGCACCTCCCCGAACCCGACCTCCCTACCTAACTCTCTCCCGATGGTGGTCACTCTCTCCAGGACGCTCCTCAAACCCTTATCCGATAGCTTCTCTCTGGGCGGGGAGATGAGCTTGGCGAGGGTCTCCAGGTCCGTGGCGTACATGATGGTGCCGTGCTGCAACAGGACACCTCTTTCTCTCGTCTGGGCGCTGCCGGATACCTTCCTCCCCCCGATCAGGACATCGTTGACGCCAGCGAACTGAGGCTCGAGTCCGAACCACCTCACCACGCCCATCACGCCCTCGCACAGGTACCTGAAGCTCTCCCTCACATCCCTCGGAAACAGGTTTAGGGGACCGGCGACCGAGTAGGTGAGCTCGCCCCTCTCATCGTGGTAGACAGCCCCGCCACCTGTGATCCTCCTCACCACAGCTACACCGAGCCTCTCAGCCTCCTCCAAGTTGACGGAGCTCTCAACCCTCTGGAAGTAACCCACCGTCACGGCGCTCGGCATGAACCTGTAGAACCGAACGGTCGGAACGCCCGACCTGAGCAGGGCCTCATCGACGGCCATGTTGAAGGCCGCATCCCCCTCCAGCCGGAGGAGCCTCCACCTCACTTCCTAACACCCCTCATTAGGTGCCATCCCATGTACTTTATCCTCTTGATCTCCCCCTCCAGGAAGCGCTGGAAGATCTCCGCTTGGCTCAGGCCCTCCAGTGCTCCAACGTCGCCCTCGGTTATGAGCTCCTCGTAGGTCGGCGATGATGCGAGCAGGCCCAGGAGGAGGATGAGCCCCTCCCCAGGCTCCAGCACGAAGAGTCGTCCCCAGGTCCGCCCCCACAACCCCGATATACCGCCCTTCAGGCCAGCGAGCTCCAGCCACCTCTCCGTGATGAGGTAGCCCTCGTCCGGGAACTCACCCATGCCGGGGTAGAGGATCCCCGACCTGAGCACGTTCTCCGCCACTATAAGATAGCCGTCCCTCACCCTCTCGAGGGGCGTGATCACGTCCCCCAGATTCAGCAGGGATTTGAGCTCCGAGTCCAGCCTATCCACCAAGTCCGTGCTGGAGGGGCTGTAGGAGGAGTAGGCGTCGCTGCTCATGGTCGCCGTTACCAGTACCCTGCCTATCGAGACCAGCCTGGCTAGGCCGCCCCTCGTCGGCGCAAGCAGGGCCACTATCGATCCCCTGGGGACCTCGAAGACCCCGGCCCTCTTCAGCCTCCTATCGCTGGCCGTGAGCTCCTCCTCGGTGAGGCCTATCAGGGTGAGGGATCCCAGCACGAGGGGATCCATCCTCTTCCTACCGTCCTCCTCGAGAGCATCGGGAGGCAAGGAGCTGAGGATGACCATGGCTTCATCGGGGCTAATCCTTCCACCTCCCGACTAGATACGGTGGACCAATATACCCTTTGCCCCCTCCAATCAGGTTAGAATCACAAGAGTTATATTTCAGCATCTCTAATATAACGCAGCTATGAGGTGATCCATTTGGTTGTAGCTGGGAAGGCAAGTGATAGGTTAAAGAACCTCCTGAATCAGGCAATAGCTAGGGAGATACAGGTATCGATCCAGTACATGTGGCAGCACGTGCAGACTACTGGCCCGCTCCACCACCTGCTGGCCGACGAGCTGAAGAAGGTGGCTATAGAGGAGATGAAGCACGCGGAGGAGATAGCTGAGAGACTCTGGTACCTCGGAGGGACTCCAACCACAGCTCCCAGTCCAATATTCGTGGGCAAGGACCTGAAGGAGATGATGGAGAGGGATGTGAAGGACGAGGAGGAGGCCATAAGGCTTTACAGGGAGATAATAGAGGTGGCGCAGCAGGAGGGTGATGTGGTGACTGCAAGGCTTTTTAGGAAGATACTGGAGGATGAGGAGGAACATCACGATTTCTTCACCACCGTGCTCGAGGGATTGTGAGCTGAACGGTGGATGAGGAGGTGAGGGATGTGGTCGAGAGGTTCGGAGATCTGATCCAGACTGCCTCCCACGAGGAGGAGGCGACCAGGGAGAAGCACGCTCCCTTCATAGAGGCCCCCGACGCCGTGAAGGCCGGGGAGGAGTTCGAGGTAACCGTGATGGTGGGCAAGGAGATACCTCACCCGAACAAGTGGGAGCACCACATCAAGTGGGTCCAAGTATTCGTAGAGGAGGAGGGCAGGCCCTACAACCCGATCCACGTCGCCACCTTCGACATGGGCCCTACATACGGGGAACCCAAGGTTAAGTTCAAGATGAAGCTTCAGAAGAACTCCAAGCTGTGGGTGATAAGCTACTGCAACCTCCACGGTCTCTGGGAGGCCTCCAAGGAGATCAAGGTCCAGTGATTCACGAATCCTCCATTATATTTTTATTGGATTTACCGCCTCAATAAGGTGTGTCCATCATGCTAACCTCCGAGTTAGATGTGCGAATTGACGCTAAAGACAGGCGCATCCTGGAGTACCTGCTGGAGAACGGGAGAATGTCCCTGAAGGAGATAGGGAAGAAGCTGGGGATAAGTGACGTCGCAGTCAGGAAGAGGATCAAGAAGCTGGAGAGAGCTGGGATAATCAGGGGGTACACGGTCAAGGTCAACCCCTCGGCCTTGGGATACACGGTCGTTTCCCTCACTGGCGTTGACGTGGAACCGGGTGACCTGATAAGGGTGGCTAGGGAACTGACCAGCAGGGACTACGTCAAGTCAGCTTGGATCACCGCCGGGGACCACTCAATCATGCTGGAGATCTGGGCTAGGGATAGCAAAGAGATGGACGAGATATTAGCGGAGATATCGGAGATGAAGGGGGTTACGAGGGTCTGCCCAGCCGTCATAACCCAGAGGCTGAAGGCCCGGTGCTGATCTGATTCCGTTAGGTCAGAGCACCTTTCCCCCTCTCTTGTGCGTGTAAAGGACGACCACCGAGTGGGTGGCCTCGACTCCCTCCACCTTCAGCAGCTTGT
>JAMOVA010000104.1 GCA_027061785.1 Thermoproteota archaeon
AACAGGCTCCTCTTCGGCGATCTGTCCATAATGTTCCTCGGCGGAGTCGTGCTGATGGGTCTCGCCATCCCGTTCCTGCTGGAGTATGTGCACATCGTGGGCGAGCACGAGGAGACGGAGAAGATAGGAGCCAAGTGCCTCATGCCGGTGATCGCAGGAATACTGGTGGTCGTCGGAGGGCTGCTGCTCAGGTACGTGGTACTGGCGGTGGGGGCCAACACCGTCTTCCTACCACCGTGAACTCCCCATACCCCTTCTTCACCTTCCTTTTTATGAGGCCTAAAATCGGATCGGGTCAGAAGATCTTCCTTCCCAAATCATCGCCCACTCTATAGCCGGCCGGCGGTTTCTCCGCCCTTATCGCATCTAGGAGGGACTCCAGCAGATCCTCCTTTACCCTCTCGCTCACCACCAAGTCGTATCTCTCCCACCCGATGGGCACGAACTTAAGGCCGTAGATCTCGGCAACAGACCTTATGGTGAGGGTGACGTCAGCCCTCCCCTCGGCTACAGCCCTGCAGGCATCGGTATGCGTGAAGAACTCCGTGTTGTAGCCTCTCACCCTATCCCTCAACTCCTTGGGCTCGATACCCATCTCCTCGGCCAGTCTGGATAATATGCTGTCGAGGAGCAGCCTCGTCCCGGACCCCCTGTTCCTGTTGGCCAAGATGACCTTGCCCTCTAGGAGATCCGTCTGGTCGAACTCCTTGCCTCTCCTCATGGCCCACCCGATCTCCCTATCGTAGCCCCTGAGGAGAGACACCCCGCCAGCTGGAAATAGCCTCCTCACGATGGGCTCGTTGTACTTCCCGCTAGCCGCGTCCAGCAGGTGGATGCCCGATATGTCCGCGTCACCCATCATCATGGACAGGAGGCCCCCGTAGGAGCCTATCCAGTGGACCTCTACCCTCCTCCCCCTCAGCCTACCGACGGCCCTCTCCAGCAGGAGATCGTGGCTTCCTGCTACGAGGAGGTCTGGCCTCTCGAACGCCCTCTCGACGGATCTCCTGACCACTCCCAGCTCCTTCTCGGCCTTCTCATAGGCAGAGAGTAGTTTCTTACCCTCTTCCGTCAGGGTCGTTCCTCCCCCGTACTTCCCTCCCCTCCGAGGCGCTATGATGCTCCTCCCGAGCTTCCTCTCCAGGGAGGTGATGGACCTCCAAGCCCTAGAGTAGGGGATCCCAATGAGCTTCGCGGCAGCGAGGAGGGAGCCCGTTCTTGACACGGCCTTCAGGAGCTCTGCCAGTCTCCCGTCGAGGATTATCTCTCCATCCCTGACGAGCCTTATGTCCACCTCCACCTCGAGCCCATCTAAGGCGTCTCCCATCCGCTCATCTCCTCGGCCTTCCAGCATCGCACCTAGGAGGGCTATTAATGGTTGATCCTCCCCCGTCCATCCCGATCCCGATGAACCGGGTCATTCCTCCTCCCCCTCCACAGCGACAGAGAGCCTCTCGGCTATCCTAGCTATCTGCCTGTCGAAGAAGCCCTTGAAGCTCCTGTAGAACAGCTTCGCCAGGTCGTAGAAGAACAGGAGGAACAGGAAGAGGAGCACCAGGAGGGCCACCTTCGAGACTATGCCTCCCAGCGGAACTCCCTCCAGGTAGCTGGGGACGAACATTATCAGGAGGGATATCAGAGCCAGGTAGAAGATGTCGGCCAGCGCCCTCTTCACTGCCGCTTCAGTTACGAGACCCATCTCCCTGACGAGCCACTTGCTCAGGAGGTCGAGGAGGGACTTTATGGAGAGGAGGATCCTGTAACCGAAGTAAACCACCACTATGAACTCCGCTACGTTCAGCACGGTAACGGGGCTGACCGCCAGGTCCAGAATCGTCAAGGGCTCGAGGTCGGCCACCAGTCCGTAGAAGAGCCTGATGACTATCACCCAGAGGGTCAGCTTTATGGACGAGGCCAGGAGGACCCTGAGATTCGCCTCCAGTGGGGTCACCTTCTTCCTGACCTTCTTCACCTTAACCTCGGGCTTCGGAGTCCTTTTCTCCAGTTTGATGGGCTTCTCCGGGATCCTGGATGCTATCACCATGTAGGCGGAGAAGGCGAGGGGTACCAGAGCCATGTACCAGAGGAAAGGCCAGAACATCCCCAGTGCCGTAGCCACGGCAGCAACGAGTAGCCTCACGTCCCTGCTGGCCGGACTCCATGCCCTGAGCCTTATCACCCTCTCGGTACTCCAACCAGCGAGGTGGGAGACGTAGCTCGTCACGAAAACGTTTCCAGCAGCCAGCCCGAGGAGGAAGATCTGCCAAGGCTCTCGGAAGTTGATCCCTGTTCCCATCGCCGCCACGATCAGCAGGTCGGAGTACCTGTCGAGGAAGGCGTCGAGCAGGCCCCCGAACTTGCTGGCCGTGCCGAAGAGCCTGGCCACCTCGCCGTCCATCCCATCTATTATGGAGGAGAGCTGGATGAGGAGGGCCGCGGGCAGCAGGAATCCCCTGTATATGAGGACCGCCGCCAGCCCCATCAGGGAGAAGGCCAGAAGGGATATCAGGTTGGGGCTGATGTATATCCCCCGCAGGAAGAGGGAGACAGAGAGCCTGGTGGAGATCTGCCTGTTTATGTAGCGGGAGACCGGACCGTCCCCGGGCTTGATGAGGCTCCTCCTCAGGAGGAGTGGCAGTATTTTCCTCGCTTCCTCCAGCTCCTCCGGGGTATCTACATCCATCCATATGAGGCCGGTCACATCCACATACGACACTTCGCCGTAGGCTATGGCTTTCCTCAGGGCATCCGCTATCGTGGCCTTCTCTCCTTTCTCCTCTATCGTCTCCCTCGCTATTACTTCGGCTTTCTCTGTGCAGTAGAATATGCCCGTGTCTATCCCGTAGTGGGGCACTGCGTCCTTCCCGACCTCCTTCACCTCGCCATCCTCCAGCACGACCTTCAGACCCTCCTCTAGCTTGTCCCAGGGCGGATTTCTGTCGAGGGAGAGGGTGAAGGCCCTGCTCCCTCCCTTCCTGAGCATTCTCCTGAGGATCTCGGGCTCGAATATGTGGTCCGACATCAACACGAGGTACTCGGAGCTGTCAACGGCCTCGACACCCGTCAGGAATGAGTAGAGATTCCCGAATCCCTCCTCCCTGTCCGTGGTGACCACCTTCACGCTGTCTCCGTACCTCTCGACGAAGAACCTCGCGAGGCTCGGCCTGGTCACTATGATGATGTCATTTATGCCTTCCTCCCTCAGCCACCTTATGGTGAGGTCCAGAACCGTGAGGTTCGGCGCGAGCTCGAAGAGCGCCTTGGGCACCTCTAGCGAGTAAGGCTGCATTCTGGTAGCCTTTCCTGCGGCGAGTATGATCGCGGGGGGCCTTCTCACATTAGTAATGAACGCTACCAACTAATAAAGGATGGGACCTCTCCCTCCCGGGAGGGGGCGCGGGCCAGCTCCAATGCCCTCCTCAAGTCATCAATTATGAGGCGGGGATCCTCTAGGCCAACAGAGAGCCTGACGGTCCTCTCACTTATCCCAAGCTCTCTGACCAGGGAGGGAGGTAGGGAGGACGCGGAGGTCAGGGGCCTGCTGATCAGGCTTGTGGGTGCTCCCAAGCTGGGAGCCGGCCTCACCACCCTGAGGTGTCTGAACATCCTCTCCGGATCCACTTTAGGCACGAAGGTTATGACCCCACCATACATCCCGTGGAAGAGCTCCCTCGCCAAGCGATGGTCGGGGTGCGACTCCAGACCGGGGTACCTGACCTCCTCCACCAGGTCGCATCCCTCCAAGAACCTGGCCACCTCCAAGGCAGTTTGGGAGTGCCTCTTCACCCTGAGCTCCAGCGTCTGCATGCCTCTGAGGACTAAGAAGGCCCTGAATGGGTCCAGTATCGTTCCCAGCTTCCTCCTCCACTCCCAAAGCTCCCCAACATCGTCGGATGTGAGGGCGCCCGCGATGACGTCGTTGTGACCCGCCAGGTACTTGGTGGCGCTCTGGACCGAGTAGGAAGCAAGCTTACTGGGTTTCAGCAGGATGGGAGAAGCGAATGTGTTGTCCACGGCCAGCTCCACCCCCTTCTCCTCGCACCTGTCCGAGAGCGATGGGAGATCGGGGACCCTCAGCATGGGGTTTGTGATCGTTTCGACGAAGACGAGACCCCACTCGCTGGACACGGCATCCACGACCTCTCTGACGGGGACCAGCTTAACCCGAAAGCCCATCTCCCTCAGATGGAGGGCGAGGGACACCGTGGTTGGGTAGGCGTCGACACCCAACAGAATGCCCCTACCAGCCTTCGACAGCAGGAGGGTAGAGATGGCAGCCATGCCGCTGTTGAAAGCCAGTCCATCCTTGAAACCGTCCAGCTCAGCCAGGTTCCTCTCGAGTTCTCGGACCGTAGGGTTCTCTTCCCTCGAGTACTTCAGGTCCGTGCCCCTATCTGAGATGCTGGGCTCACCGGTGGGAAGCGGGTTGAGAAAGGTGGCCGTCATGTAAATCGGGGTCTCCAGCGGGATGAAGTTTGGCATGGGGCTTCGGGAAATTCCTGGTAATAATTTTAAGTAATGAGATATTCCTAGAGGAATAATGATAAGGGACCTTTCCTCAATAGCGAGGGAGAGGAGAGCGCTGGGCCTGAGTCAGAAGGAGCTCGCCAGGATGGCCGGGGTGAGTCAGTCCCTCATATCCAAGGTGGAGAGGGGACAGATGGTCCCCAGCTACGAGGTGGCCCTGAGGATATTCGAGGCTTTGGAGAGGGCCAGGCGGAGGAAGGGGTGCACCAAGGCAGCTGAGGTGATGAGTTCCCCGGTGATACATGTGGCGCCGGAGGAGACGGTTAGCAGGGCCATCTCCATCATGGAGGAGAGGGGGATCTCCCAGCTCCCAGTAATGACCGGCGGGAGGGTGGTGGGTTCCGTGACTGAGGAGGGGTTGCTGAGAAAGCTCTCCTCCCTATCTCCCGAGTCGAGGGTGGAGGAGGTCATGGAGGAGGCCTTCCCCATCCTGCCGGTCGATGCCTCCCTCTCCCTCCTGAGGGATATGCTCTTCCTCTATCCGGCGGTCCTCATCCAAGAGAGGGGGAAAATAGTGGGGATAGTCACCAAGAGCGACCTCCTGAAGGGTTTAGGGAGGGAGTGCTAGCCTCTAGGATCTGATTGGATCGGCTCACCCTCAGCTCGATCGTCCTCTTCGACCCACCAGGAGGAGGTAGGCGTATATCACGAATCCCTCCGCCAGAGAGAAGAGGAGGGCCATCGGGAGGTCCTTTCCTATGCTTCTGGTGACGAACCCCTCCACCAGCGCGGCGTACACCAGTATGAGCAGGGCTAGCGCTAGCACTCCGAGCTTGCCCCTTACGACCTCCCCCATGGAACGTAACCTACCCCCCGATCGGGGTGCGATCAGCTCCCTCACCGCGGAGAGGGCTATGGACGTCGAGATGAATATGGCGGTGAGCTCGGGAACTCCGTGGGGCAGGATGAAGCCCAAGGTTGAGATGGGTCCCATCTTGGATATGGCAATCACGAGCCCGACGAGGGCGCCGTTGGCTGCCAGCACCAGGGGCGCGAGGAATATCGCCGGAGCGGTGCCGACCACGGTGAGGGCCACCCTGACGTTGTTCATCAGGATGAGGAGGGATAGGGTCACGGGATTCAGCTGGCTCACCGCCTCCCCTCTCCCGAACAACTCCTCCAAGAGGGTCTCCAGCCACGCCGGCCTGTAGTTGTAGGCGGTGATGAGGGAGGCTGTGAATATGAGGATGGAGAGGAGGAAGTAGGGGGCTAGCTCCCTGAACTCTCTCGGCCCCTCCAAGAACACCCTCCTGGCATCGAAGCCCCCGCGCGGGGGTTCCCTCAGGAGGGCCCTCATCAGCTCAACC
>JAMOVA010000105.1 GCA_027061785.1 Thermoproteota archaeon
GCGCCTGTAAAAAAAAGAGGAAAGGTTTTTGCGGATCTCAGCTCTTTCCTATGAGCTGGAGGAACCAGTCGTTCCACGTTATCTTTCCGGAGTCGGCGTGATAGGTACCGGCAAGCTTCCAGACCCACTTGCCGCCTTCCTGAGCTGGCATGTAGAAGAAGTAGTCTGCACTAGCTCTATCTCCGTTCTTGTTGAGTATTATCACTCCGGAGGCACCATACCAGTGCTCTCCCAGGGAAGGCAGCACCTTGGCGACGGCAACCGGGTCGTAGGAATCCACTAAGTCGAGTGCCACCGCTATAGTCCACAGGGCATCGTAAGCGGCGTAGGCATAGCTGTCAGGCTCCCTTCCCAAGGTCTTCATGACGTAGTTCTTGACCTTCTCCTTGATCCTAGTAGCAGCTCCGAATATCGGGCTTATGAACTTGGTCTCGTAGGCGAACTTGGCAGCATCGGGGTTGCCGGTTATCTCGCTGAGCAGAGCAGTACCATCAGATCCAACCCATGGCACCTTCTTAAGTGATTCATACTGGGAGGCAACCGCGGCAAACTGCACGTACTCGTTGAATCCTATGAAGGAGACGCCTACTTTGTCAGCTCCGTACTTCTGGATGAGCTGGCTTACTATGGAATCAAGCTGAGACACGACCGCGGAGAACTCAGTGGCCTGAGGATCATACCTTATACCCTTCCCGTTCTTGGCTCCCCATATCTCACCGGTCTCACCGTGGGCCTTGAGGATCTTATCGAACTCCTCGTCTATCTTCTCAGCCAGAGCGGTTCCCCACTCATCACCTCTCCAGACTTGGACCAAATACCTGACTCCCAGCTGATAGAGGGCCGTAGCACTGGCAGGACCCTGTATCTCGTCGGTGGGGCAGTACCTGTATATCATGTCGCCAGGTATGGCCAACCTCGGAGAGGTGGAGGACTGGGATATCAGGAGAAGCTTGTTGGAATCGACGTAGTTCTTGAGCTCCTTGACCTCGGCACTGCTCATAGGACCTATGAAGATCTTGACTCCCCTGGAGTGGAGAGCCTGCACCTTGTCCAGGGCAGTCTTGGGATCGGTCGCGGTGTCCTCATAGTACACCTTTATGCGCCAGGCTTCTCCTCTAGCAGCCAACCAGTCGTTTATCTCCTTCTCTGCCAGCTCGAGGGCCGCCTTACTGTTCTCTCCGTATGAGGAGAGACCACCGGTGAGAGCCAAAAGGGCTCCTATTGGGATCTCACCCTTGAGTCCGCCAGTGGCCGTTCCAGTCTTGACCGTCTGAGTTACCGTAACCGTCTTCGCGCCGGGGGCTCCAGCAGTTACCGTCTTAGTGACTGTCTTAACACCGCCTCCTGCTCCACCGGCCGCCCATCCGATGCCTATCCCTATGAGTAGGAGTATCAACATGAGGGCGTACGCCGTCTTGTCTGACATATTCCACCACCTCGGGGTTTAAACCCCGCTGAAGGTCATATCAACCCTTTTATTTTAAAATGATTATGGCCTGATATCATCAATAAGCCACCGGACACGGCGTATTGTATAAAATAGAGATGTAGTCTCCGGCACAAAGTGATGTTAAGAGAGGTTCGAGAGCAGACGAAAGAGTACGGCTTCAGATTTCATAATCTCCACTAACGACCCTAAATACAGCATCCTAGGGGCAGCGGCAATTATGTTTTTAACAATCCCGAAGGAGTTGAGAAGAGTGAGTTAAGTTGGGGTGATCTTAATGCAGATTCTCGCTGGACCGATAGTGCAAATTCTTATGACCGCCATAGGCTTCTCAGGTGGTCTAGCTTTAGCTGCCGCCGGGATCACTCTAATATATATGACTACAGGCACATTCAACTTCGCTCACGCATCAATGACGGCGTGGGGCTTCTACATAGTCTTCTCTTTGTACAAAGTCCTTCTAGGTGGGAATCCGTACATCTACTTCCCAATAGCATTCCTGTTCTCCGGCCTCTTGGGGATCGTTACCTACTTACTAGTCAACAGGTGGCTCCTGAAGCGTGGAGCCGACATGGTAACCTTGATGATGTCGACGCTAGGCGTGGACCTCGCCTTCTTCGCATTCATCAATATATTCGCGGATTACCTGACCGCCACGTACAAGGTGAACACCAGGTTAATAGTCCTGACCACCGAGGATATAATCCTCGGGAAGATAGGTACGTTCCCCTTCAAGGCAATAACCGTGATTTCAGTTGCTATAGTCGTTGGGATGGCCATCTTCTTCTACTTGCTGCTAAATAAGACAAAGTTCGGAATAGCTTTCAGAATAACGGTGGAGAACCCAGCCCTAGCTTCGATACTCGGAATAAATACGGAGACGATATACCTATTTGCATGGTTCATGGGCGGCGCCATGGCCGGATTGGGCGGTGCCATACTCTCCCTAGTGATAAGCGGTACACCAACGGTCGGCAATACAGTAATTGTGCCAGAGTTCGCCGCATCAATAGTGGGAGGACTCTACTCAATATACGGCGGTCTAGTAGGCGGATTCCTGATCGGTATGAGCCAGAAACTGATAATAAACTGGCTGGGAAGTGTGTTAGGAGGGAACATAGTAGTGTATGAGCCCATAATACCTTTGCTCATAATGGCAGCCACGCTTCTGATATACCCAGAGGGCCTCGCAGGGATAAACTGGAAGAGGATCCTCTCAAGGTCCAAATCCAAGTAGGAGGGTGATGGTTATGATGGAAGGAATCTTAGAATATCTCTATAATCCCCTTGTGCTGAGCATCCTCGTTAACATGGCCGTTTTCCTCATCGTTACCCTGAGCCTTAACTTGGAAACCGGATTCGCCGGAATACCTCAGTTCGGAAGGGTGCTCGCCGTTATAGCGGGTGCCATAGGGGCTGGAGCTATAGCTGGCAGGATGATGGCAGCTATGATGGGACTTCCAGCAGGGATAGAGTACGTAGGAGATCAAAACTTCATTATAGTCGGTGAGCTGAATAAAGCGTTAGAATCAAGTCCCCTACTGTCAATAGGCGCCCTCATCCTAAGCCTGGCCGTTGCTGCTGTGATGGGAGGTATAATGGGCTATCTCGCCTCTTATCCGGCCATAAGGCTCAAGGAGGCTTACTTGGGCATCACTCTGCTTGCATTCGGCGACGCGCTACAGATCGTGGGCATGTACTATGATCCACTGGCTGGAGGAACAGCTGGAATAGTGGTCCCGGATGTCTTCAGGTTTGTGGGGACCGGTGAGGTTAGGTTCCTAAGCAGCACGTTCATAATACTGGGAATTGCAATCCTAGTCTACATCTATGTCCAGAGGCTGGCAAGATCGCCCTTCGGCAGGGCTCTCAAGGCGATGAGGGACAACGAGCTCGCGGCTAAGGTCTACGGAAAGGACATAGTGAGCCTCAGGGCAAAAACTCTGATAATCGGAGGTGCTTTAGCTGGAATGGGAGGCGCTCTCTGGACCCTCTACACGGGCAGTTTCAAAGCATTGACTTACAACAGGCTCACTTGGACCTTCTGGCCTTGGGCGTTCATGATGCTGGGCGGTACTGGGAACAACCTAGGTATAGTCCTCGGAACCTTGGTCTTCTCCACCATCAGAAGCTTAATCTACGCTTACAAAACCGAACTGACTACATTCATACCTATAAATCCGAATTGGCTGGAGTATCTATTGATCGGAGTTATAATAATAGCGATCGCTCTCTTCAGGCCGCAGGGAATATTGCCGGAGAAACCAGAGCTGCCCTTGTCTAAGAAGAAGATAGAAAGCATAAGGGCCTCACTAGCCAAGGGCGATTGATAACACGGTGATTTACTGCTTCATCCTACCTCTCCTTTTCCGTTTCTATCTTATTTTCAGTCTAATATCTGTTATAGAAGGTAGGTCATCTCTAACGCCCAGCTTGCCTAATAAGCACCCCACCAATCCTCCGTTCCTGTTTCCAGTGATGAACAGGGGGTGACCTCCATCCCGGATCATGTTAAGGAGGAGGTCTGCTCCATCACAGGAGTCTGGAAGCTTTCTTCCATCAACCCTCTTGGCAAATTCCTCGGACCATTCGCCAGCGACAGCTACTCCGTAAAAATCAACCCATCTCTCCCTTACCATCTTGAGAAAAGCCCATGTTCTACCCGGTCTATCCTTTCTAAGCTGAATGAACAGAAATGGATCGTTTCCCAGCCATTTTATGAGGAGAGAAGCGCTGTCTGGGTCATTCACTTTGGACGCATCGAAGTAAAGGATACCCTCCCACTCCCTCCAAGTGAGGTTTCTCCTTATACTCGCTAGGTAGGATCGCACATCTATACCACTCATCCCGAAGAACTTCAGCACCTCATCTATGAGAGAGGGGATTTCAGATCCCGGAAGCTCGGGCTCCAACGAATTAACTTCAATCAACCTTTTTGCGCCCTTGCTCAATATCTCATTCAAACGACCATTAGCCTCGCCGCTGAATACGATCTCAGCTCCCTTGAGGGAGGAAGCCATGGACCTAGCTATTTTCTCTCTGCTTCTCCCCATATCCTCGACATGGTCGAGCCTAACGTTAGTTACCACGATCAGCTTGGGCTTGACAAACAGCTCATTGAAGACCTTCATGGTATAGGGGGTTATTCCTTGATTCTCCAACACACAGAAGTCGGACTTTGGGATGTCGAACAGATTCTCGTAGAGTCTGGCATATTTACCCCTTCTGAGCCTCACTAAGGATTCGTTTATGCAAAGAAGGGGAACTGCCCCAGTTACCTTGCAGAAGGAGCTTTTATTTCTACGAATTATTTCACTGTGTAGCGATAAGGCCAAACTGGTTTTACCTCTGGTGCCTTGGACGGTTATCCTAGTACCGGCAATCTTCCATGGGGGAGAGCCCACGACCCATCACCTCATGCGCTTAGAAAATTGACTAAAGCCAAAGTTCCAACCCACTGTATTGTAAAGAATATTGCCGAAAAGAGGGCCGTTAGGGCGGGCTCCCTGGAGGTGTGTACATCGTAAGCCAGTAGGCCGGGAAGTGTTGAGGCGAGCAGAAAACTCAGATTCAGGTTTCTCCATATCAATAGGAAGATCACGAGGGAACTAACGATACTGCTCAGGAAGAATACCCTCATTCCATAAAACAGAAACTTCTTATAAGCGAATTCACTGACTAAATACGACGTTATAGAACTTACGATGATTACCGGAATGAACTCGGGGACCAAAGCAGAGAACGAGGCCAGTAAAGGCACTGCCAAAGAGACCATCCTAAAGCCAAATCTTTCATATAGCATCCAGAGAGAGAAGAGAGCTGTAACCAGTGATACGTACGCTATCACTACGCCGTTCATCTCGACAATGGGATGGGGTGCACAGATAATGGTTTATGTCAAAAGGCGAAATTCGAATCGTGACGTTAAAGACCTTAATATTTAATAGCTTTCGGGCCCTCATATCCACGACCCTTCAAGGGGGGATATCCTATGTCTACGGAACTTAATCCGTGGGAAGTTGCCCTTAAGCAGCTTGAGAAAGCTGCTAAGGTTATGAATCTCGATCCCGGACTACATGCAGTTTTGGCCAAGCCCAAGAGGGTTCTTGAGGTGGCCCTCCCCGTCAAGATGGATGATGGATCCATAAAGGTCTTCACTGGGTGGAGGGTGCAGCACAACGACGCAAGGGGGCCCCACAAGGGAGGTATAAGGTACCACCCCAACACTGATGTGAACGAGGTCAAGGCCCTAGCCATGTGGATGACTTGGAAGACTGCCGTGGTGGACGTGCCCTACGGTGGTGCCAAGGGAGGAATACAGGTAGATCCTCACAAGCTCAGCCTCGCCGAGCTGGAGAGGCTCACTAGGAGGTATGCCTACGCCATTTCCCCCATAATAAGTGTGGATGCTGACATCCCCGCTCCCGACGTGTACACCTCACCGAGGGAGATGGCTTGGATAATGGACACCTACAGCATGCTCAAGGGCTACCCCGAGCCCGGCATAATCACCGGCAAGCCGCTCGAGATAGGCGGTAGTGAGGGCAGGGTGGAGGCCACCGCTAGGGGTCTGCAGTACACCGTTGAGGAAGCCCTCAAGGTCCTCGGTATAGACCCGAAGGGGGCCACCGCCGCTGTACAGGGATATGGTAATGCTGGCTACTTCTCCGCCAAGTTCATGCACGAGCTCGGCATGAAGGTTGTAGCTGTGAGCGACACCAAGGGCGCGATCTACAACCCCGACGGTCTCGATCCTGACGCTGTGCTCGAGCACAAGAAGAAGACCGGTAGCGTGAAGGACTTCCCTGGCTCCACTCCTCTGGCAGCTGATCCTGCTGAGGGCAACAAGAAGCTGCTCGAGCTCGAGGTCGATGTGCTGATCCCTGCTGCCATAGAGAACGTAATAACCAAGGAGAATGCGGACAAGGTGAAGGCCAAGATAGTGGCCGAGGCCGCTAACGGTCCGACTACGCCTGAGGCCGACGAGATACTGTTCCAGAAGGGCGTACTCATAATACCCGACATCCTCGCCAACGCCGGTGGTGTGACCGTCAGCTACTTCGAGTGGGTACAGGCCAGGACCAGGGAGTGGTGGGACATAGACACCGTCAGGCAGAAGCTCAGGGCCAAGATGACCAAGGCCTTCAGGGATGTCTACAACAAGCACAAGGAAATGAACATAGACATGAGAACCGCGGCTCTGGTACTCGCCGTCGGCAGAGTGGCTAAGGCCATGGAGATAAGGGGCATCTGGCCCTAAACTCCTTTCCTCTCTTTTTATCCAAAATTATCCGGAGTCCCCTATATTTGAATCGGTTCTTAATCTCTTCTTGATGAGTACGAGTAGGATAGGAATAGAGGACCCACTTCACGCCTCCTTAAGCTGTGGAAAATCGTGAAAAATGAAAACGAGAATAAGTAAGTGAGTAACTAGAGGTCTAATTCCGTTGATGGTCTCTGGAATCACCTCTCAATGACCCTCACTTGATGCGCAGATCTGACCTCCGAGACCAATTCTTCCCAGAGTTTCTCGTTGAACTCACAGCTGGGATCTGGACCGAGGGGATCTCCATAATAGGCATAGGCTCTCGCCCTGCAACCTCCGCATATATATTTGTAGGGACAGAATGAGCAGTAATGGGAATCCCTATCCCTCAGTTTGTTGAACAACTCATTATTCTGCCATACGTTAAGGAAACCATCTCTCAGGACGTTTCCAACTACAATCGGCATGAAGACACACGGCTGTATGTCTCCATTATGCTCTATGGAGCAATATATCCTCCCCGCACCGCATCCCCCTAAGAACTCCCCGAGAGCAAAGCCTGCCGCCATGTACTCATCCGGTATACTCAGATCGGCGAAATGCGTTGGAGCAAGCTTCCCTCCCTTATCAATTCCCTTCAGAGAGACTACAGCATAGAGGGGGCTTGTTGAGAAGGCCTGTAACCTTCCAGAGGACAGTTCGTTGTAAAGTAATTCAAGCACCTCGTACCTCTCCTTGGGGGACAGGTCCATCTCAACTATTTCCCTTCCCCTTCCGGTGGGAATGAAGTTGAAGGCAATGAAGCGATCGACTTTAAGCTCCTCGGCCAGCCTTATCATCTCCGGAAGCTGCTTGTAGTTCATCTTGGTGACAGTCGTGGCGATGCCCACTTCCAGACCCGAGCTCTTCGCGTTCTTAATGCCTTGGACGGATCTCTCCCAGGCGCCCTTCACCCCGCGAAATCTGTCATGATCTTCAGGGTAAGGTGAATCTAGGCTCACTTCGACGTACCTAACACCTATCTGCTTCAACCTCTTGGCAACATCAGGTCTTATCAGCGTCCCATTAGTCGCTACGCTTACATACATTCCAGTTTCAGCTGCCTTCTTGGCTACAATCCAGAAATCAGGGCTCATAAGAGGTTCACCTCCAGAGAAAGAGATCGCAGCGACTCCAGCCTCGTCAAGCTGCCTGAGTACCTCGAGCTTCTGGTCTAGAGTAAGCTCATCAGGTGCTGGAAAGGGCCCAGCGTTTGCATAGCAGTGCCTACACTTGAGATTGCACCTCTTCGTGAAGTCCCAAACTACCATGAAGGGAGCATAGAGCCTCTGGGGTCTGGTTATACCATAGTAGGCGATTCCCAGTAGGACATTTGCCACACCTCTCCTCATATAGGCGTCCTTCAATCCATTTTTGAGGGATTCCTCCTTCACACCGAACCTAGACGCTGCTTTTGAGAGTAAGAGAGTTAGCGTGGAGGAAAGAGTCTTCTCCTTCAGATTGGAGGGTTCCTCCACTCCCGCATATATCCCTAACAATTTCACTATGCTCTTAGGAGGTCCCAATCTCCTTATTACGGACCTAGTTAAGGGATTACCGAGGAGCCTCCTCAAGAAATACACTAAATCATTAACCTCTACACCACTCGCCCGCTCCTCCATACATGGTCCAATACATAATATAGAACTGATGCAGAATAAAACACTTTCTATTTTTCCATGACACACGGTATATATAAAATACATGGAAATAATTCCCCGTATATATCAATTATTTTTTTAGGAAAAAGTATTGATGTTAGCTCTCTGGGGCCGGGTAGCCCGTATGCGAAAAAATATTCCAGCAAATGGAATATTCGACTGATGGGAATGTTTATAAAGCCATCAGAGGAACTAGGCCAACGCCTCTTGAGGCGAGTAGTATGTCGACCAGCAAGAAAGTATCCGAGCTAAGACCCGGAGATAATAGCGTCAACGTGAAGGTCCGGGTCATCGAAGCGGGCGAACCCCGCGTTGTAGAGACTAGGAAGGGCCCCCGAACTCTTTCGGAGGCCACTGTCGGTGATGAGACCGGCAGGGTCACCCTGACCCTTTGGGGAGACCACGCAGGTAAGCTGTCCGAGGGACAGGTTGTTGAGCTCCAGAACGCCTTCACCACCGTTTACAGGGGGAAGGTCCAGCTCAACCTAGGGAACCTCGGCAGCATAGCCGAGGCCGAGGACTCCGATGTTGTCCCAGCGGATCAGATCCCGGAGGATGTTCCGGAGGCCCCCGAGGACTACAGACCTCCTAGGAGGAGAAGGAGCTACGGGGGTTACAACAGGGACAGCAGTTACAGGGGCAGGCCTAGATGGTAACCTGCCTCTTCTACAACTTTTCTACACGGTACTACGATAGTCTAAACACCTAGCTCATCTCATATATCCTCGTACCTCTTGTGAGACAGAGTTTCAATCAGACTGACCAGTAGAAACGAGATATTTCATCCTCACCACCTTTATACCTGCGGAGATTTCTGGGTCAGCAAATTGAGATCACTCCTTGGTTTAGTTAACAGTTAATTTAAAGAAGCTCACCCGCCTTCTCTTAATCGGAGTGTTGTATGAGTATGAGTCCAAGACGCCTGATAGTTGCAGTTCAAATTTTTATCATATTGATAATCCCGATTGGACTCGCATCTGCTTCTCCCGGAGATGCCAAGATGTACCTAAAGCCCATCAGCGATACTTACATTCACAAGGAATGTACAAACTGCAAACCATTCAATGAGAGCGAGTTGAGAGTTGGGATAGAGGCTTATAAGGTCGTAGATCCACATATCATCTCTCATGTAGCCTATAAGGTAGTCTTAGGAGGTCCTTATAGCTCTCTACTGAAGTTCAACCTTTCTGAGATCCCACCCGGTGCCAAAATAAAGCAGGCTAGACTTTGGCTGTATGTCAAGAATCCTCCGGATAAGGGCTTAGAACTGCTCCTCTATGTGCTCAGACAGGAGTTCAATGACTCTGAAACTACGTGGCTTCACAGGACCAGTAAGGCCCTATGGAAGACCCCTGGAGGTTATGCTGAGCCTGAATATGAGGTGAAGGTGAGAGTAGATGAATCATTACAGGAAGGCAGTTCAGTCGGCTTCCTGATTACAAATTACGTTAAGAGAGTTCTAGAAGGCGAAATTGAGGACTATGGAATCATTATAAGACCCTATGTTGGTAAAGTGAGCGTCTCCGACTTCGGGTCCTCCAGTACGATGAAGCTTTACGTAGACTTCTACAGCAAGGAGGGAGCCGAGAGAGAACTGAAGTCCAAGTATGCCCCGACCCTCTACGTGGAGTTCGTTAAACCCACCGCAGTGATATCCATCTCCAACCAAGAGATATCGCTGGAGAGGGGTGAGTCTCAGACAGTTACGGTGACAGAGAGCGGGTCATTTGCCGGACCAGTTGGCCTGTCTTATCGTGTTGTAGAGGCTCCAGGTGTTAAAGTGGGCCCGCTGAAGATAGAGATCTCCGACTTCGACAGAAAACCCGGGTTCTCCACTAATGTAAAGGTGACCGCTTGGGAATACGCCACACCCGGCAAGTACGTCATAGAGTTCTATCCGGATACCGGCAGCTACAGTTCAAAGGTGGTTGAATATGGGAAGGCTTATCTTACCGTCTACGTCAAGGGTGAGACGTCCACACCGACTACAAGTGAAACAGCGACCGAGACGCAACAGACTACTACTTCACCGACTCCAACGATAGTTGAAACGACGACCGAATCGCAAGCCCCCTTAACGACTACTTCCACGCGGACTTCAACACCGATAACGCAGAAACCTCCCACTGAGACGATAAGCACCTCACCAGTAACGATCACCAAAGTTGTAGAGAGAACTGAGAAAGGAAGCGGAAACACGCTTACTATCGCTCTCCTAGTCGTCATGATAGCGATAATACTGGCCCTTATTCTGTACCTCCTGAGAGGGAGGAGGTAGAACCCCCTTCTTTCTATTTATTAGTGTCAATTGGATTAACCAAAATGCTCGATCCACGAACCGATCCTCCCAACAACTGTTAAATTTTTCCGCGGTTGTATAGGAGGGTGATCTATTGGCAGGGCCCAAGGTGGAGTTCGCAGTCTGGACCAAGCTCATTCCGGAGTCCGAGATAAGGAGACTCCTTAAATTCAAGGTTAAGTACTACTTCGCCGGGGGCAAGCCCGGGGTACTTCCCCTCGGCGCATTCCCTATGATATTGAACACGCTGGCGCTCCACGAGCTGGAGAGCATATTCTCCGGCAAGGAGGTAGAGGTGATAGAGGACTACAATTACGGGCCGACCGACGGCCTTCCCGAGGTAAGGAAGGTAATGGCCAACATGATGAGAGAGAGGGACGGCATAGACTTGGATCCCGAGGAGGGATGGAAGGATGTCCTGATAACCACGGGCTCACAGCAGGCAATCCACCTGTTACTCGATGTCCTGCTCAACCCTGACGATCTCGTGATAGTCCCTGCTCCAGTCTACTTGGGATTCGTGAACGTGGTCACCAAGTTCAGGGGGCAGGTAATAGCCGTCCCCGGGGATAAGCAGGGAATGATCCCGGAGTACGTGGACAAGGCCATAGACAAGGCCATCAACAAGTTCGGGAAGAAACCTAAGCTCATATACGTAGTTGCAGACTCCGATAACCCCTCTGGGACGACGATGCCGGAGAACAGGAGGAAGGCGCTCCTAGATGTAGCAAAGGATAAGGGGATTTATCTGGTAGAGGATGCGGCCTACAGAGAGATACAGTTCAGGGGAGAAAGGCTCAAGCCTATAAGGGCCTTCGACGAGGATGGGAGCACCGTCATATACATGAGGACCACCAGCAAGGAAGTCGCGGTACTCAGGGTCGGATACAACCTCATGCCCCCTGAGGTGAGAGAGGAGGTAGTTAAGGCCAAGGGCTACAACGACCTCTGTACCCCCACCATAACCCAGAAGATCGCCAAGGTGTACTACGAGAAGTACTTCGCGCAGTTCATAGAGAAGGTTAGGGAGGGCTACAGGAAGAGGTACGAGGCCATGGCCAAGGCGATAGATGAGGACTTCCCGGGTGGCGAGAGGACCGACCCCACTGGTGGGTTCTTCATCTGGTGGGAAGCTCCAAAGAAGGACTTCGACTCCAAGAAATTCTTGGAGGAGGTGGCCATACCCAACGACATTCTGTACGTTCCCGGACAGGCTTTCTACCCGCTCAAGGGATACCTATTCCACCCTGAAAGTGGCGACTTGGTGGACGCATCCAACAGCCCGACCAATGCCCTGAGACTGAGCTACTCCTACATGGAGCCTGAGGTCATTGAGGAGGGTATAAGGAAACTGGGATCTCTTCTGAGGGATTATCTCTCCTAGAAAAGATCTTTCCCCACCATTTTTCCTTCCTAGGGGCACGATAGCGTTCATAAAGTGTTAAATAATTTACCTCCCGCTCCTTTGGCGGGGGTTTCCCCTATGCCGGATTTGAAGGAATCTATCAAGAGTGGTATAGTGACCATGATGAGGGAAGCCGCTTTTAACGTCCCGAGAGATGTAAAGGAAGCTCTTCAGAGGGCATATGAGATTGAGGATAACCCCGTCGCTAGGGCCAACTTGGAGGCGATCCTCAGGAACATAGAGGTCTCTGGGAAGACCAAGCTACCTATGTGCCAGGATACCGGGACTCCAACCTTCTTCATCGAGCTAGGAGAGGACTTCCCGCTGAAATCCGAGCTCAGATCCCTGATAGAGGAGGCGGTCAGGACCGCCACCAGCGAGATCCCCCTCAGGCCCAATGCAGTTGATCCGTGGACCTACAAGAACTCCGGTGATAACACCGGGAGGTACGTGCCGATAATTCACTTGGAGCTGGTTCCTGGCTCCGAGATGAAGGTAATCTACCTCGCTAAGGGGGGAGGGAGTGAGAACACGTCCAAGCTTTACATGCTGAGCCCTGTTCTGGGCTTGAAGGGGATAAAGAGGGCAGTTATAGATGCGATGATTGATGCCGGTCCGAAGCCCTGTCCGCCCATAGTAGTGGGCGTCGGTGTGGGTGGCAGCGCGGACATGGCGCTGAAGCTCGCGAAGAAGGCGACCTTCAGGAGGCTGGACGAGCCCAACCCTGATCCCAAGCTGGCTGAGATAGAGCAGGAGCTGCTGGAGAAGATAAACTCCCTCGGGTTGGGACCGATGGGCTTAGGAGGAAAGACCTACGCTCTGGGCGTCAAGATAGAATGGGCCCACAAGCATCCAGCCAGCCTTCCCGTTGGAATAAACACCCAGTGCTGGGCATTCAGGAGGTCCGAGGCAGTGTTTGACAGCAACGGGAACATGAGGTTGCTGGTTCCCCCGTGAGGAGGTGAATCTTATGGCCGAGTACAGGTTGAAGACTCCCGTATCTGAGGAGGATGTTAGGAAGCTCAAAGTTGGTGATATCGTCTACCTAGATGGAATAATCATAACCGGAAGGGATCAGGTACACAGGAGGGCCTTGGAGCTCGCAGCCAAGGGCGAGAAGGACAAGGTCCCGGTTAACTTGGAGGGAATGGCTCTCTATCACTGCGGCCCCATAGTCAAGAAGATAGACGGTGAATGGAAGATATTCGGGTTCGGTCCGACGACCAGCGCCAGAATGGAGAGCGTCGAGGCGGACTTCATCAGGGAGTTCAAGGTCAGGCTGATAATAGGTAAGGGCGGGATGTTCGAGAAGACCACGCAGGCAATGAAGGAGTACGGCGCCGCCTACCTGGCCTATCCAGGCGGCACTTCAGCCGTGGCTACCAGTGCGGTGAAGAGGGTAGTTGACGTCCATTGGCTGGATCTGGGTACGCCCGAGGCGATGTGGGTCGTGGAAGTCGAGAACTTCGGTCCTACTATGGTCGCCATAGATTCTCACGGCAACAACCTCTACACCGATGTGCTGAGTAAGGCCAAGAAGGCGGCGGAGGAGATAAAGGCCAAGTTCTGAGCTCTCCACGCGATGGAACCCTCTCTCCTTCTTTTTGGAACGTATTGAAACGTTCTAGAACGTTTTAGGCAATCATGTTTACATATCCCTCGCTTCAGATATTCATGGAGGTAGATATGGCCAGCTTGGTCGAATCATCTATTTTCTCGCTCGAATCTATGGGATTCAAAGTCCTCTACTGGAGAATAGACAGGGGACAGGTGGAGGTCATACTCAAGGCACCAGAAGGAGATTTCGCTAGCGCTTTATCGAAGATGAGGAGAGATCTTAAGGCAAGAAGAGTGGCCTTAGAGGTATCCAAGGAGAGAGGCGAGCTTCTGGTCAGGATGAGCTTCGAGCTCGGAAAACCCCCTAGAGGATTGAAGCCGAGAGGTTTAAACGACCTACTCGCCTGGGGACCTACGCCCTGATCTTTGCCCTCTTTAAAGAGATAAGAAGCTCTGCGGCTGCTAATACGGAAGCTATGTCCTCTGGATCCTCGAAGTTCATCTCTTCCAGCGTTCTCAAGTAGCGAATATATGCTCTTCTGAAAGCCCTTTCCTCTCTCATCCCTAGCGGCAATTTGACCCTACGATATAAAAAGAACGTATAACTAATAAACAATATCTAGGCCAGTCTCTTTCTTCAAATTTTCCCACTAACTAACGAACCATCCGGCATAACGGCGATTTCCGGAGTTATCCTTGCCTTTCTTAACCTCTCCCTGACGCTGGGATACAAAACCACTAGTTCGGGCTCGAAATCCCTCACTAGAGTTGGATCTATCTCCCTCAGCCTCTCCAGAAGTTGAGAGACTTCTTCCTCCTTTGAAAAGCTGATCACTGCCGATACGTGTACGCTTACACCGCTCTCCAACAGGTTCCTCAACCCAGCCAGCTGAAGGTGAAAGCCCTCCTTCCTGGCGCCCGTCAGTATGGAGAACTGCTCAGGAGTCGTCCCCTTCAGAGACACCCTCACGTGGACGTGATCTCTCGCCAGATCCCTGGCATACTCCTTATCTGATAGGAGGATGGCATTAGTCTCAAGTATGAAGAGCAGACCACTCCCCTCCAACTCCTCAATTAGTTCGATGAGGTGGTCCCTCCCTATGGTCGGCTCAGCACCGCTGACCCTCACCTTCGAGAATCCACGCCTCTTAGCACCTTCCATTAGGATTTTAGCCACTTCCCTGGCTGAGTAGAACCTTCCCGATTCCGTATTGACGACATGACGGAAGCTCCAGCAAAAGATGCATCTCAGGTTGCATCCAACCGCGTCAGCAGTGAAGATGCCGCCGTAAAATCTGGAAGGACGGAACCTGTAGTATCTCCTGAGTTGACCCTCCAATGAGGGCTTAGTCACCTTCTCCTCGACGATTCTCGAGAGGACGAGGGGATCATACCCCCTCTCACGAGAGTCTCTTGGCAATGTCCCTCCCGATCCACACTCCCGAGGCAGATGCCTGGACCAATCCCCTAGAGACGCCAGCGCCATCGCCACCTGCGTAAAGCCCTTCAACAGCCTTGGTCTCCAAGTTCTCCTTGAGATCCAGTCTGGCCGTGTGGAGCTTGACCTCTATGCCATAGAGGAGGGTGTGGTCCGACGCTATCCCCGGCATTATCTCGTTCATGGCCTGCAGCATCTCCAGTATGTCCTTCAAATAGCGGTAGGGAAGGACGAAGCTTAAATCTCCGGGAACGGCCGATGGAAGTGTGGGTTTCACTATGCTGCGGCTCAACCTGGATGGGGTGGATCTCCTTCCCCTCTTGAGATCGCCGAACCTCTGGATGATGGGTTGATTGCCCGCTATGTTGTTGGCCATCCTGGCTATGCTGAGGGCGTAAGATATGGTGTCCTTGTAGGGCTCCGTGAACTGAGTCGTGACTAGAACTGCGAAGTTCGTGTTATCAGTTTTGTAGTCCTCTCTCGCCACTCCATTCACGGTTACAATTCCCCAATAAGATTCGGTGACCACCTCCCCCCCGGGGTTGACGCAGAAGACCCTCACTCTATCATCGAAGGTCTCACTGTAGTAGATCAGCTTCGGCTCGTATAGGACCTCAGTGAACTCCTCCATGACCTCGTAGGGTACCTCCACCCTGACGCCCAGATCCACCTTCCCTCCCTCGACCTTTATCCCTAGCCGCCTCGCCTCTCTGACGAGCCAACTAGCACCTACTCTGCCTGGGGCCACCACCACGTACTTGGAGAGGAGCTCCTCACCGTTGGACAGCTTCACCCCCCTGACCTTCCCGTCCTCCACGAGAATACTATCGGCCGCGATGCCGAATCTGAAGACGACCCCCATCTCCAGAAGCCTCTTCCTGAAGTTCATGAGGACTCTGTACCCACCGTCACTCCCCATGTGCCTTATCCTGAAGGGGATCAGCAGGAGCCCGGCCCTCAGGGCCTTGCTCTTCAACCTCTCAATGGCCTCTCTGTCCTCACCATACACCTTCTTTGGGGCTCCCAAATCCAAGAAGACCTTGTCCACGTAGTCTATCAGCTCCCATACTGCCTTCTCGCCTATGATACTGGCTAAGTCCCCACCTATATCCTTGGTGAGGTTGAGCTTACCGTCGCTGAAGGTCCCGGCCCCTCCGAATCCCGACACTATGTCGCAGACTGGGCAGGCCAGGCACTTCCCCACACTCTTCAAGGGGCACTTCCTACCCTCTAAATCCTTACCAAGTTCGATCACGAGGACGCTGGACTCCGGAACCAGCCTCTTTATCTCCATGGCAGCGAAGAGACCTGTAGGTCCCGCGCCTACTATGACGACATCCCACTCGCTCAACAGTTTCCCTTTCGGTTCCCGTCAGGTGAGTGATAATAAACCCTTCTCTCTGGAGAGGTAGGAGAGGGTTCCCAGGTAGCCGCCTTCCAGCGTGAGCACGTCCGTCGCCTCCGGGTCTATACACTTGGGGAACACGGGACCCCTCTCCCTCATCCTAAGCAGGTCTCCATAACCCAGCATGTCGTTGAAAGCGGGAACCACCACCAATGTACGTGGGAGGTAGTCGCAGGTAGTCTCGGCTATCAACCAAACAGGTACCTTACCGAGGCCCTTGATCGGGATGGCTGGGTGGACATGCCCCATCACCCCGAACTCGTACTCAGAGGATTCGGGTGGGGGAAGGGCGTGACCGTGGAACACCCATACCTCACCCAAGGGGATGCCCCTAGGTCCCCTGACCTCACAGGAGTCCCCGACCACGCTCACTATACCTCCATCGTGATTCCCGACTGTGAGGATGATATTGGGAAAGGCAGCAGAGATCTCCTCGAGGAACCTCCTCACCCTGAATCCGGAGGAGAGGCCAATGGAGTGCTTCAAATCCCCTGCGATGACCAGACCATCAGCTGGCCCCAGGGAGAGGAGTTTCCTGGCTAGGTGCTCTGTTCTATCGGGTATGTAAACCCCCTCCTTGGCGAGCTCCAGCTCGAATCCCAAGTGGAGATCGGCTATGAGGATCCACCTTTCCCCGCCAACCTTTATCTCTAGGGCCGGGCTCCCCCATATGGGTTCCATCGTGGAGGAGTGTAGTGAGGGACTTAAAAGGTATGAGATGCTGAACCAGCTACCGTGGGGCAGCGCGCTCAAGGCGCTCAAGTCCGCTCTGAGGGGTGGAGTCGAGAAGCACGTCTTCAAGCCCAGCGGCAGGTACGTATACGTGGTCAAGGGACCAACGGGCCTTCATCTGGTTATGGGGGATCTAGCATGTTCCTGCTTGGACTACTACCTGAACGTCGTAATCAGGGGTAAGAGGAAATTGTGCTATCATATCGCTGCAGCCATCATATCAGAAGATGAGAGAACTTTCAGGGTTGTAGAGCACAGGGATCCGGAATTCATAGGAGTAATCAAGGGAGTGATCTCCTCTGAGGGTCTGGATCCGGACCCCTAATCGTTGATAGGCGAAGCCTTTTTATCTCTCAATTGTCCCTTTCGACGTAAGTGGTGATGATGGAGGTCGAGGAGGAACTCGATAGGGAACTGCTTTCAACATATCACAGAAGGATCCTAAAGGAGATCGTGGCTAAGAAGATAGCTGGAGATATCCTTTTCAGCCAAAACATAGGGCTGGCCATGAGGAAGTGGAGGGAGTATTTCGGCATTAAGCAAAGCGAGTTGGCTAGGCTGCTGGGGGTATCCGCATCCGTAGTTTCGGACTACGAGTCAAGCAGGAGGAAGAGTCCGGGATCCCTCGTACTCAGAAGGTTCATAATGACCCTCCTCGATGAGGATGAGAAGAAGGGAGGGGCCGTAATCAGGACCTTGGTTAGAACGACCGGGATGATCCCCCTCCTCTCGAGTGTCATAGACATGAGCGAGTTCACCCTCCCCATAGAGTTGGAGAAGTTCTTGGAGGTCATAGAGGGTAGGATAGTTGTGGAGGCCCCGCAGCCCACCTACATCCACGGATATACCGTCATAGATAGCATTAAGGCCATACTCAGCCTGAGCGGATCCGACTTCATGAGACTCTTCGGCACCTCCACCGAGAGGGCCCTCATCTTCACGAAAGTATCGGCTGGCAGGAGCCCGATGGTGGCCCTCAAGGTCATAGATATAAGGCCCAGCTTGGTGGTCCTCCACGGACCTCAGCCGGATAACGTGGATAAGCTTGGCATGAAGCTGGCTTCCACCATGAGAGTACCTCTAGCTGTTTCCATGATAGAGGACATATATGAGCTCGTGGAGAGGCTCAGGGAGTTAACCGGCTGATCATCCCGCCAGGATCGCGCCCATTATTACGAGGGCTGATCCCACCAGCCCCTCTACACCTAGATTTTCACCCATAAGCAGACCCAAGGCTACTGCGGATGCCGGTTCCACGTTGGATACTATACCAGCGGTTCCAGCCTCCACCTCACCAACCCCCTTGGCGTGCAGGTAGTAGGCCAGGAAGGACGTGAAGATTCCCAGGTAGAGCACGGACGCCAAGAAAGGTGGGTTCAGCTCGTACCTATCTAGGAAGAGGAACGGGGCCAGCTCAAGCGCCGACCAGGGTTGAGGCCCTAACCCGACCTCTAGGGCGGAATATCCGGAGGTCATCAGTTTTCTCGCCATCAGAATTATCCCCGAGTAGGCCAGACTGCTTCCCAGTCCGAAGAGGATCCCGCCTAGGTTTGGATTGCCTATATTCGGGAGCTGGGTCATGAAGGCGCCCACGCCAGCCAAGAGCAGCGCGATTACCTTCCTCCCGGTTATCCTCTCGCCTAAGAACACGTAAGCGAATAAGACGACGATCGCTGGAGCCGTATAAAGGAGAACAGCCGCTATTCCCATACCCGAGAGCATGACGCTGAACATGTAGGTGAGGAATAGTGGACCCGTGAACAGTAGACCTAGGAGGATTAGATTCCTGTCAAAGACCCTCCTTCGAAGGATTATTAGGGCGAGAATAGCGCTAACAGCCGCTCTGAAAGCGCTGATGGATGCCGGGCCCGCTCCAGCTGACAAGGCGATTTTCGTGGCGATTCCTATTGTCCCCCATAGGAATGCCGCTGCCGCGACGTAGACCCTACCGTCAGCCAATGGTAGACACCCTCACAGTCAGACCGCAGTATGGAGGCGGGGCTTTTTGAGACTACTGTCGTATGGTGTTTATTACGCTTTCCCCCTATCTCGGAATCGATGAAGATAGAAGTCGCGGCCATACCCCTAATCATGCTGCTCGCCATATCTTTAGCGCCATCGGAAGCCATCCCAATTAAAGCTAGGGTTCCAATCTATGTCCCAGCGAACTTGCCAGTCACTGGAACCGTATGCCTGCCTTCGGCGCTGGCTGCTGGTCTGAAGGCCAAGCTCTACGTCGACAACGTCTTCGTCGATGAGGGAGCGGCTGACGAGGTTGGATGCTACAAAGTCACCATAAAACCACTTACCCCGGGCAAACACGAACTCTACGCCGAGATCTACAAGGGGGGAATAAAGGTAGCGGAGATATCCGCCGAGGTCATAGCCATCAAAGGGATGATAACGGTCAGGCCCGATCCCTTAGCCACCTTGAAGAGGGGAGAGACGAAAAGGGTTTCCCTCTTCATAGAGAACAGATCTCCCGTCAACATGAGCAATGTGAGAATTGAGATAGAGGCCCCCTTCCCCATTTACGCCGAGCGCATGACCAGGGTGAGGAATTTCGTGGTCAGAGGGTCAATCGGAGACCTGAGAGTTAACGAGACGAAGGAGATCAGGATGGAGCTTGCAATCCCCTCGAACTTCAGACCGGGCACCTACACCCTCAGGATAAACATGACTTACGTGGTGGGCGAGTCTACCTATTCGGCTCCGCTCGGAGTGTCCGTGATAGTATCCCAGGAAGGAGTAGAGGCCCCGCGAACTCAGCAGACCACACCTCAAGCCACGTCTGCTGCACCCACGGTCACCTCCCAGGTTGAGAGCACCACATTACCGGAATCCGAGGTTCAAGAGGAGCAGATGCCGGCTTGGCTCTTCCTCCTCATCGCCTTCATCGGCGCGCTGGTGGTCGGCCTAGTGCTCTGGATGGTGACCAGATCGAGCTGAACCAATAAATGTTAAAATCCTGAATTTTCTTTCCCCCTCTGGGGGAGAACATGGTCGAGATAGAGGAGATAGGCGGAGAGCTGAGGATGGAGAGGATAGGGGCACACAGCCACATAAAGGGCCTCGGATTGGACGAGAACGGCAGGGCAAAACCGGTGGCGGACGGGCTGGTTGGACAGACTAGGGCTAGGGAGGCGGCCGGTCTGGTCGTGATGATGGCAAAGGAGGGGAAGCTGAGTGGGAAGGCGGTGCTGCTTGCAGGCCCTCCCGGCACCGGGAAGACTGCCATAGCTGTAGCCATGGCTAGGGAGCTGGGAGAGGACGTCCCGTTCATTCAGCTGAGCGGGTCGGAGATATACAGCACCGAGAGGAAGAAGACCGAGGTGCTGATGGAGGCGATGAGGAAGGCCATAGGCGTCAAGGTCAGGGATCTGAGGAAGGTCTACGAGGGAGAGGTCAAGGAGCTGGACATCAAGATGGGATCCAGCCCCTACAATCCCTTCGTGAAGGTCCCCCAGGAGGCCGTGATAACCCTGAAGACCACGGAGGAGGAGAAGAGGATAAGGGTCGGACCGAACGTGGCTAGACAGCTCGTGGAGTTCGGGATCACTGAGGGAGACGTGATAATGATAGATGCGAAGGACGGTAGGGTCTCCAAGGTCGGCAGATCCACCGAATCGTTCTCATACGATCTGGAGGCTGAACAGCTCGTGCCGAGGCCGGATGGACCGGTCCTCAAGGAGAAGGAGTTCGTGTACGTACTCACATTGGACGATCTGGACAGGATGGTGGCTAGGAGGAGGAGCGGTGGCGGTCTGTTCTCCTTACTCTTCGGGGTCGAGGAGAAGGAAATAGATCCCGAGGTGAGGGCCACCGTGGATCAGCAGGTGAAGGAATGGGTCGAGATGGGCAGGGCTGAGATAGTGCCGGGAGTGATGTTCATCGACGACGCTCACTTGATGGATATAGAGGCCCTGAGCTTCATTTCCAGGGCCATGGAGAGCGAGCTCGTACCCATCATAGTGATGGCCACCAACAGGGGAATCACCAAGATCAGGGGAACAGAGATAGAGGCTCCCTTCGGTATGCCCCTTGACTTACTGGACAGGCTCGTGATAATAACCACTGACAAGTACAGCAAGGAGGAAATAGGCCAGATACTCAGGATAAGGTCTAAGGAGGAGGGGGTGCAGCTGAGTGACGACGCCCTCGAACTTCTAATGGAGCTGGGCGCCGAGAAGTCCCTCAGATATGCCGTTCAGATACTCGGAATAGCGGGTGTGAGGGTCAGGGCCAAAGGAAGGGAGGAGATAGGCAGAGAAGATGTAGAAGAGGTGGCCAAGAGGTTCAGCGATGTGAAGGAGGCGGTGAATCACCTGAGGAGATACGAGGAGGAGCTGCTCAAATAAACCTCACCTCCCCCTCATTTTGAAGAGGGTGCATCTCTCCCCCTGAAACACGGGCTGGGCTCTCAGCCTCCTAATTAGGGCTTCAGCCTTTGATGGGAGCGCTGCGCCCTTCGCTGGGGGTCCCGGATGGGTGGGCTGACATATCAGCATGTAACTGGCCCCTTCAGGCGTGGATGTCACGTCGAAACTGAGGGTCTCCGCCCAGTACCTGATCTTCACATCGGGGACAAAAATAGGATAGCGATACCTATCTAGGATGTACTTCATCTCGTTGAATGTGGCCATGTCCACCGTGGGCCTCACCGTGGAGGCGAGGGTGAATCCCGAGGAGGCCACGAGCACCAGCGCCAGGAGGGCGAGTATCCTACCTCCCTTAGCCTCGGCCTTCCCTCTGGAGAGCACGGCTGACAGGGGTATGCCCCCCAAGTTGCGAAACCTCATTACCCACCCTCTTCCGTAGATGGGAAGACTGAACAGCAGCGAGACGAGACCTAGGGAGCCGTGCATTGGCTCCTTGTTTTTGTACCAAGACCAGAGGAGGAGAAGGGAGGACACCAAGGGCACCAAATCCAGGAGACCCGAGGGCCCCACATCTCCCTCAGCCACCTGTTCCACGAGAGCCACCCCTTTGGACACATCACCCCCGACTATCCAGGGCTGGAGAAAGGCCAAAGCGAGGAAGGCCGAGCTTATTGAGGCAAGGGTTATTGCCCTCCTGTCCCTCCTCAACAAAGCGTAGAAAATGGAGAGGCCCACCGTGAACCCGAAATCCAAGATGTGGGTGAGCATGACCAAGAGAACTGAGATCGTCGCACCTGCCAGATCCCTCAACTTCCCCCCTCTCCCGTACCTTAACGCGAAGAAGAGCCAGGAGAATACCCATATGAGACCGAAGGCGTTCTTCACGAAATCGGTAACCAGTCTAACGGTGTAGTAGGAGGTGGTCAGTGCTAAAGCCCCTAGGACTGCCGCTTCATCGTCTCCATCCACTTCCCTGAAGTACAGGAAGGCCGGAATGAACATGAGCGAGGATATTATTGGGACCCCCACCTTCACCGCCAAGATATTATCTCCAGTAGCGAAGTAGAAGGGAAGCAGCAGGTAGAAGGTCAGTGGAGGGTCTGGATGTCTGAGGGTCCAGTAGCGGGCTATCCAACTCACTTGGGCGGAGTAGTAGGGCCCATCTATTAGGGGAAGCAGGGGAGTCCTGAAATAGGCGTAGAGGTAGAGGGCCAGCGGGACGATCAGGAACAGGAGGAGGGGAGTCCGCTTCATCCCTTTAACCATTCCTCCACCTCCTTTCTCAGGAAATCGGGGAGTTCGTCAAATGGGATGACTTTTGTTCTAGCCCTGATGTACGGGAGATCTCTATCCTCGGATCTACTGACAGCCAATACTCCTCCCTCGAACAGGTAGTACGATACCTCTCCAATTACCTTGAGCGGAATCGCTTTCTCGGGGGTCACCCCCTTTAACCTCTCCCTGGCCTCCTCCAGATCCAAAGCCACCCCTCGCCGAATTAGCCTGCAGCATGAAGGTAATTCGCTTCCTCCTATATCAAACTTTTTCATGCTAGTGTCTGCCTGAACTTGGGTGATAGCACGAAAGCTAGCTGGAAGTCATTGCTCATTGTAATGACACTCGCAGTGATGCTCATACCCCTGCCCCACCTGAGCGCTCAAGGTACCCTGACATGGTACGATCCACTGGAGGAACCCCAATTACCTCAGCTGGATGTGAAGGCCATGCACATATCTTGGAACGGTAATATCACACTCACCTTCGAGTTCTACGGAACCCCCTCAGCTGAGAACTTCACCGTGATAGGTAATGTGTATTTGGACAGGCTAGTTGAGGGAGAGGGCGTACCTAGGGGGGACGTCAAGGGAGCAGACTACAGGTTAGTGTTCTCCGTGAATCCCGATCGGACGGCCTGCTCGGTTGACAGATATAATTCCCTTAAGAATAGCTGGGAGACGCTCGCGGCTGCCTGTTGGGCAAAGCTAGAGGGAGGAAAGGTAGTACTAACAACTCCAAATGTGACGGCGGCCTTCCCTAAGGGAGAATTAGGGGTCAAGGCGTACCTGTGGATGGTGGAGAGAGATGACTTCGATTGGGTAACCTACAAGCTGAAGAAGGAGGGGGCGGCGAAAATAGATGGCAAGCTGGGAGACTACGGTGCCCCTACAATACTGGATCCCATTGGCGATGCAGACAGGGTGGCCGATTACAAAGAGCTGTACGTCAAGGATGATTTCTACAGGATCTACTTCGCGATAGTACCTGTAGATGGACTGGGCTGTAATTTGAGGGGCTATGGGGCTAGATTGGAGAGATTCTTCAACATATATGTGGACGCTGACCTTAACAGGAGCAACGGCCCGGAGTTGTGGGAGGGTTACCTCTACAGGTGCAATCTCACGGGCAGAACGTGGGAAAGGCTACCCACTAAAGCTGTTTATGTAATGAATCCGGCCCTCAGGAGGAAGGGAATAGCGGTGGGAGATGTATTCGAATCATATGTCTACCTTGGACCAGTAAGGAAGCAGATAGTCGATCACGACGGACAATTCGGCTTGAGTGCCAGCGTGGTCACTAGATTGATGGATGCGGTACCGGATAAAGGGTGGCTCATTTACCGCAAGGATCACCTCTCTCCAGGCTCGTTCGAGGTGACAGGTCCCGATGTAGACACTAACATGAATAAGGATCTCTCAGGCAAGTTCAAGGCTTTTGGAAAAGCGTCAGGACTTTATAGGATAACACTAGGAGGACCGGCTGTCAATCCATCCTACGGCGAACCGATAAAGTTCGTTAAGGGAAAGAACGGTCTCTTCTATGGAGTTAAAGTAGGTAACATGACTTACTGGGCGTCCTATGGACGCAGGGACTTCGCGGTAGTCGGGATCCACAAGGCTGGAGAGGGAATGTACATCACCGCGGCGGGCGTGACTAGGTATGGCACTAGGGCTGCCTTAATATGGCTCAGTGAGAACATGCCCTTGTTGAAAGAGGGAGTATACGTCCTGAGTTGGATCGATGATGGAGATGGCAAGGTGGAGATCAGTGAGATAGGGGTGGTAGCGGTTGAAGGATCCTAGGCTCGTACCTGTCGAGATCGCTGTGATGCTCCTCCAAGAGGTCCCTCAGAAACTGCTCCGCGGAGTTGATCTGAAGCAGATAAGGTCCGAGGCCCAGACCCTAGTCTACAGCTTCATGTCGTTGGAGGATCTAGCCGAGCAGGGAATGCTGGACGGGTTGGTCGCTAAGGGAAGGAAGCTGTCCTCCGTTTGGAGGGAATTGAGGGAAAGAGCTAAGTCCCCATCTGACGCCCTGAACGCGGCTAAGGTGAGGTTCGCGGCGATTACCTTGGAGGGCCTTCCCA
>JAMOVA010000106.1 GCA_027061785.1 Thermoproteota archaeon
AAACCTAACGGTGAAAGAGAATCTGGAGATGGGAGCGTACGCGAGGAAGGATAAGGAGGAGATCAAGAAAGACATGGAGGAGATCCTTGACATCTTCCCGATCCTGAGGGAGAGGCAGAAACAGAAGGCAGGATCGCTCAGCGGTGGAGAGAGGCAGATGTTGGCTATGGCCATGGCGCTCATGGGGAGGCCCAAGCTTCTGCTACTGGACGAGCCCGCAGCGGCTCTTGCGCCCAAGGTCGTCACTCAGATATTCATGAAGATAAGGGATATCGTGAATTCAGGCGTTACCGTCATACTCGTGGAACAGCACGCCAAGAGGGCGTTGAGCTTCTGCGACATGGGCTACGTGTTCTCCAGTGGAAGGATCGTGATGAAGGGTCCAGGTAAGGACCTGCTCGCTGATGAGAAGTTCGTTGAAGCATTCTTGGGGAAGAGGTGATGGTTATGGATCTCTCGATTCCTCTCATGAATTCCCTCACGCTGGGCAGCTTGTACACCCTTATGGCGCTGGGACTCACCATGTCATTCTCGGTTACCAAGATAGCGAACTTCGCCCACGCCGAGCTGGTGACGGTCGGGGGTTATGTGACCGCGCTCCTAGTTAACTGGATGGGCTTCGGGTTGGGAGAGTCGCTCATAGCCGCCTTCATCGCCTCCGCGCTGCTGGCCGTGGCCATGGATGAGGGCGTCTTCAAGCCGATGATAAAGAGGGGTTCTAAGCCCTTATTCCTCCTAGTAGCGAGCATAGGCATAGGACTCGTAGTCCGTTACCTGCTCTTCGTGTACGCTGATCTGAACGCGGTCATAACGGTGCAAGCGAAGACCAGTGTGGAGCTGATAGGCAGGTTCGGTAGGGCGGGGATCACGACGATCCACCTCTGGGTGTTCCCGATTACGATTGCAAGCGTCGTGCTTCTACACTTGATGTTCCACTACACCAAACCGGGCAAGGCATTGAGGGCCATGGCAGACAACGAGGATCTGGCGAGGGTATCCGGAGTGAAGATATACACGCTCAGGAGGTTGATGTGGTTCATAGCTGGGGGCATAACCGGCGTGGCGGGCGGACTTTGGGCAGCGTACTCTGTGATAACTCCGGAGATAGGATGGTACGCGCTGTTGAGGATCTTCGCAGCTTCAATTCTCGGAGGACTGGTGAGCTTCTGGGGAACCATCGCCGGAGGTCTGATAGTCGGGTTCGCGGAGAACTTCGGGATCACGTTCATGAACACGTACTTCAACGTGAGTACAGCGTACAGGCCTCTGATATCCTTCGTCATCATAGTGATCGTGCTCCTGATCAAGCCTACGGGATTCGCCGGATTCGACATAGTAGAGTGGGTAAAGGAGAAGATAAAGGGAGGAGGTGAATGACATGCAGATCGAGTTCCTCTTCTCATACATGCCCATATTCACGTCGTTCATAGTGCTCTTCGCCATCTACCTTATAGCTGCGCTGAGCCTGAACATGGAGTACGGTTACGGGGGGATCCCCAACTTCGGACACGTCTTCTTCATATCGGTCGGCGCCTACATGGCTGGCGTGCTGACTGCCAGGACCGTGGACTATCTGGCGGGAATAAAAGCAGGGTACTGTTCGGGTCAAGCATCGGTGCTGAGGACTGAGTACTTGAGCTCCCATCCCCTAGAGGCTGTCGCTATATTCGTGGCCTCGCTGATCCTAGGAGCGATAGTGGGTGGGCTGTTCGGCTACGCATCCTCTTATCCGGCTCTGAGGTTGAAGGAGGACTTCCTCGCCATAACCCTGATATTCATCGGAGATATGGGCAGGATAATTGCTAGGAACGAGGAAGGGATAGTTTGCGCGCTCACGGGCCTGACCGGGATAGCTAATCCTCTCTCCTTCATAAAGGACGTAGGAACTAGGAGTATCGCTTACGCCCTGATCGTCGTGGCCTTCGCCGTATTAACGTACGTGTATGTTCAAAGGCTGGCCAAATCACCGTTCGGAAGGCTCCTGAAGGCTGTGAGGGATGATGATCTCGCCGCCATGGCGTTGGGCAAGGTCGTGCCTAGGGTGAGAGGAGAGATCATGATAATAGGAAGCGCTCTCGCGGCGATAGCCGGGGTCCTCAGGACGTTCTATATACAGGGAGTCGTCGCGGATGACTTTCAGCCGCTGATAACGTTCCTCGTGCTCACGATGGTCATACTGGGAGGAATGGCCAACAACAAGGGGGTGATCTTGGGGACCCTCATAATGACTGCACTGGACCAGTTCATATCGCCATCGTTCTTCAGCCTGCTGGGCATAAGCGTGGAGTTCGATGTGACTTACATGAAGTACATCATAATAGGGCTGATAATAATACTGGTGCTCATGTTCAGGCCTCAGGGAGCTATACCGGAAGGACCCGTAGAGACACCAGCACTGGAACTGTCTAGATCGAGTGAGTGGGACGTGGAGGAAGGGCTAGAAATAGAAAGTGAGGGTGGATCAGAATCCTAGGGCCTAGCCCGGTGTTCACCCGCCTCTCTTTTTCCTCTTCTTGATCAACAGGAATGCGACGGCTGCTAGGAACAGGGGTATCAGCCAGTAGTAGAGGCTGGAGATTGCGCCTTTCGCCTCCGGTATCCTAGCTTCTAGAAGATATCCTGTCTGTTCTATCCCTATTATGTTGGTTATGTAGTAGACGGTAAATCTGGGCTTACTCTGGGTGACGTAGACGGTCGACTTGTAGGGGAGGCCGTCTTCGGTGTTTCCCGTGATTATCACCTTGAAACAAGGAAAGAGGCCTGCTGGTGTCTGCACATTCTCCAAGGAGATCACCTTGACCTTGAGAGTTCCGAAGTCCTTCTCATACCCTTCCTTGAGCCTGATGGAGGATAGATCTAGATAGGGCTCAGAGAGCCTCTCGGGCGTGAACGGGAGGACCTTGGATAAGTTCTTCCCCGTAAACTTGAGTTTGACCTCGCTGCCATCAGATCTCTTTATGATAAGCCCCTCCTTCAAGAGAACCTCGTAACTTGTGTTCTCTTGACCCATCAACTGGATGAGCGTCCTGTATGGGAATGTCTCCTCATCCTCCCACCAGTAGGTGATGCTCACCCTGTCAACGCTCAAGTTGAACTCGGGGGGAACTCGAAGGACCTCGGAGAGGGGTCTACCTCTGTCATCATAGCAGAATTCGGAGGTCGAGTTTATTCCCTTATAGAAGAAGCTGCCTGACGCATTTACTTGTACGTGAACCCTCACAAGCTTGCATCTCCTGCCCTCGGAAGAGGACCAGCCTACGACCTCGTACGTCTTGTTACCCACGTAAACTCCCGTTAGTCTGTAGGTCAGCTTAGAGCCCACCGGTAGATCGGACACAGCTATCGGCTGTGCCAATGCTGTCGTGAAGGGAATCAAGAGCATCATCAGGAAAACTGGGTATTTCCTCATAGATGGGTCGGCCCGGTCACATCAAAAAATGTTTAGGAAGGAAAATTGGGGGAGGATCAGTAGTAGTACCAGATGCTCTCGTACTCCTTTATGTCCTCCCCGACCTCCTTGAGCCTCATCAGGTAGTCGTAAATGGGGACATCGACGTAGGGCCAGGGATCCACCGGGGCTATACCCTTCTCCCACGGATGCCACACGTAGATCCTGCTTCCTGTCTCCGGCATTACGGCTATGAGCTCGCGGTCCTGCCAGGCCCTTATATGATTCTTTCCGAGAGCGGGGACGTTGAACACGGGCTCGTCGGTCCTGAACTGTCCGGGTAGGAGCCTGGCCTCCTCCTTCCTCTCCTGAGCAAGCCTTGCTACGGGGACGAGGAAGTCCCTCTGCTCGAACTTGCCCTTCGGGTAGAAGTTGTAGTACGGGTCTATTCCAATTATCTTGAGGGCTATCCTCGTCAGGACGTACTGGAACCTCCTGGAGGTGGCGAACTGGTAAACCTGCTGGTTGTACACGTAGATGTCGTGGTCCCTGAGGGTCTTCACGGCCTTTGCCATGTAGGGGGTGACCTCCTCGGCGCTCTCTACGTGGGTGACGAAGGCCACGTTTCTCTTGTTGGGCTCGATGAAGCTGCTCAGCATCTCTGCGTACTCCTTGGTGATCCTCATGGGCACGGTGACCACTATCCTGCTCCCTATCCTGATGCTCTTGATGTGGTCTATCTCTGCGAGGCGGCTGAGGATGTACTCCATGTACTTGTCGTTCAGGATAGCAGGATCACCGCCGGTGAGGAGCACGTCCATCATGGATTCGTGGTTGGCGAACCACTCTATGGCCTTGTCTATGAGTGCCTTCGGCGGTATGCCCACGGGGCTGAAGGCCTCCTCTATCTCCCAGTTCCTCTGGCAGTAGACGCATATCTGCGGGCAGGTGTCGGCCACCTTGAGTATGGCGATCATCGGGTACCTCCTGGTCACCAGCTCGAGCGGGGAGGTGTCGTGCTCCTTCATGAAGTCGAACACGTAGTTCCTGTCCTGCCTGTGCTTGATCATCTCCTCGAGGTACCACCTGGGCGGGATCACCTGGGCCCTGACCTGGGGATCCCACTTCCTGTCGGCCCTCTCGAAGTCGAAGAGATGCAGGTAGTACGGGGTGATGCCGAAGGGTATCCTGTTCTCTATGGCCATCCTTATGTTCTCCACATCCTCCTCGGTCAGGGGCACCAGATCCTTCAGCATGTCCACGTGCTCCAGCTTCTTGAACACGTGCTTGAAGTGCCACTTGTAGTCCATCCAGTCGTCCCTAGTGGCCCCGAAGTAGTCGAGGATCTTCTGGATGTTCTGCTCCCTCTTCTCTATGACCTTCGGATCGAGGCCGAAGGTGTACCTGCCGAAGTACTGCTTGACCAGCTTGGCCACCTCATCCAGGTACTCGGACCTGAGTATGGCGCCCTCCCTTCCGCCTATCCTCAGGAACTCATGGACTATCTTGGCTTTCTCCTCGCCCAGGAGGTCGTGGATCCAGCCCTTGGCGTAGTTGGAGTTTCCGTGGATGGCCTTGAACAGGTACTTGAACTCGAGGATGAAGCCCATACTCACCTTGTCGAGGAGTCGCTCTCCCTCCTTCGCTAGCCTCCACAGGTACTCCAAGGTGCTGAAGGTGGCTATCTTCTCATTCTCGGGGGAGATTATGTTCCTGAAGTTCTTAATGGCCTCTAGGGCCAGCCAGTAATCGATCCTATGCAGCTTTATCCTGCCGACCCTCAGCTCCCACTCGAGCGATGCCAAGTAGTCGTAGATCTTCTTCCTGGCCTCCTCTAGATCCGTGCTTTCCTCTAGTAGTTTCTTGATCTGCTCTCCTTCCTTCCACATTTCGTTCAAGGCCTGTACCTTCTCCTCAAAAGACGCGTCCTTCCAAGGGATCTTCCCCAATATATCGACGCCGGCCTCTACGATGGTCTCCAAGGATCTCACCGGCCGCCGGACTCTAAGGGTATTGCTTAAAAAGGTTTTCGGTGAAATCGATGTCAACTGGCAAAATGCTCAACTGATCATAAGTACCCCAACCATTCCCTCGTTTCCGTGCACGGGCCCACTATTGGTATGGGTTCGCCGCATTCGGGACATTTAGAGTCCTCAGAAAGATTGCACTTTTCTATGGTAAATCCGAATCTTCTTATCAAGAGGGTGCCGCACCTTGGACAATAGGTGTTCTCGTCCGGATCGCCTGGGACATTACCTGAGTAAACGAATTTAACACCCTCATCCCTCGCTATCCTGATAGCCCTCTTTATGGTTTCGATCGGAGTCGGTGGGAGGTTCTTCATCCTGAAATGCGGGTAGAAACGCGAGAAATGGACGGGGGTGTCGTCTCCGACCTCTTGAACTATCCATCTCGCGAAGGCCCTGATCTCCTCCTCTCCATCGTTCAGGGTGGGTATTATGAGGTAAGTCACCTCCACATGCTTTCCAGCCCTCTTGAGAGCGATTACCGTGTCCAGAACGGGTTTCAGGAACGGAGCCTTGGTCACCTTCCTGTAGAAGTCGTCGGAGAAGGCCTTTACATCCACGTTGGCGGCGTCTATCAGGGGAATCAGCCTCTCCCTGGCTTCCTCACTCCAGTAACCGTTCGTCACGCTGAGAGTTGCGAGGCCGAAGTCCTTAGCCAGCCTGGCCGCGTCGACGACCCACTCCATGCTCACTATGGTGGGCTCGTTGTAGGTGAAGGCTATGCTCGAGGCCCCCAGCTCCACCGCCTCCCTGACAGCCTCCTCCGGAGGCAAGTCCCTGAGATAGCGGAAGCTCTCGGGATCCGACTGGCTTATCACCCAGTTCTGGCAGTGCTCGCAGAAGAGGTTGCAGCCCACGGTCCCTATGCTGTAGGCGTAGCTGCCCGGCATGAAGTGGAAGAACGGCTTCTTCTCTATGGGGTCCATGGCCACGCTGCTGACCTTCGAGTAGTTCACCTCGCAGAGCGTACCGTTCACATTGAGCTTGGTCTTGCAGAGACCGTACATCCCGGGAGGGATTATGCACTTCCTTGGGCAGGCCAGACACCTGACCCTCCCATCTCCGAGGGGTTCTTGGAGCTCGGCCACCACATGGTAGGGATTGTCATCGGGACACTTCTTGGCCATCACTGAATCGGTAAGTTCGTAGGATTAAAGGTTCCCCAGTGAAAAAGTCGACGGGGCGGGGTAACTTTATCCCTAACGAGCGGTTTGTCTCGGGGGATCTCATGCCCATCAAGAGGATAGAGGTCTATACCGTCGATCTTCCCTACTTACAGCCATTCACCATCTCGTTAGGCACATCCACGAGCAGCACCGATGTCGTTGTGAAGGTGTTCGATGATGAAGGCAGGGTGGGGTGGGGCGAGGCCTCACCGGCGAGGAGGATAATCGGGGAGAGCGAGCACACCATAGTGGCTGCCATGTACACCCTGGCTCCGGCGGTGATAGGGGAGGACCCGATGGATGTCGAGAGGATAGAGGAGAAGATGGACAAGGCCATCTTGGGTAACAACTCGGCGAAGTTCGCCCTAGAAACGGCCGTCTTCGATCTTAAGGGGAAGATCCTCGGGGTCAAGGTGAGGGACCTGCTGGGCGGATATCGGGACAGGGTCGAGACGGACTTCACCATAGGGATAAAGAGCCCGGAGGAGATGGCCAAGGAAGCTCTGAAGATAGTCGAGAGGGGCTTCAGGATCATCAAGCTCAAGGTGGGAACGGGCGTGGAGGAGGATGTGGCAAGGGTGAAGGCCGTCAGGGACGCGGTGGGGAAGGACATAAGGCTGAGGATAGACGCAAACCAAGGATGGACGGTTAAGGAGGCCATGAGGGCCCTCACCGAGATGGACAGGTACGACTTGGAGCTGGCGGAGCAGCCCGTGAAGTGGAACGATCTCGAGGGCATGGCCATGCTCACCAGCATGAGCCCCATCCCTATAATGGCTGACGAGTCCGTACACACACCGGAGGACGCTCTAAGGGTTGTGGAGATGGGGGCCGCCGACTACATCAACATAAAGCTGACGAAGGCCGGCGGCCTGCTCAAGGCCAGGAGGATAGCTGCGATAAGCGAGACAGCTGGCATACCCAACATGATAGGGTGTATGATGGAGGGAGGGGTGAGCATAACTGCCGGGGTTCACTTCGCCGCAGCCACGAGGAACTTGGTGACGACGGATCTGGACTCCGACATATCGCTCAAGGAGGACTTCGTCGAGGGCGGGGCCGGCTACGAGAACGGGTACAGGATAGTGCCCGACGGACCTGGGCTAGGTAATCTGAGGGTGAAGGAGGAGAAGCTAAAGCTTAAGGCGGTTTTCGAGGAGGGAAATAAGGTTCAGGCCTTCTGAACCTTCTGTATCGCTTCGTAGATGGCCCTCTTAACCGCCTGAACGGCTTCCCTCCCCACATCCCCTCCTTTTCCTGCCATGATTTCGAAGTACCAGGAGTGCCCGTACCACAGCACTAGGGTCTGATTCGCTCCCTCGTACTGCAGGAAGCCTCCCTCGTTAGTGACCAAGTACCTCACGTTCTCCTCCGGGAGGTTCTCTTTGAGGGCGTTCAGGGCCCTCCCGCCGAACTGAACGGAGTACTGGGGGTCGGGCAGCTTGGCCACGACGAAGGCCACGAATGTATCGTTCTTGTAGGCTCCAACGTAGTAGAAGGCTGTGCTCCCCAACGGAAAGTCTAATCCCGTTCCCAAGCTCGCTACCGGCTGACCTCCGAAGAAGACAAAGTTGGAGATGTTCATGTTGGAGGTTATGTTTTCGAGCGGCATGTCTTCAGGGGGAAGGGGCCATTCCTCGCTCCCTAGAGGAGAAGGAGGGGAGCTCATGCTGATCACTCCAATTAGCATGATGGCGGCCATGATGACGGGTGCTATGACCTTTACGTTGAGTCTCAAGGGACCACCGTGAGGGAATTCCCCACCAACATATAAAGAAGTGTTGGTGAAGGAGGAAGCATGCCAATGGAGACAGGATAATTAACGGGTACGAATACGTTTCGGTGTCGTAGGGTGAGCCCTTGAGAATAGCCGGGATCGATGTCAGCGAGGTGGTGGAGGAGTTCGGAACTCCCACGTACCTGCTGGATATGGACAGAGTAAGGGAGAACTTCTTGAGGTTGGATAAAGCTCTAAATTGTCCTCACACTATCGCGTACGCCTACAAGGCCAATCACGAGCCGGAGCTCGTGAGGATGCTCTCCTCCTTAGGTTCTGGAGCCACCGTCCCATCTGGTTACGGTGTGATGCTCGCCAGGTGGGCTGGAGTTCCCCCAGAGAAGGTGGTGCTCGTGGGGCCGAGTCCATCCAGAGGGGACCTCGCGGAAGCTGCTGACTACGGGGTAACAGTGTCGCTCGAGAGCGAATCGGAGGCCAGAGCCCTGAGGGATGTGGGAGGGACTAGTGTCATGGTGAGGGTGAACCCCGGACTGGGGGCCGGGGCCCATCCGAGCCTCGTGACGGCAGGACCAGGAACGAAGTTCGGTCTCCCTCCTGAAAGGGCCCTCTCACTTCTCAGGTCCCTCAAAGGTGAGATGAATACGAGGGGCTTTCACACACACGTGGGGAGTCAAATAATGAGCGTCGAGCCCTTCATCAGCGCACTGGAGGTGCTCCGATCCCTAGTCGAGCAGTTCGGCGGGGTGGAGGTGCTTGATCTGGGAGGTGGCTTGGGCATACCTTACGGGGGATCGGGGGAGTTCCCGCTGGGGGAGTACGCTGAAATCGTGTGTGGAGCGTCCAAGGAGTTGGGGGTTCACATATTCGTGGAATCCGGCAGGTACATAGTTGGAGACGCCGGTTACCTCATTGCTAGAGTGAACTACGTGAAGGAGGTCGGTGGTAGGAAGTGGATCCTACTGGATGCTGGAATGAACGACCTCCTCAGGCCCGCGCTCTACGGAGCCAAGCACAGGATACTGGTGGATTCCGAGGGTCCCGAGGAGAAAGTGCTGATCGCTGGGCCCGTCTGCGAGTCAGCGGACTTCTTCGGCGAGTACGACCTGCCGAGGGTCAGGGAGGGTGACCTCGTAGTAATCGCTGATGTCGGGGCCTACGGGTTCTCCATGGCAAGCAGGTACAACCTCAGACCGTTACCAGCGGTCGTCGCCCTTGAAGGCGGGGGGTACAGGCTACTGAGGGAGAGGGAAAACTTCGGTAGGGCCATATTCGGCTAGCTCCTCCTTCTCAGAGCCATGGCCAGGAAGGCCAATCCCATCAGTATGAGGAACACCCCTCCCAACTTATCCCACGGTATCTCGAAGCCCAGAAGCAACGATGCTCCGCCCAAGATGAAGCCCAGACCCACCAAAGCGAGTATCGCCGAGCCCCAGGGCTCCCTCCTCAGGTCTATCCCCTTCTCCCTAGGTTTGAGGTAGGCCATGGCCAAGAACCCCACTCCCATCCCCATGAAGAGTCCGGCAGCAGTGTTCCCGAGCAGGTAACCTACGCCCATCCCTATGAACATGAAGGCCACGAACACCAAGCCGGAAGATCCCTCCTCGCCCACCTCAATCCCTCACAGGATGAGCGGTAACATAATAAAATCGGAAGGATACCTTCGTTCGAGGGATGCGTAAAAATGGCTTTATTGGATGCCGAGATAAAATCAGTCTTCTCAGAGATCGTCAAGTCGAGTGAACTATCCCTCTCCCTGACCAAGAAGTGCGTTGAGGCCTTCCTCGGCAGGGCAGACCCCAACTCCGTCCTGGAGGAGGTTGACAAGGGGGCCCAGATCCTGTCCTTCACCCACGGACAGTTGAGGATCAAGATCAGCGAGATCCTAGCTAGGTTCCAGCCCATGGCGTCGGACCTGAGGACCCTCATCTCCCTCATGGAGATAAGTTATGGGCTGGTCAGGCTCGGCAGGTACGCCAGGAACATAGCCCAGACCCTAGTTCTGTTCAGGGACATGAGTCAGTGCGACATCCAGCTGGTAGTTGAGCCCGCAGAGATCACCGAGACCATGGTGAAGGAGGCGCTGAGGGCGGTGGAGACCAGGGACGTGGAGCTGGCTAGAAGGGTTATGGAGATGGATGACAAGGTTGACGGGGCCTACGAGTCCTACCTGAGGGAGAGGGTCCTGACCGGTGTTGAGAAGGTTCCAGCTTGCGCCGTAGCCATGACCCTCATCCTCAGATACCTCGAGAGGATGGCGGACCACGCGGTCCAGATAGCTGAGGAAGCCATCTACATGGCCGGTGGCTGACTCCCTTCAAGGTATTTAGGAATGCTAATCGCATATCCCTATGCTGGACGACTTCTACCCGAGGGTGTTCAAGTGTCCCCCCTCCTTCCCGATCATCGTTGAAAGAGGGTTCAAAGCGGAAATATGGACGAGAGATGGGAGGAGGTTCCTGGACTTCAGCGGCGCAGCCACTTCTCTCGGTCAGGCTCACCCCAAGGTGGTGTCGAGGGTGAGGGAGGGGGTGGAGAAGTTAACGGGGTTCTCCGGCCTTTTGGCCCCGAACGAGCCCTTCCTGAAGCTTGGGGAGGAGCTCAGGTCCCTCGTTCCCGTCAAGAATGCCTCCATAGCTTACGCCACCACGGGGAGCGAGGCGAGCGATTTCGCCATCCAACTGGCCAAGTTCGCCACGGGAAGGCAGGTCATCCTCTCCTTCTACGGTGCCTACCACGGGCTCACGGGATACGCCCTGCAATCCTCTCCCACGGAAGGGATGAGGCGAGTCGCGCCTAGGACCTCTGAGGCCGTATATGCGCCCTACCCGAACTGTTTCAGGTGTCCCCTGAGGGCGGATGACTGCGAGGAGTGCTCCCAAGCTGTGCTGAGCTTCATAGAGGAGGAGGTCCTCGGTAGGGCGGTAGAGCCTGAAGACCTGGCTGGCATCATAGTGGAGCCCCTCCAATCCCATGGGGGCATACTGTTCCCGCCCCCCAGCTTCTTCAAGGGTCTCAGGGAGATCACAGACAGGACGGGCGCCCTCCTCATAGTCGATGAGGTCTACACGGGTTTCGGCAGGACGGGCAGGTGGTTCGGGATAGAGCACCACGGGGTGGAGCCCGACATCGTGGTCATGGGTAAGGGGATAGCGGGCGGCCTGCCCCTAGCGGCGGTTGCCTTCAGGGGCGATCTCGTAGAGGAGTGGTACCTGTGCAGCGGGGGCAGCCTCGGCACCTACGCTGGCCACTACCTGGGAGTCTTGGCCTCCTTGGCGACGATAGAGGCGATCAGGGAGGAGAATCTCGTGGAAAACGCCCTGAAGAGGGGGGAGGAGATGATGAAGGGGTTGAGGGAGTTCGTTGATAGGTATGGCCCTGTGGCCGATGCTCGAGGAATAGGATGCGTTCAGGGTATAGAGATAATGGAGAGTGGGAAGCCCTCGAAGAAGTTAGCATCCGAGTTGAAGGATGCTCTCTTCAGGAACGGCATGCTGGCCATAACCGTGGGCAGACATCACAACGTGATCAAGCTTACGCCACCGATAACGATAACGGCCGAGCAGGTGGAGGAGGCCCTATCCATAATTGAAAAGTCACTGGAGGAGGTCAGCCCAAGAGCTGGACGATGAAGTACGATAGGACTACCATCAGGATCCCTATCAGGATGAGGGGGAGGAGGTTGGTGGTCAGAAGGGCGATCACGAAGGCCAGGTAATCCTTCCAGTCGAGCTCAACCTCCTCATCCCCATCCTCAGGCATTTAACACTCCCACCTCCCTCAACTCATCCCAGAAGTGGCATGCCACCCAGTGGCCGGGCTCCACCTCCCTCAAGGGCGGCTCCTCCCTCTCGCAGATCTCCTTGGCGAACGGGCACCTAGTGTGGAACCTGCAGCCGGAGGGTGGGTGTAGTGGACTGGGTATCTCGCCCCTGAGGGTCATCTTCCTCTTCTTCTTGGCCAGCTTCGGGTCGGGTATCGGGATGGCTGATATCAGGGCCTTCGTGTAGGGGTGAAGCGGGTTCTCAAAGAGCTCCTGTGAGGGAGCGGCCTCCATGAGCTTCCCTAAGTACATCACGCCGATCCTGTTGCTCATGTGCTGTACCACCGCCAAGTTGTGGCTTATCAGCAGGAAGGTGAGGTCGAACTGTTCCTTGAGATCGCTCAGCAGGTTGAGTATCTTCGCCTGGACGCTCACATCCAGGGCCGAGGTCGGTTCGTCGAGCACCATGAACTTGGGCCTCAGGATCAGGGCCCTAGCTATAACTATCCTCTGCCTCTGTCCTCCTGAGAACTCGTGCGGGTACCTGTCCATGTGCTCCACATTCAGCCCCACCAGCTTGAGCATCTCCGCTACCCTTCTCCTCACCTCCGTGTCGCTGGCCCCCTCGTGTATGATCAGAGGCTCACCGATTATGTCCTTCACCCTCTTCCTCGGATGCAGGGCCTTGTACGGGTCTTGGAAGACTATCTGCATCTCCCTCCTTAGAGGGATGAGTTCCTTGCCCGAGAGATCGGTTATGTCCCTCCCATCGAAGATTATCCTCCCACCGGTGGGCTCGGTCAACTTGAGGACCGTCCTACCCAAGGTCGTCTTGCCGCTCCCGGACTCGCCCACCAGGCCGAAGACCTCTCCCTTCTCGATGGATATGGAGACCCCGTCCACCGCCTTCACGTGGCCGATCACCCTCATCATGACGCCGCCGCGGACAGGGAAGTACTTCTTGAGATCCTGAACCTCCAGCATCATCAGGATGCACCTCCGTACAGGAAGCAGGCCACCTTATGTCCCGGTTCCATTTCCACCAGCTTAGGCACCTCCTTGTCGCAGGGATCGAATCTCTTTGGGCAACGGGGGTGGAACCTGCAGCCCGGGGGCGGATTTATCAGGGGAGGTATCTCCCCCTCCATCGAGAAGAGCTTCCCCCTGTAACCCGGCTTGGGTATGGATTTCAGCAATCCCTGGGTGTAGGGGTGCAGGGGGTTCTCGAATATCGTTTCGGTGTCGGCCACCTCCACTATCCTGCCTGCATACATCACAGCAATCCTGTCGCTTATCTCCGCAGCCAGGGCCATGTCGTGGGTTATGTAGATGACGCTGGTCCCCATCTCGTTGATCAGCTCGCGGAAGAGATCCATTATCTGCGCCTGTATGGTCACATCCAAGGCGGAGGTGGGCTCGTCAGCTATGAGCAGCTTCGGCTTCAGGGCGAGCGCCATGGATATCACGACCCTCTGGGCCATCCCCCCGCTGAGCTCATGCGGATAGCTCTTGTACACCCTCTCGGGATCGGGGAGGCCCACCCTCCTGAATATCTCTAGGACCCTCTCCTTGGCTTCTTTCTTGGAGATCTCCTCGTGCACCAGGAAGGACTCGGCCACCTGATCCCCCACCTGCATGACCGGGTTCAGGGCAGCCTTCGGCTCCTGAAAGATCATGGAGATGTCTCTTCCCCTAATCTTCAGAATCTCCTTGAGAGGTAGCTTGAGCAGATCCCTTCCCTGAAATATTATCTCTCCTCCAGTGATCTCAGCGTTCTGCTCCAGTAACCTGAGTATGCTGAGGCCCGTCACTGTCTTGCCGCTACCCGTCTCCCCTACGAGGCCAAGAACCTCGCCGTACTTCACCTCCAAGTTGACACCGTCTATGGCCTTGACCAAGCCCCTGAGAGTGTGAAATCTCACGTAGAGATCTCTGATCTCCAAGAGGTTCTCTCCACCTTTGTCGTTCATTCTATCACCTCCTCGCCCTGACATTCAATATGTCGTTTATCCCATCGCCCAGCAGGTTGAAGCCAAGCGTCGCCAGGAGTATAGCGAATCCTGGGAAGGTGGAGACCCACCACTGCTCCGTTATGAACCTCCTCCCCTCGCTGACCATGACTCCCCATTCAGGGGTGGGAGGCTGGACACCCAATCCCAGGAAACCGAGGCCGGCGGCGGTGAGGATGGTCCCTCCCATGTCCAAGGTGGCCTGGACTACTACCGGCGCGATGACCATCGGCAGGACGTGGAGGAAGAGTATTCTCTTGTCGCTGGCTCCTATCGCCCTAGCTGCCTCTATGTACACCTCCTCCCTTATCTGGAGGGTGCTGGCCCTGGCCAGCCTCGCGTAGTAGACCCACGAGACGAAGGCTATGGCGAGCATAGTGTTGAAGAGTCCGGGCCCCAAGGCAGCAGCCACGGCCAAGGCGAGCACCAGTCTGGGGAAGGCCATGAACATGTCGGTTATCCTCATGAGGACCTCATCTACCTTTCCCCCGAAGTAGCCCGAGATTATGCCGATCGTCGTTCCGACGGTGAAGGAAATCGCCACGACGATGAGGGCTATAAACAGGGAGATCCTAGATCCCCAGACCACCCTGCTGAAGATGTCCCTCCCGAGCTGATCGGTACCGAAGGGATGCTCCCAGCTGGGGGGCTGGAGCCTGTTCTTAAGGTCCTGCTTTATGGGATCGTAGGGTGCTATGAGAGGTGCGAAGATTGCCACCAGCACCAGGAATATGGTCAGAGCCAGACCTAGGACCGTGAGAGGGCTCTTCTTAACAAGTATGAGCGTTATCTTGAAGTCCTCGGACCTGAAATAATCAACCAGTCCTTTGATCTTCTCCCCTATGTTCATGGAAACACCTCCCCTAGGCGTACCTTATCCTCGGATCGAGGAATGCGTAGAGTATGTCCACGACCAAGTTAGCCACTGAGTAGATCACCGCTATCAGCAGGGTGGAGCCCATCACGGCCAAGAAGTCCACAGACAGAAATGCTCCAGTTGAGTACCTCCCTAATCCTGGCCAAGCAAATATGGTCTCCGTGAGTATCGCACCCTCGAGCAGGCTACCGTAGGCCATTCCTATGACGGTGGTTGTGGGTATGAGGGCGTTCCTTAGGGCGTGCCTGAACAGCACCACCCTCTCGGGTAGGCCCTTGGCTCTAGCCGTCCTTATGAAGTCCTGGGTCATGACCTCGAGCAGGGATGTTCTAGTGATCCTAGTGATGGACGCTGAGGCGTAGTAACCCAAGACGAATGAGGGGAGTATGAGGTGCCACACCGCATTCGTGAACGCCTCGAAGTTGCCGGTGATCAGGCTGTCCAGCGTGAGAATTCCAGTTATTCTGGGTGGGGCCTCTATCCCCGGATCCAGCCTCCCGGGTCCGGGGAATATCCCCAGCTGGTAGTAGAGGACGAAGAGTAGGATTAGGCCAAGCCAGAAGACGGGCATGCTGACTCCCATTAGGGCGAATATCCTGGAGATGTGGTCCGGCCACTTGTCCTTCTTGATCGCAGAGATTATGCCGAGGGGTATCCCTATAGCTATTGCCACTATCATAGCTGCTGTCGCTAGTTCGATGGTGGCTGGGAAGAACCTTATGAGGTCTTCCGCTACCGGTTTGTTCGTTCTTATGGATTTACCCAAGTTCCCGTGGAGAAGGTTGATTATATAGTCCACGAATTGCTCGGGTAAAGGCTTATCGAAGCCCCACTCTCTCCTAACTTTCTCCACAAGCTCAGGAGGAGCCTGAGGTCCCAGAATGGCTCCTATCGGGTCGGCAGGAATCACATGTGACACGATAAACGTAATAACGATGATCCCGAATAGGACGAACACCATTAGGGCCAAACGCCTCAGTATGTATGTCTTGAGGTCCAATAGCTACCCCCCGGGAGAGAAAAAGGGTGAAGGGGAGCTCAGCTCCCTCCAGCCTTTGACACCTTGGAGAGATCCTCGAGGAAGAACGTCGGGTCGGGCAGGTAGTTCTTCACGTAGTCCCTCGCTACGTGCTGGGCGAGGGTCTGGTAGAGGATCGCGTAGGGCCCGTGATCGAGTATGTAGTCGGTGAGCTCGAGGTACATCTGCTTCCTCTTGTTGTTGTCGAACTCCACGGCCGCCTTCTCGGCGAGGTCGGCAGCGTGATCATCGTACCAGGAGTTCCTCCAAGCGAGCTGTTTCACCCTGTAGTCACCGAAGGCCTTAGCGTTGTTGTCGGGATCTGGATAGTCGGATCCCCAACCTGCGAGCACGAGCTGGAGACCCTGCTTCCTGTACTTCTCGTACATCTCGGACTGGGTCATCTGCACGATCTTCACCTTGATGCCGCACTCAGCGAGGTCGGCCTGTATCTTGGTGGCTATGTCTATCTGCGGATAGGTCGGCGGCGTGGTCAGCTCTATAGTGAAGCCGTTGGGCACTCCAGCCTTGGCCAGGAGCTCCTTGGCCTTGGCCACATCCTTCTTGTAGGGGGTCTTCGGGTTAGCTCCAAGCAGACCCTTCGGGATGACGGTCTGCCACTTTATCGCCGCTCCGAGTAGGATGTCGTTTATGATGCCATCATAGTCTATACAGTACCTGATCGCGTCCCTGACCTCCTCCTTGTCCAGTGGCTTCACGGCGACGTTCATTCCCAAGTAGACTATGTGGGTCCTCTCTACCTTTATCACGTTTATTCCGGGCGTGCCCTCAACCTGCTTGACCTGCTCAGCGGTCAGATCGGTGGCTATGTCCACGTCTCCTTTCTTTATCAGGAGGAGCTGGTCGGTCGGCTCGGGAACGTGCTTTATGATCACCTTCTTCACTGCCGGCTGGCCGGGCTTCCAGTAGTACGGGTTGGCCTTGAGGACTATCTCGGCCTCCCTGTCCCACTTCTCGAGGACGAACGGGCCGCTACCGGCGCTGTGGTCGGTCATCCAGTCGCTTCCCATGTCTCCGTTCTTGGCGTGAGCCTCAACGACCTGCTTATCTACGACCGCGGAGGTCGTGAATGTCAGGGTAGCGAGGAAGAAGCTTGGGGCGACGGGCTTGTCCAAGGTTATCCTGACTGTGTAGTCATCGACCTTCTCTATCTGCTCGGGCGTGGATACGAACTGGGTAAGAACCCAAGAAGCGGTCTGCTTGAGCTTAATAACCCTCTGGAGGGAGTAGACGACATCATCGGCGGTGAGAGGATTACCGCTAGCGAACTTGATACCCTTCCTTATGTGGAAGGTCCAGACCTTACCGTCCTTGCTTATCTCCCATTTCTCAGCAACCTCGGGCTTCACATTGACTAGGTCGGGAAGCTCGAAATCCACGAGCTTATCGTAAAGCTGATTGACAACAAAGCACGAGGTGAACTCGTAAGCCCTAGCCGGATCCATAGAGACTGCATCGCTGGTATCCATAGCTATGATCAGGGTATCAGCGGGGGTCTTCATCTGGGCCTTGGGCTGTGTGGTGGTCGTCTTCGTCGTGGTAGGAGGCGGAGGAGCGCCGGCAGTCTGGGTCACGGTAACAGTCTTTACTGAGGTCTGTGTCACGGTGACTGTGGTGGTCTTGCCGGGGCCAGCAGCAAAATACCCTATCAGGAGCCCCACGATCAGGAGGACTATCACTATTATCCAGTCTTTCCCACTCATCTAGAACACCCAGTGTGGTTGGATAAGCTCAGAAATCTGACAAATATAAATCTTGACCTCAGATACGGGGGCGTAAGCTTGGATAGATCATGTATTTTTCCCGTTTTCATCAAAAAGATTTTTCCGGTTCCAGAAATGAGTCACCCGCCTCGGAGAGACCCACATTTTCGACCATCGCCCGTCGATCCTCCACCATATAAGTCGATTTTCGACAGAATAATGTGAAATAATGTGATTGCATGTCTAAATGTCACCTACGTCCTCGCTCATAAGGGGAGAGGGTTGAGGAAGCAGGTCATCTGGGAAAAACAACGGTTAAATTCCCATACTTACCGTTCATAAGTGGAGCTATGAGAGGAATAGCACTCACAGCGTTGCTGATGATCTCACTCGTACTTCCCCTCCTACACATCTCCGGTGGTGGAAGTATCCTCCTGCTTAGGGTAGATGGTACCATCACCGAAGGTGTGGCAGAGTACATCGTGACGGGACTTGGGTTCGCAGAGAGCAGGGGCATGGATGTGCTCATAGTCCTCAACACCGATGGAGGATTTCTACAGCCGACCGAGCGGATAGTCGGGTCCATAAGCTCGTCTCCTGTGAGGGTGGCGGTTTACATTCCATCCGGTGGGAGGGCATTTTCGGCCGGCGCCTTCATAGCACTGTCCGCGGATAAGATATGCATGGGACCCGGATCTTCCATAGGAGCGGCCGAGCCTAGGCCGAAGGATGAGAAGGTGGTGAACGCCCTCTCCAGCTGGATGAGGAGCTTGGCCGAGGTTTCAGGTAAGAATTCGACCGCAGCAGAGCTGTTCGTCAGGGAGAATTTGGCTCTGACCGCCGAGGAGGCCCTGAAGTACGGGATAGCGGACTGTATAGCGAAGAATTCCCTGGAAGCGCTGGAGAGGATGGGTTGGCCGGGGGATGTGGAGGAGTATTACCCGGATGCGAGGGTATCCCTCCTCCTCGTCATAACGGATCCCTTGAACGCTTGGGTAATATTCATTCTGGGCATAATACTCGTGCTGCTTGGGCTGACGCATCCGACCTTCGTGATGGAGGCCAGTGGGACTATAATGATAGTGTTAGGCCTCTACGCGTTCGGTCTCATCGGGGCGAGTCTGGCGGCCATAATACTCATGGTGATGGGAGCAGCAACCATATTTCTCGAGTTGAAGACAGGTCACGGATTCCTGGCCCTAACGGGCGCTGTGATCTCTGCTATCGGCCTGCTGCTGGTGTACGAGTCCGGACCACTAATAGCGCCTACCCTGAGCGTTGAAGCCGCCATCGTTGCTCTCGTTGTCTTCTCTGGCCTCATCGGGTTCTACCTTTACAAGATAAGGGAGATCTTGGCCAAGAGGACGAGCCCCCTGAGCCCCGAGAACGTAATAGGAAGGACGGGTGTAGTCAAGGTCGCCATAAGGCCGGGTAAGGAGGGAGTGGTCCTCGTTGGCTCCGAGCTCTGGACCGCCATCTCCGATGAGAGCATAGAGGAGGGGGAGAGGGTGAGGATAGTCGGGATGGAGGGTTTCAAGGTCAAGGTGGTGAGAGAATGATCCAAGCGGTGGTTCTGGGTCTATCCGAGTTCCTTATAGCCGTTGTCGTCTTCATCCTGATCCTGTTCCTAGCATCGGCCATAAAGATAGTGCCTGAGTTCAAGAGACTCGTCATCCTGAGACTTGGCAGGTTCCTGGGGGTGAAGGGACCCGGTATCGTGTTCAGGATACCCATTCTAGACCAGATAATATGGATAGATTTGAGAGAGAGCTACTTCGATGTGCCGCATCAGACCTGTATAACGAAGGACAACGCTCCCACAGACATAGACTTCATCGTTTACTACAAGGTGGTCGATCCCATGGCGAGCGTCCTCAACGTGTCGGACTTCAAGGGAGCGGCGATAGGCATAGCCACCACCACATTGAGGGCGGTCATAGGGGAGATGATGCTCGACGAGGTCTTGGCCAAGAGGGACGAGATAAACAACATACTGAGGGTCAAACTCGACGAGGTGACAGAGCGCTGGGGCGTCAAGATAACAAACGTCGAGATCAGGGAAATTCTGCCACCCAAGAGTGTTCAGGAGGCCATGATAAAGCAGATGGCTGCTGAACGTAACAGGAGGGCCATGGTAACGGAGGCTGAAGGTAAGAAGGAGGCGGCGATAAAGGTGGCGGAGGGAGAGAAGCAGGCGGCTATCCTGAAAGCCGAGGGCGAGAGGCAGGCCCAGATACTCAAAGCAGAGGGCTACGCTTTGGCCCTCAAGACCATAGACGAGGTCGCGAAGGCGCTGGATGAGAAGACCATGAAGCTCCAGTACTTGGACGGACTAAAGGTGATAGGTTCCTCCGAGGCCACCAAGTTCCTGATACCCATGGAGCTAATGGAGATGGTGAAGGACTGGCTCTCCAAGGAGGGAAAAGGTGGAGGTGAACACTGAACTCCCCCATCTCCCATCTTTTGAGTTCACAGTAATTATCTTCGGCTTGGAAAGGGGATTAAAGAGATCACGAAAGTTTGGGGGTTACTCCTTCAGTTCTCTTAAAAATCTCTCGAATCTAGACCTCAGAGGAGGAATTTCGGTCTTGACAACTTACCACACGATCTTTAGGTCTGCCCCATGATACTCGTGAATCAGCTTATCCCTCATGCCCGAGCCTTCTCCGAACCTTAATCACCACCTCTAAACCCTCTACTCTCCTATCTTCTCCTCGACTCGCGCGATCGTGGGATCGATAATAAAAGAGATATGATAGAGGGTTTTTCAGATCAGGCCGAACTCCTTCAGGGTCTCCTCTTTGGGAACCCCGTCCTTGTCCCATCCTCTGAGCTCGTAGTAGTAGTCCAGGAACCTCTCCTGCTCCTCCTCAGTTATCTTCCTCTCCTCTCCCTCGTGGATGAAGGACTCCCTGAACAGCCTCTTAGGCAACCTGTCGTCCTTCCTCCTCACGCCAAGCTTCACGTTGTACATCCTCACCAGGTTTATTATGCGCCTGGCAGCGGTTTTCAGGTCAGTTACGCTCGTCTCCCTTCCGGTTATGAGTGTGTAGTACTTGGCCATCTGTTCCCAATCTATCAGGGTTCTGGTGAACTTGCATATCACGAACGAATCCTCCAGTACGCCCTTCTCCTCCAGATCCGCTAGCACTTCCGTCTTCTCCTTTGTGACGGATTTCCTATCCCCTCCAAGTCCCTTTATGTCGGCGAAGTAGCCGGTGAGCCTGAGGTGACATGCACCTCTAGAGGAGACTCCGTAGCTGAGGATCATGCTCTTCAGGGTTCTGGGGTCGTAGCCAGCGGGTTCCAGCCCTTTCACGTGTATCGCCAGATCCTGGAGGCCCAGCTTCTCAGCGGCAGTCCTGACTCCCTCGGCCAGCAGATCTCCCACTCCTCTCCTCTCGGCTATCATCTTGGTGAGCTCGTACAGTGATTCTGGCTCGCTGTAATCGAGCTTGAAGCCGGGATCCAGCTTGCCCCTCTTGTACGCCTCAATGGCGAAGCCGAATATGTTGCCTATCGTGATGGTATCCATGCCTAGCCCGTCGATGAGGTCGTTCAACCACACTATGGCCTTTATGTCGGTGACGGCGGCGAGCCCTCCTATCGAGTACACGGTCTCGTACTCCACCTCCACCTCGCTTCCAGCGTACTTCCCCTCCTTCACCTTGCTGTACCTTCCGCAGGGGGTCGGGCAGCCGAAGCACCCCTTGGCGTGTACGAATACCTCCCTCTCGATGGCCTCCCAAGCAATCTTGTCCCATCCCTCGACGCTGCCCTTCGACCAGTAGTAGCTGGGGAAGAACCCCCACTCGTTAGCTAGCTCGACCAAGCCGGTAGTCCCCTTCTCGAAGTACGATTTCAGCTCCTCTCTGGCCCTAGGTATTATCTCCTCTGAGGTGTACTTTCTAACTGCATCTGGGTCCGCTGCGTCCCACTTCATGGTATCGTAATCGATGACTATCGCCTTGAGCTTCTTTGATCCCATTACAGCTCCGCCACCGGTCCTACCAGCCTGCCTCCACTTCTCATTACCTATCACCGCGTACTTCACCAAGTTCTCTCCGGCGGGACCTATGGAGGCTACAGAGCTGCGTCCATATTCCTTCCTGAGGGTCTCCTCGGTCTCGTATATGGTCTTCCCCCAGAGATGGCTGGCGTCCTTCACCTCGACTCCATCTTCCCTCACAACTAGGTAAACGGGCTTCTCTGCCCTGCCCGTTATCACTAAAGCGGTGTAGCCCACCCATCTGAAGGCGGCCCCGAAGGTACCTCCCACGACGGACTCTCCTATGATCCCCGTCTGGGGGGACCTGAACATGAAGGTCCCCTTCCCCGAGTATGGGACGGCCGTTCCGGTGAAGGGGCCTATGGCGAATATGAGTGGATTGTCGGGGCTCAACGGGTCGGTCCTCTCATCGGTCATATCGTAGAGCAACTTTGCTCCAAGACCCTTACCACCTATGAATTTCAGAGCCAGATCATCGGGAACGGGTTCACGTCTTTGATCCCCCGATGAGAGATCGACCCATTGTATTAGGCCGTAACCCTTCAAGCAGACCACCGAGTTAAGGGCTACTGGATCTTAATTAAGGTTCTCAAGTCCTGCAGCCTTCCCCGCACTCCTGATCAGCGACAGGGCCTTTCTCTCGAGCTGGAGCGCCCTCTCCTCCGTGGGCGCGTCCACATGATATCTGAACACGGGTTCAGTCCCAGAGGGCCTGAAGAGCATCCAGCTTCCGTCGTCTAAGAGCACCTTCACGCCATCTATCCTGATCAGAACTCCCAGTGATCCGATCAATGCCTCTATCTCGGAGAGCAGCCTTCTCTTCATGTGATCCGGGCAGGGAACCGCGCCCTTTCTGGTGTACCTCCTAGGTATCCAAGAGAGCGATTCCGAGAGGGCCCTACCATCCAATACCTGCAGTAGCTTGGCGGTGGCGTAGACCGGATCCCCGTACAGGATGTTCTCCGGCCAGATGTACTTCCCTGATTCCTCGAACGCGAAACCCGCTCCCTTCCTGAGTATCGCCTCGGCCATTGCTGGCGGTCCCACCTTGGTATAGATGACCTCGATCCCATGCTCCCTCAGGGCCTCGACCGCACCGGTCGTGTTGACGGGACACGCCACCTTCCTTATGCCCCTGCTTCTCGCCTCCTCCAGGGCGAACAGGATTCCCAGCCTGTCAGGAGGAACTACTTCCCCCTTCTCGTCGACGAAGATGGCCCTATCCCCATCCCCGTCTAGGGACAGGCCGAATGTCGCGCTCTCATCCCTGACAATCCTTCCCAGTAGTTCCAGCGATTTCTGATCCGGTTCAGGCGGTCTGTTCGGGAAGTCCCCCCTCACCTCGCCGTTCAGAACTTTTATCTCCAAATCGTCGAGCACGTAGAGGAAGTCCCTGACCGCGGGGGAATGACCAGCATCCAAAACTATCCTGCCCCTCAGGGTCGGAAATTCCCTCCTCACATCCTCCCTGTAGCTGGGAAGGGCATCTCCAATCTCTAATTTGCCTAAACCGTCCAATGAAGCCAGCTGGAACCTCTCCCTCACGAATATCTCCTCTATCTCCCTCTCCTCATCTCCGAAGATCTCCGCCGTATCCCTTCTGAAGAGGAGGATTCCGTGTATGTCCGGAGGGGTATGAGACCCGGTTATCATGGCAGCTCCCTCGCTCCTCCCCTTCATCCCGTGGAGCAAGGCTGGGGTCGATGTGAGGCCGAAGTCCACCACATCACTACCGCCCGCTAAGAGTCCGGAAACGAAGGCCGGGTGGATGACCCTGTTGCCCAGCCTGGCGTCCCTTCCAACCGCTATCCTGCCACCGGACAGGAATGAGGAGAAGGCCAGAGCCAGTTTAACCACATTGAGAGGGCTGAGTTTCTCGTCCACGTATCCCCTGAATCCCGACGTCCCGAAGACTCTCATGTCGAGGATCGAGTTCTATTGGTGGGTCTAAATTAATTCTCTCGGGATAACGTGGTAATTAGCTCCGTCAATTAAGCCGCGACCATCTTGAGGAGGCTAATCTCCTATCCAGATAACCCTATCCAGCCCCTTGAAGTGTCTATCTCCTGTTATGACGAATCCGTCGACGATCAGGGAAGTTGAGAGTACTATGGCGTCGTTCAGGGCAGGCTTTCCCCTAACGCCCTGTCTCCTAGCATTATCCAGCAGCACGCTGTAAGCTTCCTTTAACCCCAAAATGACCGAATCGTCCAGCTCCCGGATGATGGAGACCGATCTAATGAAGTTTACTCTCTCCCCAACCGAATCCGCGTCCATGCCCTCCCTGAAGTACTTGTGTGCGAGCTCTGCTAGGACCACGGAAGGTGTGATCGTTAATTCGGCCCTCCTCAGCTCTTCCAGCACCGTCTTCCCCTTGTCTGAGCCGAGAAAGTACTCGATCCACGCGTAGCTATCGACCACAATAGTTCTAGATCCTGGCATCCCCTCTGTCCTCCTCGGTGAATCTCGAGATCTTCTCCTTGTCTATCCCGAAGTGGGCCTCCAGCTTCCTATTTCTGAGCTCTAGAATGATCATTCTAATTAGTTCATCGTAATTTCGCGCCTTTTTTCTCCTCTTCAGATCCTCCAGCATCCGAAGCGTGGATCTACTGATCCTGATAGTGGTCGTGGTCGAGGGCACATGGTACCTGCCCCTTTTTGTATAAAAGCATACTTGTATGCTTATATGCAGAATTCAAAATCCATTGAACCCATTTAATATGGTGCCGCCAAAATTCCCGGTGTCCTGGTGAGAAAGGAGGGTCTCGTCAAGTCCCTGAAACTCTTCATCGTGTTCATCCTGATATGGACCCCATACCGCTACGTGACGGGGATGCTCGGTTGGGGAGTCCTGACTCCCGAGCCGCTCCCCCTGCTCGTGGAGTCCGTGGTCAAGCTTGCCGTCTCCTTCGGGCTCGTCTACCTATTCCTGAGGAGGTTCGGTGACTCTTGGGAGGATGTGGGAATCTCCAGAAGGGGTATAGGTGAATCCGTCTCGCTTGCCGCCCTAGGATCGCTCATCCTGCTCCTGGTGCACTTGGCCATGGGCGGTAAGCCCAACCTCAATCTATTGGGTACCCTCCACCTCTTCCTCGTCGTGGGACCGGCGGAGGAGCTGGTGGACAGGGGCTACTACTTCTCCATGACGGCCTCGGATTTAGGGGGAAGGTGGAGGTTCTGGGGCGCTGCCTCGATAAGCTCC
>JAMOVA010000107.1 GCA_027061785.1 Thermoproteota archaeon
GGCGCAGTAGCTCACCCCCTTACCGTAGAACTCCATCTCCCCGGGAACCTCCAACCTCTTATCCTCGGCACCAGTCGCGATGATCAGGGCCCTAGCTGAGAACTCCTTACCGCTCCTCGTGTACACCTTCTTCCAATCACCCTTCAGGTCTAGCCTCACCACCTCCTCAGGGAATAGGATCTTAACCCCCGCCTTGCTGGCATGCTCGTGGAATATCTTGGAGAGCTCCTCCCCCGTGATGTAGGTGAAGCCCGGGTAATTCTCCACCACGGGGTTTATGGACACCTTACCGCCCGGTGTGTCCTTCTCTATGACTAAAGTTCTGAGTCCGTACCTAGCTAGGTATATGCCGGCCGTCAACCCGCCGGGCCCGCCGCCTACGATTATCACATCCCAGTCCCGGGGAAGTTCTTCCTCACTCTTGGCAGGCATGAGAAACGCTCCGAAGCTCATTTTTCTCCCTCCACCTTGGATCTCATGTCGAACTTTATCAACTTTAGTTTGGTCCCCTTCCTCAGGACCTCCTTCCCGTAGATGGAGCTGAGCTCCTTCAACAGCTCTTCCAGATTGGAGAAACCATCCTCCCTAGCGTGCTCGTCGGTCAGCTCCTCCACTTTAATTTCCGAGATCTCCCTGATTATGGCCTCTCCTATCTCCTCCTCACCGGCCTCCACCACGACCCTATCGCCAGGCTTCAACTTAGTTTCCCGCCTCAACGTGGTCCTCTTTTCCCCGCTCAGTATCCTTCCCTTGTACTTTCCCCTGAACTTGAGCTTCTTCATGGAGGATCACCCCTTCATCAGCCTAGACACGGTCGGGGGGACTATCCCTCCCCTCATCACCAGCGCCTTCGAGGAGAACCTGCCGACCGGCATTACTGGAGCTTTACCCAACAGCCCACCGAAATCCACCTCATCTCCCTCTTTGGCCCCGGGAACTGGGATCAGCCTCACACCCAAGGACTTATCCAGCACTATGCCTAAGGCCATGACATCCCCTATTATGGCCGCTATCACATGCTCCTCCACATCACCCGGCAGCACTATCATGTCTAAGCCGGTGCTGCACACCGCCGCCATGGCCTCTAAGGAGCTGAGGGCTAACGCTCCCTTCCTGACCGCTTCAGCCATTCCCAAGTCCTCACTCACCGGTATGAAGGCCCCACTCAACCCCCCGACGGATGAGGTGGCCATCGCACCGCCCTTCTTCACGGCATCCGTTAGTATGGCAAGCGCCAGTACGCTACCGGGAGCCCCGGGCTCCTCCACCCCCATGGCCCTCAACACATCCGCCACGCTATCTCCAACCGCTGGCGAGGGAGCTAGAGAGAGATCCACCGACCCGAACCTCACCCCTAACCTCTTAGCGACCTCTCTACCGACGAGCTCACCCAGTCTCGTGATTTTGAACGCGGCCCTCTTCATGGCGTCGTGCAGCGTCCTCAGGTCCGCATCCTCCAATGATCTGACCACATTCTCTATCACACCCGGGCCGCTAACCGCTACGTTGATCACAGGATCCTCCTCTCCCCTCCCGTGGTAGGCTCCGGGAACGAAGGGGGTGCCCTCGGGCGCATTGGCGAAGACTCCCAATCTCGTGCATCCCCTACCCTCGGTCAGGTCTGCGGTCCTCTTCACAATATTCCCCATCTCGTAGACCGCATCCATGTTTATCCCAGCTAGGGTTGAGGCGGCGTTCACCATGGCGGTGACCCTCTCGGTCGAGGACAGGGCCTCCGGTATCGATTTCACGACTCCTCTATCGCCGAGCGAGTAGCCCGATTCGACGAACGCGGCATATCCCCCTACGTAGTCCACGGCCAGATCATCAGCGACTGAGTCCAGCGCTTCGGCAACGGAGACTCCCAGCTTAAAGGCCTCCTCCGAGTCCCCGGCCTTAGCATCCAGTAACATGCTGATCGGAGTGACAGCTATCCTCTTTGTAACTATCTGCACCCCTAACTTTGATGATACCTCCTCCACAGCATCCTTCAATTCGCCGGCCCTCTCTTCAACTATTTCACGCACTCCTTCCGCTAAGTCGTCGTACCTGAGAGCCTCCATGATGTTGATACCCATGGTCACGGCTCTGATGTCTAGATGTTGAAATGACAGCATCTCAATTATTTCAGCCAGCTCAGAGGCATCGTATTTGGTCATTCCACTCACCCTATCAAACCTTCTGCATGTATCTGAACACATCCTCGTGGAGGACCATCACCCTAACCCCCACCTCCTTCCCCTTCTCCTCCAAACGGTCCCTGAGCTCTGAGAGATCGGAGATGGCCTCTGAGATGTCCACCACCATTATCATGGAGAAGAAGCCCCTCAGTACGGTCATGGATATGTCGACGATGTTCGCCTTGGCCTCGGCAAGCACTGAAGATATCGCAGCCACGATGCCCGGCTTATCAGCGCCGACGACCGTGACGACGATCATCTCCCCCATGGACACACCGAGGGGGTCGGAAGCACCCGCTTATAGGTGTGGCCCTCAGCGAGCACCCCAGTTATATATGCCCACCTCATGAAGGATGGATGGTCCTAATAGGCCCCTCGCTGATAGGGGGAAGGCTCAACCCTCCACCATCAAAGAGCTACTCCCATAGAGCTGTAGCGATCGCTCATCTCTCCGATAAACGATCGATACTGAACGGCGTATCCCTAGCCAAGGATGTGCTTGCCACGTTGAGGGCTGCGGAGATGATGGGTGCTTCCCTTCAAGTGAGAGACGGCGAGGGGAGAGCAGATATCGTGGTAGAACCCCCAGAGCGTCCCACGAACCCGGAAGACGTGATCTACTGTGGAGGATCGGGAACGACCATAAGATTCTACACTGCCATCTCGACCCTGGCCGAGGGAGGATACACAGTCCTCACTGGGAATGAAGGACTCAGGAGGAGACCGATGGGTCCCCTGATAGAGGCCATCAACTCATTGGGCGGATGGGCCGTAAGTGCGGGGCTAAACGGTCTGCCACCCATCATCGTGAGGGGAGGGGGGCTCAGGGGAGGAGAGGCTGTATTACCGGGAAACGTGAGCTCTCAGTTCTTCTCCGCCCTGCTGATAGCCGGAACCATGTCGGAGGAGGGCGTGAAGCTCAGGTATGAGGGGGAGCTGGTCTCCAAGCCCTATCTCGAGATGACTGCATACATGCTCACGAAGGCTGGCTCCCGCATTAAGCTGGAAGACATCCTCGAGGTCGAACCCGTCCGCCCCCAGGGGCTGAACATATCCATACCGGGGGATTTCGGTCTCGCGGCCCCGTTCATGGTCATGGCCTCCATCACAGGAGGTAAGTTAGAGGTCATTGGGCTAGACAGGGAGGTGCCACAGGCTGATGAGTTAATCGTGGACATCCTCAGGTCCTTCGGTGTCTCAGTTGAGTGGCACAACGGGTCATTGGTCGTTGAGGGGAAGCCTATGAAGCCAGCGACCTTGGACCTGAGGGATGCCCCAGACCTCCTGCCTCTCGCTGCGGTATTAGCTGTCTTCGCTAGGGGCAGGAGCGTGATAAGGGGTGTAGCCCACGCCAGATTGAAGGAAAGCGATAGGATAAGGAACATGAGGGTGGAGCTGGAGAAGGCAGGAGTTGATGTCAGGGAGCTGGAGGATGGTCTGATCGTTAATGGAACGGGAGGAGTGAGGAGGTGCCCTCCACTCGAGTCCCACAGCGACCACAGGATCTTTATGGCCCTGACGGCCTTGGCAGCGGCGTCCGAGGAAGGATGTGAGGTCAAAGGAGAGGAGTGGGTGGCGGACTCTTACCCTAATTTCTTAAAGGATGCTCAGAATCTCGGCTTGGTGATCTCTTGAGGCTCTACCACTTAGGGATCTCCGAGGGTACCCTTCCTCCCAGAGTACTCTTGGTGGGGTCCCGTAGGAGGGTCTCCTTCATCTCCGAGATGATAGGGGGAAGGTTGATGGAGGAGGGCAGACAGCTCATAGCAGTAGGGGCTTACAATGGAAAGGAGGTCGCAGCTGTCGACACGGGAATGGGTCCCTCCTCCGCATCGATAGTCGTCAGGGAAGTAATAGAGGCAATGAACCGCGGGGGGATCCTCATAAGGGCTGGGACCTGCGGCAGCCTCCAGTCTCACGTTGAGGTGGGGCATCTCGTAATATCGAAAGCTGTGATAGCTGATGAGCAGGTATCCAAGAGGATAGTTGGAGACTTTCCACTGATGTCCCACGAAGATGTTGTAAAGGCTCTGGAGACCGCGGCCGAGGAGCTGGGATATGAGAGAGGGAAGGACCTTCACACGGGAGTAACTCACACTAAGGATGCCCTGTATGAATTCGAGGATCCTGAACTATCTGTAGACCCGGAATCTGGAAGGAAGAGGATTGAGTTCCTGTCCAAGATGGGCGTCTTGGCTACTGAGATGGAGATGTCCGTGATCCTCGCCCTTACCCACTGGTACAATCTACGGGGAGGGATGTTGAGGGCCGGCGGTCTGTTCCTAGTCGTATCACCGTTCGTGGCGCGCGGCCTGACCTTCACTCATCCAGATCAAACCGACCTAGTGAAGGTCGCCCTCGAGGCCATTACCTCCCTCTGATCAGGCGTATTCCCTCCAAGTGTACCCGCACTTGGTACAGGTGTATATCCTCGTGGGCGGCTCGTCGGCGGCCCTAGTCTGGACTATCTCCAAGTAAGCCTTGTCATTACCGCACTTGGGGCACTTGGCCTCTACTATCGGTGCAGCTAGTTTCTTGCCCCCCTCTGCTATTATCACGCCATCGCTGTCGGAGGCGACCTTGGTAACTATGGCCGTTGACTTCCCCGGATTGCCCTTCATCTCATATCCACAGCTGGGACAGTAGTAGACGAGCTCCTTGCCAACTTTCTTGGGTCTCATGAGGGTTCCGCACTTGGGACAGAACATTTGGCCTCAGGGCATGTGGGAAGTAGTCTATTTAAGTTATGAGGTGGCGGACCATCCGATAGTGATGAAGGTCCTCAGGAGTGTCAGGAAGAAGAAGGGAAAGCAGCTGGCGATTATTGTGGATGGTCCCAACATCCTGAGAAAGGAACTGGGGATAGATCTTGAGGAGATACGCAGATTGGCTGAAGAGGAGGGGAGGATCCGCGTCGCCACCGTGGTTCTGGATAGGAAGGCGCCCGAGAAGCTGGTAGAGGCGGTGGTCAACGCGGGCTTCAGGGCCGTCATATCCACCGGGAAGGTCGAGGTGGACTTCACCATCGCAGCTATGGATGCCGTTTACAACGAGAAGATAGATTCCTTGGTACTGGTAGCCAGAAGCGCAGCCTATATGCCCATCGTCCACAGGGCCAAAGAAGAAGGGAAAGAGGTCATCGTGATCGGAGCAGAGCCGGGCTTCAGCACTGCACTGAAGAAGGCTGCAGATCTGTACATATCACTTCCATCCTCTCTCCCTGAAGATCTTACCCAGCCTAAGGGTTATGAAGAATACTGATACCGCAAATACCAGAGCCCCGAGCTGCATCATAAGGAACCTGAGCAGCCCTATGCTTCCCTCCATGTATTGGCCTATGAAGTAGAAGGACATCCATAGGGAGAGCACGAGACCGGCGCCCATCAGCTTCTCAAAGGCATTGACGTTTCTGTTGGCGAAACTCTCTATTGCGCTGCCGACGAACATCACAGTGAGGGAGAGGGCGATGAAGCCGCTCACCTCCTGGAAGAGCCTCGCCATTATGAGCTCCAGTGGGTAGTTCTGGGCCGCGAGGGAGGTGGCCCTGCTGTAGGAGAAGAACAGGGAGATGAAGACACCGAACATTCCCATTATGAACGAGAGCAGACCCACCTGCTTCCCGAAGTAGTTGACTCCCCTCTTGAGCTTGTCGGTCAGGTCGAACCCTTTATCTAGGAATATCAGCCCGGCCACCACGGTAGCTCCGATATATAGATATCTCTGCAGGTCCAATAGGGAGAAAACCCCTGCTAGGAGTAGCAGAGCCCCAGGAAGGCCGAATAAGAGGGCTCTAGAGGTGGGAGACTTCATCAGCTTCTCGAAGTACCTCTTTATGAGTATGTAGGTGTGCTCGATCTCCCTGCTCTGCTGTACTATCACCCTCCTGACGCTCCTTATGGGGGCGTACCTCATAAGGAGGGGAATGACCAGCTCATCGTCAGCTCCATCGGAGACCAGTATTATGCTGTCTGGCTTGAATTCTTCCACAACGATCTCTATCTGTCTCTTAATCTCCTCATCAGCTAGGAGCTCACTCTTGGGGTGGCCCGTAATGGTGACAACTTCGACCTCCGCCGGAGAGTTGGAGAATATTTGCTTAACCTCCTCGTAGACCTTCACGGCACCGAAGATGGCATTGGCGTCCGCTTCCGTTGGGTCGGCGAGGGCCAGCTTGGAGGCAGCCTCTATGTTGGCCTCCTTACCTATGACCGGGCCCTTAATGCCAGCTTTGACGCCCAGATCATCATCTCGGTCCACGCACACTACGAGTATCCTTTCGGGGGGCGACTTCTTTTCCATCTCCGCGAGAGAGGACCTTCACAACATAAAAAGTTCAACTGCTGGCAGGCTTCTCAAGCAGCCCGAGCTCCATGAGAACCTTCAGCTCCTCGATGGTGAGCTTCTCACCGGCCTTATACTTCTCCAGCGCCTCCTCGGCCAGCTTCTCCTTTAGCTTCCTCTCGACCTCCTTGTTGCTGGTCACTATCTTCTCAAACCTCTTCTTTATCTCCTCCTGTACTGCCTTCATCTCCTCTCTTATTTTATCCATCTCCTCCTTCATCCTGTCAACTTCCGAGCTCTTCTCGTTTATTATATTGCTCAGTTCATCTATTTCTTCCCTTATTTTATCCAACTCTTCCTTCTCCTTCGTTATGTACTCGTAGATCTCCTTCAACTGTCCCTTTATCTCCCCTATCTTCTCTCCAGAGTCTCTCACGAAGAACCTCCATCTCTCGGCCTCGGCCATTATCTCTATGAACTTCCTTTTCAAGGACTTGGCCCTATTGAGCTCCTGGAGCATCGCCTCGTACTGGCTTATCTGCATGACTATGTCCCTCTCCTGATCTTTGGTTAGGGGGGACGTCTCTATCCTCCTCTCCAATCTAGAGATCCTCCTCCTGAGGACCCTCTCCGGAACGCCCACAGAATTGACTATCTCCTCATACTCTTTCTTTATCCTCAGGGCTTCATCCCTCGCTTGCTTGAATCTCTCAAGAGCCTCCTTCCTCTCTTCCCTGAGCTTCGCCAATTCCCCCTGAAGCTTCCTCTTCTCCTCGATCTTTTCCCTTAACTTGGCTCTCCTCTCCCTTATCTTCTCAATGAGCTCTAACCTCCTAGCTCTCAGTTCCTTAAGCTCTTCTATAAGAGACCTCCTCTGCTCACGGAGTTCGGATAATTTCCGCCTCAACTCTCTTTCCTTTTGCTTCAGGGTACCAATGGCTTCCTCTACTGCGGCCATGCGGTCTCCTCCTGCCATTTTTTGATGATCAGGCTGATGTCCAACGATGCAACACGATCCCCTACTTAAAAAGTATTCGGTTGCCTTTGATGGTCCGGCGTCTCCTTGAGAAACTTTATAAGCTCTAAGGGCTGCCCGCGTCTTCTAAGCCCCGAGTGGGGGCACCCGACCACGCATTCCTTTTTAGAGATCTTCGGTCAAACAACATTATCTAGGAATGGGAGGGTTCATTCAAGCGCAACCCCCTCACCTCGATCATCGATCACAGGGTGAGACCCTTGATGTGGAACAGGGTAAAGAGAACAGCACCTCAAGCGGTTATCTCCGCCTTCTATGGTCTGGGAGACATCATAGCAGGCTTGATACTCTGGCTCTACTTTCCCACGGACATCAAATGGGCTGCCATGCTATATCCTCCCCTTATCGGGGCTAGAGGGGCCATTTCAGGTTCAGTTGCGGGAAGGCTGACCTCAGCCATAAACTTGGGTACAGTCGAGACCAACTTGAGGAAGGAGAACGAGAAGCTATGGGAGATACTGTCTACTGGTGTATCCGCTTCCCTTCTCGCATCCATAATGATCGCCCTCCCCTTCCACCTGATGGGGATCGATGTCGGATATCCGACTCTGCTTGCCATATCGCTAATCACGGTGTGTGGTGTTTCACTCATCCTTTTACCCCTCAAGATCGTTGTATCCTTCGAATCCTTCAAGAAAGGATTGGACCCCGATATAGTGGTCTACCCTCTCATCTCCACGGCGGCGGATATAGTGGTAACGGTTCTCTACATATATTCGATCAGAACGGCCGGTACCCTCATTAACTTCACCTTAGCCTCGATTGTGGCGGCGATCTCCGTCACGCTAGTCCTGAAGTGGTTTTCTAGAGAGTATCTGAGGATCCTGGCTGAGGTGCTAGCCGCGACAGTCATAGTGATAGCTATAGAGAGCATAGCAGGGATATTCCTCAAAGAAGCAGTTTCCATCGCGGATACCAGCCTTCTATTCGTTTATCCAGCTATGTTAACCGAGTTGGGGGATGCCAGCTCGATAATCGGTTCGATTCTCACGACTAGGCTCTTCTTGGGCACCCTCAGGAGGAAGATCCCCCTAGCAGACATACTCCCCGAACTCACCGGGGTGTTCTGGGTCTACCTAGGCTTCTTCTTCTTGATGGGAGGAATGCTTTGGATCCTGGGAGGGAACCCTTGGGTGAGCGTCCTGACCTTCCTGATTGCCTTCCCGATAATGCTGGTCGTGACCACTTCCGTCGTCCTGCTCACGAGTAGGAAGCTGGATCCCGACAACTTCACGATCCCGGTCGCCACGTCCACAGCAGACCTTGTAACCACCGCAACTGTGGCTTTTGTTCTCAGCTTACTATAAGGCTGGAGATCACGCTGGAAACCTTATCCGGATCGGGTATCCCGTACAAGGCAAGGAATGTCCTTGCTCGAGGGACATTCACCCCCCTTCCGCCAGCAACCCCCACTTCGAATCTGTTTACCTTCACCGAAGTTCCTGCGAGGGCCAGATCCTCCCCAACTCCTAGACCCGAGGCCGTAAGGGGGATGACCGTTCCGAAATTGAATATCCTCCCAAGCAAGGGGATCTCCACGACCACATCGTTTATCTTGTTGATTGGAAGCTCCCTCTTTCTGACGGACAGGAACCGCTTCTCCATGACTATCCTCCTGCTAGTCACGTAGTACCTGTGTCCCCTCCTGTAGAAGTCCACACTGAGGATTCCCATTAGGCCGAAGGCCACCTCCGGTACCCACGGGGGGTAACCATTGTAGTACATGTAAGTCGAGATGGCGGCCAGTAAAATGGAAGCGAGTGCCCATCTCCAAGATATCTTCACGATCGAGGCTACAACTAGGGGCACCACCAACAAGAGCCAGAGCATCAGCAACTCCCCTTGGATCGGGAAGAAGCCGGGAAGCTGTATATCGAGGGCCTTCGACCAGAGCAGCAGACCTATGACTAGCACGTACCCGTAGATGAGATATAGCCCAACGAAAGCGAGTGGATGAGGTCTAGCGTCGATTAGAAGCTCCTCTCCCCTGGCCAGCTTCATTTCCAATCCTCTGATCTCCCAACCTGCGGATTTAAACATAGCTCGACAAGACTCACTGTTATATTTCCCATCAGCCAATCCCTTACTATGCTCGTAGACCTTGGTATCAGAGTCAGCTGGTTGGCGAGGACGGGGTGGATGCAGTCCGGTGTGCCGCCCTCCATGGCTGAAACTGTATCTCAACACACATTTCTGGCCTCTCTCATCGCGTTAGACCTGATGAGGGAGCTGAAGAGGAGAGGGAAGACTTTCAGCGAGAATAAGGTGCTGAAGATGGTCCTAATTCACGATATAGCCGAGGGTGTAGTGGGGGATTTGCCCAAGTGGACTGGAGACCGTGTGAATAAGAGCGATCTCGAGGAGGAGGCGCTCTCAACGGAGATCACCCAAGCTGACCTCTTGGACCTCTGGAGGGAATACAGCGAGGGAAGGAGGATGGAGGCGAAGATTGCGAGGCTGGCCGATTTGATGGCCACTTGGAGGATGTCCATCTACTACAAAGAGCTCGGGTTCCCGGTTGACGACATAATGAGATCCACGGAGAGAGAATCTTTGGAACTGGCCGAGGAACTAGGACTCGTTATAGAGGGAGGGAAAAGCTAACGACAAGAAAAGCGGGGTAAAATGGGTACTGCAGTTCACAATTCGACTATATCGTCATACTTTGGACTGGCCTTAGGGGGCTTGTGGAACGGCTCTCTAAGCCTAACTGCCCTTTTGAATGCCTCCAAGAGTTCTTCATCCGATCCCCCGTTCCTCATTATTGAGAGGAAGTCGACGAGGTTGTCCTCTCTCCTTATACACGTCTTGAAGAAGCCGTCGGAGGTCACCCTTATCCTGTTGCATCTCATGCAGAAGAAGGGATTGCCCGTTCCCTTGACTATCTCCACCACAGCCCCACCGTCCAAGTAGTAGAGGGGCCTACCGTGGAGTTCCCTTATCTCCTTCCTCAGGGCTACCTTCTCCAATTCTTCTTCAAATCGATCGAGGCTGTAGTAGTATCTCCTGAGGCCGGGATCCATGTCCAAGAGCTCTATGAATTGGATCCTTATCCTCTTGGAGGAGGCGTACTTCACCAGATCCCAGAGCTCATTATCGTTGTACCCCTTAAGAACGGTCACGTTCACCTTTACAGGAGTTAACCCGCACTCTAGGGCAGTATCTACCGCTTTCAATGCCCTGTCAAGACCATCTACCCCAGTTATCTTCTCGTAAACATCCCTCCTCAGTGAGTGGAGACTTATATTCACCCTATCCAGACCGGCCTCCTTCAGGGAGCAGGCCCTCTCCGGGAGGAACCATCCATTGGTCACCAAGCTTATCTCCTCGACCCCAGCCTCTCGAATGCCCCGTACTATCTCCTCCAAGTCCCGCCTTATCAGAGGCTCTCCTCCCGTGATCTTAACGGTCCTTATCCCGTGCCTCACGAGCAACCTCACCAAGCGGGTTATCTCGGAGGGGGTCATCTCACCCCCCTCTATCTCATGTCCCTCCTTGTGGCAGAAGAAGCACTCGTAATTACAGGCGTTGGTGACAGAGATCCTCAGATTAGTGACAGGCCTACCCCACCTATCCAGCAGCAATTCAATCCTCTCCCTTCTCCCCCGCTTCCCCTCCCTTCAATTTCCTGACCACCACTACATTCTCTATTCTCGTAGTCGGGTAATTCCCGCTTTCATCCTTCTCCAAGTATTTCACCATATCCCAGACGGTCAGAAGTGCAACTGATGCTCCAGTCAGGGCCTCCATCTCGACTCCCGTCTGGGAGGTGGTTCGAACCGTTACCTCTACCCACACTCTCTCCTCCTCCAGCCTGAAGCTGACGTCAACTGCTGTTATGGGGATCGGGTGACAGTACGGGATGATCCTCGGTGTGTCCTTGACTGCTTGCACGGCAGCCACCCTCGCCACCGTGAGGACATCACCCTTCTTCACTTTGCCCGCCCTTATAGCCTCTATGGTCTCCTTCCTGAGCCTTATGCTTCCCCTAGCTACCGCCTCCCTGTAAACGTGAGGTTTCCTCGTTATATCGATCATTCTACCACCTATGTTTAATCATCCCTCCTCTACCCAGCGCTCCCCTCCCCCGACGAAAACCTCCTTCTTCCAGATGGCAGCGCTCCTCTTCACCTCATCGACCATCCACCTCGCGGCCTCGAAGGCAGCCTCCCTGTGCTCCGAGGCGGCTATAACGAGGAGAGCAGTCTCACCGACGGGGACCTCCCCCACCCTATGGAGGAGGGTGGCATCCACCAGCCCGAACTTCTCTATAGCCTTCCTCCTTATCTCCTCCAACGCTTTGCCGGCCATCTCAGGGTAGAAGTCGTAATAGAGAAACTTCACCCTCCCGTGGGGAGATGTCTCCCGTATCACACCCCTAAACGTCACGATGGCCCCCACCTCAGTCCTGCCCTCAGCCACTGATCTCATCTCGGCCTCCTCGTCTATGGGTCCCTCAACGATCCCTGATCTCCCCATCTAACCACCCGAAAATGTGGGTAGTATCGCTATAATATCGTCCCCCGATACTCTTCTGCTTAGATCCCTTTCTAGGGAGTGGTTAACCGCCACCATAACTCTACCCTTCGAAATCAACTCTGCGAGTTCGGCGTTCAGACCGTTGAGTAGATCCTCTATCGTACCCTCGAACTCCAGGGACTTCTCCCTCCATCCGAACCTCTCAGCTACCCACCCGTAGAGCCTCATCCTGACCATCACTCACACCAGCTCTATGGCTATGCTCTGTCCCCCACCACCGCCATGGCAGATCGTAGCTAGCCCTTTCCGTCCACCCTTTATCTGCAGGGCGTTTATCAGCGTAACGACTATCCTAGCCCCGCTATCGCCTAGGGGATGACCTAAGGCCACGGCTCCACCGAACACGTTCAACTTGTCCAGCGGTATGTTCAGACCCCTCGCCACGACGAGGCTGGCCAAGGCGAAGGCCTCATTGTGTTCGTAGAGGTCGAAGTCCTCTATCCTCATGTTTAGGTTCTTGAGCAGCTTCTGGGTAGCTGGAATCGGGGCCTCAACGAAGTCCTTCGGTTCCACTCCTGCAGAGGCGAATCCGAGGATCCTAGCTATGGGTTTGAGGCCCCTCTCCTCGACCACATCTCTGTGAGCCAGCACTAGGGCTGCGGCACCGTCGCTGAGCTGGGAGGCGTTAGCCGCGGTTATGGTCCCGTCGGGCCTGAACACAGGCTTCAGCCTGGCAACCTTCTCCAGACTCGTGTCAGGCCTTATACCCTCGTCCCTGTCCAGGATCACCTCGTCACCCTTCCTCACGGGCTCTATCTCCCTGGCGAAGTATCCCTTCTCCGTCGCCTCAGCAGCCTTCATGTGGCTGCTGACCGCGAACTCGTCGGCTTCCTCCCTAGTTATGCCCCACTTCTTCCCCGTGTCCTCCGCTTCCTCCCCCATGAGGAGCCCGGTGTGGGGATCCGTCAGACCGTCATGGACCATGATGTCCACAAGCTTCTCCCCGGCGAAAGCGAACTTCACCCCCCACCTCCACTTCGAGGGCAGGGTGTAGGGCGCCATGCTCATGCTCTCCATTCCACCAGCGACCACCACCTTGTTCTCTCCGAAGACTATGCTCTGGGCCGCTAGGGATATGGCCTTCATGCCCGAGGCGCACACCTTGTTGACCGTGAATCCGGGAACCGTGCTCGGTATGCCAGCGAGTATCGCCGCCTGCCTAGCCGGATTCTGGCCCACCATCGCCTGGAGGACGTTCCCCATTATCACCTCATCCACATCACTGGGATCGAGGCCGGATCGCCTGACAGCGGCCTCTATGGCTATGGCCCCGAGCTTCGGGGCTGGCCAGGTCTTGAGACTCCCACCAAACTTGCCTATAGGTGTTCGAGCGATACTAACGATGAAGACATCCTCCAAACCCATGGGCATCACCTATAACTCAAACTCACATACTTCTCAGGGCCTTCCACCCGAGCAGAAGGGCCGACAGCAGGGATATCCCCTCCTCAGAAAACTCCTTCCTCAGGAAGGAGTAGAGATTCTCCTTAGGCTTACCATCAACCAAGAAGAGGTGCTCCAGCGTTTCCACCGCTATCTTCGGTATAGAGGAGTAGAGCCTCTCATCCTCCATCAAATCGACCGCTTTCTTGGCGGTCTCGAACTCCCTGAGCATTCCCGATGATAGGATCTCCTGATACTTGCTCAGGGATCTGGCCGAGGTGTCCCCACTCTCTAGGGCGTGATGCACCGCCTCCGCCGCGGCCCTGGCGCTCTCAATGGCGAAGTCCATTCCTCTGACCGTTACGCCATAGTTAACGCAGAAGCCGGCCGCATCACCGACGACGACCATTCCATCGGTGTAGAGCTTGACGCCCCGCATGAACTGAGTCTCGGGTATTATGTGGGCCGAGTACTCCACGAGCTTCCCTCCTTCCAAGTATCTCCTGATCATGGGGTGCGACTTAAACTTCTCCGTGACCTCCCACATGGCCGTGGATATCTCGGAGACCTTGGAGGCTAGGGACCCTATTCTCATCACCACGCCCAAGGAGACGCTCTCCTTATTGGTGTAGATGAATCCCCCGCCAATAACTCCCTCGGTCAGGTCTCCCACGTAGAGCTGAGCTGCGCCCTCATCCTCGGAGAGACCGAACCTGTCCTCTATAACCTCCTTAGGTAGCTCTATAACCTCCTTAGCTCCGACGGCGAAGTCCTCCTTGGATAGCTTCGGCCTAAGACCGGCTTTCTCCGCCATGAAGCTCAAGGCACCGTCCGCTGCTATCACGACCTCAGCTTCCATCTCCTCGTCGCCCTCTGCCACTATCCCGACCACGCGACCATCTCTGATGAGGGGTCTCTCGACCTTGAAACCGGATATCACCTCGGCACCGGCATCCTCAGCCTTCTCAGCCAGCCACTGGTCGAACTTGGCCCTGAGCAGGGTGAAGCTCCTCCCCTTGGGCCTGGTGCTCAGCCTTATCTCCACCCCCCTTTCGCCGTGAAGGAACCCCAAGACCTCCTTCGTCACCTCCCTCTCCACGGGAGCCTCCTTCCAGAATTCCGGGAAGATCCTCTCCAGCGACCAGGAGTAGAGCCTCCCCCCGAACATGTTCTTGGCTCCAGGTCTCTTCCCCCTCTCCACCGTCAGTACAGTGTGCCCTCTCTTCGCTAAGAGGTAGGAGGCGACGGAGCCGGCCGGCCCCGCGCCCACCACTATGACGTCGAAGTCCGCCAACTCAGCCACCCTTAATCTCCTTCAACTTCTTCGTGAGGACGGGGAGGAACTCGTACAGGTCCATGACGACTCCATAATCGGCCTGCTCGAATATGGGTGCCTTGGAGTCCGTGTTCACCGCGACTACGACCTTGGAATCCATTATACCGGCAGCGAACTGCTGCTGACCTGAAGCTCCGACCACTATCAGGAGCTTGGGAGCTATCCGGACACCGCTGATTCCTATCCAGACCTCCTCCTCCATCCACTTCAGGTCCGCGGCTACGGGTCTGGTGGCTCCCACCACCCCTCCCAGCACATCAGCCAGCTCGTAAGCCAGTTTGAGGTCCTCTTTCTTCCTGAATCCCCTACCCACAGCCACTACGATTTCCGCCTTGTCGAGGGGAACACCGACTTTAGGCTTCTCCTTCCTCTCGATGACCTCCACCCTCCTCTCTATTGAGGGAGCGCTGACCTCCCTTACCGAGGGCTCACCCTCCTCTGGAGGCTTGAACTTACCCTTCTGGACTGATATCACGGCGGGAAGGCTCATCTCCTCCACGGCTATGGCCTTACCTCCGAAGGTCATCCTCTCGACCACGAGCTTCCCGTCCTCCACGGACAGGGAGGAGACATCGACCGCCGAGGAGGCTCCCAGCCTGTGGGCCACCTGACCCACCAGCTCCCTGCCCCTCCTGTCACTGGCCAGGAGCACGACCTCATAATCGCTCGCAAGCCCGCTTATCAGCTCGACTAATCCCTCCTGATCCCCGCTGTCCAGCCCCTTGCAGAGCAGGACTTCCTTAGCGCCCTTAACCTCGTTGATCCTGCCCTCCTGATCGGAGGTCACGAGAAGGGATACATCCCCCAGCTCCCTACCGGCTGATACGAGTTCGAGGGCCAGATCCATGGAATGAGAGAACGCTAGGACCTTCATCTCATCCACCCCCTCACAGGACTCCCTCCTCCTTCAGGGCCTGAATCAGCTTCTCTGCCGCCTCCTCAACGTCTCCTTCTATCACTATCTGCTTCCTCTCGACTTTCGGAACCTTCAACTCCCTAATCGTGAGTTTGGGCTCAACAGGAGGGGAGAAGTCCTTCTGATCCAAGGGCTTCTTCTTGGCCTTGACTATCTCGACCAGCTTGGGTACCCTAGGCTTGTTTATCTCTTGGGTAACGCTTATCACGGCGGGGAACTTGACCCTCACCACTTCCTCAAAGTCCTCCAAGCTCCGGGTCACTTTCACGTGATCCCCTTCTACCTCGATGGCGGTTGCGTAGGCCACGTAAGGCCAACCGAGCTCAGCAGCCAGCCTAGCCGGAAGCAGGCCCGAGAAGTTGTCCTCGCTACCCTCAGCTGCCAAGACCAGTCCGAACTTGTCCCTTATCTCCTCAGCTAGGGCCTTGGCTATCACGTACGTGTCGCCCTTTTCGGCACCCTCTCCCATGATCAGCACCGCGCCATCTAGCCCCATGGCCAATACCCTGGTGAGAGCCTCCCTCGCCTCCTTCTGCCTCTTCCCTGAGGCGCCCCCAGTTGATAGCATGATGGCGATGGCCTTCCCACCGAGCTTCTCCTTCAGTCTGACGGCCTCCTCCGTAGCATTGAGCTCTATATCTCCCGCCTTCGTGGGAGCGTCCTCTATGTAGATCTTCCCGGTATCCTGATCTACCCTGAGCTCTTGAACGTCAAGGGATTGCTTAACGAGGACGGCTATATCCATAATCGCCACCGCGCTGGCCCGGGACCGAAATATCAAAAAGTTGATTAGTTAAACGGGAAGGCACGTGATGGTGTGAGACAATGTCTAAGCTCTTCGGCCTCTCCATAGAGGACAAATTGGCCGCGACTCACTTCGAGGTGGACGATAAGCCCCATATATGGATAAAGGACCAAGAAGTCTGCAGAAAATGTTCGGAAAAGCCCTGTCAGGTGGCCTGCCCGGCCAAGCTGTACCAGTGGAATGAGGAGACCAAAGAGATGCTGTACAACTATGAGGGCTGCCTGGAGTGCGGTACATGCCTCCTGATATGCCCCCACGATAATGTTCACTGGAGCTACCCCTCAGGTGGAATGGGGGTAGTCTATAGATTCGGCTGAGGAATAACATATCTTATATTTTACAAAACGATGCTGTCATAATTTTTAAGCTTCCGGCAGATGCTACGCCGGGGTGCAACCCTTTGGTCGATTTCGGTTTCACTGAAGAGGAGGAAGTATTTAGGGAGACTCTTAGGGAGCTTCTCTCCGAGGTATTGGCCCCTAGGGCTAGGGAAATAGACACGAAGTGCAGGATCCCCGATGAGGTGATAAAGACCCTCGCGGAGAACGGAATCCTTCTCCTAACGGTCAAGCCAGAATACGGTGGTCAGGGAGCCAGCTGGGTCATGGGAACTATAGCTACTGAGGAGCTGGCCCGAGCTGATCCCAGCGTGGCCACAGCAGTGTTCCATCTGGTCGAGGCCTCTTGGGGGAAGATCGTCGAGAGGTACGCGAAGCCCGAGCTGGCGAAGGAGATCCTGAGCAGAGCTGCTAAGGGAGAGGGATTCGTGGGCATAAACTCCACTGAGCCCCAGAGCGGCAGCGATGTAGCTGGGTTCAAGACGCTGGCGAAGAAGGAGGACGGTTACTGGGTGCTCAACGGAGAGAAGACCTTCATAAGCGGGATAGTGGAGGCCAAGGAGCTAGACGGGGGATACGTCACTCTGGTGAAGACTAAGCCGGAGGCCGGATCCAGGGGGATGAGCATTGTCTGGCTTCCGATAAACCTGCCGGGAATAGAGACGGGTCTCTTCGAGGACATGGGTAGGTGTGGAATAAGCACGGGATGGATGAGGCTGAACAACGTAAAGATACCGGAGGACTACATAATAGGAGAGGTCAATGAGGGATTCGGCATAGCAATGGAAGGATTCAACAGGGCCAGAGTCTTTGTGGCAGCTGGATGTACTGGCTCAGCCATGGGCATGTTCGACTACACTAGGGAGTACGTGAAGAACAGGGTGGTGTTCAACAGGTCTCTAGCTTCCTTCGAGGGGATACAGTTCCCACTGGTGGACTACTACTCGAAGCTCGAGGCTACCAGACTCGTCATATACAAGGCCGCGTGGATGATAGACCAGTTCGATCAGGGCAACGTGACACTGAAGGAGGCCGGACTGTGGGCGGCCATGGCCAAGCTGCTGGCCCCGGAGTTGTCTGTCGACGCCATAAAGGAGTTCATGAAGGCTACCGGAGCTTACGGATACACGAAGGATACACCGCTCGAGATGGCCTTGAGGGGAGTAATGAGCTACTACGTGGGAGCGGAAGGCGGCCAGAACATAATGAGGCTGATAGTTGGGAGGTTCCTCTTCGGAAAGGAGCATCTTCCGTACAAGAAGTGAACAGCGGCCTCAAGTCCCTATACCTCTCTCTTTTTAAGTTAATTAACTTCAGCCGGCCTTCTCCAAGGTGATCCAAGCTGCTGAGGGTGAAGGAGATCTCCTTAGATGGGGTCAAACTGATCGGATTAGAGGTGGACCTGCCTAACTCGCCGCCCCTCATCCTGATAAAGGGGAGTAAGGGCTTCGCCATGTGCGGGTTCCTGAACATGGAGGCCGCTGACAGGGTGGGAGTAGCGGCGGTCATGTCCAGCGGCGTCAACAGCGTGGAAGACCTTTTAGAGGCTCCGGTTAAGGGAGCTACCTCCAAGGCGTTGGAGATGGGTGCTAAGATAGGTGAGAAGGTCTCCGAGTCCCTGAGGAGGATAGAGATGGAGTAGGTGAGTGATGAAGTACAGATGCATCAGGTGCGGTTACACGACTTCGAGCTTCTCAGCTAAGTGCCCGAGATGCGGATCCCCTATGGAGATAGTCTTGGGTCGGAGGGAATGGTCACTAGACGAGGAGGAACCGTCCATATGGAGGTACAGATCTCTACTTCCCGATCCCAAGAGAAGGGTGAGCTTGGGTGAGGGGCTCACGCCCCTCAGGAGGATCGGGGGCATACTCGTGAAGGACGAAACTAGGAACCCCACAGGTTCATACGTCGATAGAGGATCCTCAGTCCTGGTCAGTTGTTCAGATCTACCTGAGGAATTGGAGCTCGACTTCTCTCAGGACATAACGGTCTCCATCTCCACATACCTGCTGGAGTCCGGTGTGAAGGTCAGGGTCAGGGTGGATCCCAGCAGCGTGGAGCTAACGGAGCTGCTCTACCTCTCCAACTTGGATGTGGACATATCCTTCGATGGGGGTGGAGGAAGGGCGTATGAGAGTCCCTTCATGATAGAAGGCTTCAAAACGATAGCCTTCGAGATATACGAGGCGAAAGGAGGGGCTGATGGTTTGGTCATCCCAGCGGAGTCAGGAGTCTTGGCATACGGGGTGTGGAAGGGATTCTCCGAGCTGGAGGAACTGGGCCTGTCCGGGATTCCCCCCATATACCTAGCTTACCACGGGACCGTCAAGACGGGGCTCCTCGAGGCCTTGGAGAGCAGGGGTGTGAAGTTAGTTGAAGTGGACGCTGCCAGCGCATTGGAGTCGCTGGTCCAGCTAGCGAAGAAGGGAGTGTACATCAAGCCGGTAGCTGCCAAGGCGTACTCCCTAGCTAAGGAACTTGGGAATGATGTAATAGCCGTACTCACCGGGACCGGCCTCAGGAAGTGGGAACACAGAGTGGCTACGAGGCCCCTCACCGAACTCCAGGCGAGAGTGCTGGATGTCCTCAGGGAGGGAGGGGAGATGACCGCCTACCAGATATGGAGGAGGTTGGATGACGTCTCACTCCAGGGCGTTTACAAGGCGCTCTTGAAGCTGGTCGAATCGGGGATGGTCGAGACTAGGAGTGTGATGATGAAGCGGAGGAAGATAAGGCTATATAGGGTCATGGAATCCAGTCGATGAGATGGATCCCAAGGAGAGGCTCAAGGAATCCCTAGTGGACTTGGATGAGGATTCCTTCTTCGAGGCGCTCAAGGACCTTTTGGCTAGGGGAGAAGATCCTTGGGACATAATACTCGGTCCCATGAGCGAGGCCATGGATGAGATAGGAAAGCTCTACGAGAAGGGAGAGTACTTCATAGCGGAGATGCTCGTGGCGGCTGACATATTCAAGAAAGCCCTCAAGGAGATGGGTATCGAGGAATCCGATAGCGAGTCCTCCTTAGGTGTAGTGGTCATAGGTACCGTGAAGGGGGATGTCCACGACATAGGGAAGAGCCTAGTTGCCACGATGCTGAGGGCTTCGGGTTTCAAGGTGATAGATTTGGGGGTGGATGTGGATGCGGACAAGTTCATCCAAGCGGCTAGGGAGCACGATGCGGATATAGTGGCAATGAGCGCCCTGCTCACGACCACCAGAAACTACATGAAGACAGTGATAGAGAGGCTGAAGGAGGAGGGCCTCAGAGACAAAGTGAAGGTGCTGATAGGGGGCCTGTCCACATCCAAGGAGTTTGCTGAGAAGATAGGAGCCGATGGATGGGGTAAAAATGCCATAGAAGGAGTAGAAGTAGCTAAGAGACTTCTCGGCGTGTCAGCTGATGGATGAAATGAGACGGAATTAACGGAAGTGAGCATAGCGGCCCCATTCTCCAGTTACGTGACGGATTCCTCCCGTACCTCTCTACCCGTAAGGTATCGTGCGGATCGAACAGGGTCCACCGGGTCTGATCATGGACCCGTAAATGACTTTTATTGTCAGGTGTAAGTCCCGGTGACATGCGGGTCAGGGGTGGCGCGGTCGGCATAATCGCTATACTCACCGTGGCGGCCCTGTGGGGAGGTACCTTCACCGCCATGAAGTCGGCATTCTACTCGGCGGACCCCATGCCGTTCCTCCTCACTAGGTTCGCTCTGGCCCTCCTGATACTATCCGTTCTCTATTCCATCAGGGGAAGAAGGCCGAAGCTCTCTCAGATAGGCATGCTAGCTGGTCTCATGGTGTTTCTGGGGTTCGCCCTTCAAATGGAGGGTCTCACAGGGATCTCTGCCACTAAATCAGCTTTCATCACGGGATTGAACGCGCCCCTCGTCCCTCTATTCGAGCTGATCCTCTTCCGGAGGAGACCCAAGGCTAGAGCCGTCCTTGCAATATTCCTTGGGGTCTTCGGACTGGCCCTCCTGACGGAGGTCGTTCACGGGATGCCACTCGCCACGGGAGATATCCTAACACTCGGATGCGCCGTGGCGTGGGCCCTCCAGATAGTGGTAGTCGATAGAGCTTCAAAGGTACTCTCACCGGATGATGTGGCCTTCAACGAGTTCCTCGTTACTCTTGCACTTGCTCTAGTGTCCGTTCCAGTGCTGGGAGAATATAAAATACCCTTAGATCCTGTGGTGATCGCGGCAGTCCTGTATTCTGGGATCCTAGCCACGGTGGTAGCGTTTTACCTCCAGGCATGGGCCCAGGAGAGGATCTCACCCGAGTCAGCTGCCTTGGGCCTCATGGCGGAGCCTGTATTCGCATACGCATTTGCCTGGCTCCTGCTGGGTGAGTTTTTATCCCCACTCCAGCTCATCGGAGCGTTGTTGATCCTCGTATCGATACCTCTGGCCAGCTAGCTCCCAACAGCATTTATAACGATCCTCACCAACCTGACATGGTGCAGTCATGGGTCAGGCCGCGGGGCTATCCAAGCTGCTCAGGAAGATAAGATGGGAAATGGACGCCTTCTCTTGGTCACAGCTGATCATAGTCCTGGCCTCGTTCACCGCGTTCCTCATAGTCCCCTTGGGACTGGTGATCGTGAGGTCCTTCTACTCTTCATCCGGCGGCTTCTCCCTCTACTGGCTCCAGACTATACTCACGGACCCCTTTTACTTCCCGCTGAGACTGAAGCTACTGAATCAATTCCCCTTCATCTCCTTGGAGGGGATAAGGGGAAGCCTCTACGAGGTGGTGAAGTACCAAACTGCCTCGGGAGAGGAGACGATCGTCCTGCTGACTGGCTGGGACATGGGGGTCATACCGAACTCCCTAGTGGTGGCCACCTTCACGACGCTCTTCTCCACCGTTTTGGGCTTCACTCTCGCCTTCATATTCGCCAAGTACAAGTTCCCCGGCTCGGAGGCCCTCAGGATAGTTTCCCTGATACCCCTGCTTTCCACGCCCTTCGTGGGAGCCATAGGCCTTAAGAAAATGATAGTGGCCGACGGGGTCCTCAACGTCCTCTTCTATGACATGTTACACCTGCTCCCCTTCAAGATAGAGATCACCGGACTCCCTGCAGTGATACTAGTCCAGACCCTCCTGTTCTACCCCATAGTGATGCTGAACTCCTACACCGCCCTGATAAGCGTCGATCCGACGCTGGAGGAGCAAGCCATCAACATGGGGGCGAGCGGCTTCAGGCTCTTCAGGACCGTGACCCTGCCACTCGCCACTCCCGGAATAGAGGCCGGCGCCCTTCTCGTATTCATCCTATCGCTTGAGGATCTGGGCACGCCCATAGTGTTCAAGGGGACGACGGCCGAGAAGGTCCTGACCTTCCAGATATTCAACAGGATCTTCACGCCAGCAGGCCTCATCTCACAAGAGGCCACTACCTTGGCGATGATACTCCTCGTCATCTCAGGTTTAGTCTTTGTCGGCGTGAGGAGGTACGTCAGCCTGAAGAAGTACGCGATGCTGAGCAAGGGAGGCACTTGGAGGCCCAAGAGGAAGAAGCTGTCGCCTGCGGTAACTTTACTCGTGTACCTATTCATACTGGGGGTTCTCTTCTTCGCCACTCTTCCCCACATAGGCGTGACCCTCCTCGCCTTCGCCAAGCAGTGGGGACCGACCCTCCTACCATCCAGCTTCACGCTCGACAACTTCATAGCAGTGCTGAGCGATAGGGAGGCTAGCAGATGCATAATGAACAGCCTAGTCTACTCCTCGATAGCGACCCTCTTCATGGTCGTGCTGGGTGTGAGCGCCGCCTACCTAGTCTCCAGGAAGAAGTCCCTCCCGGGAATAGAGGCCCTAGACCTCCTCGTGACCATACCCATAGCGGTCCCGGGAATAGCAGTAGCCACCGGACTCTTCCTGACCTACTTGGGTACTCCCCTGAGCCCCACCATAAGTGGAGCCCCTCTGCTGATCGCCTCCTATACCGTAAGGAAGATCCCGTTCACAGTGAGATCCGTGTTCTCAGGACTGGAGCAAACGGATAAAACGCTGGACGAGGTGGCTTGGACCGTGGGGGCCAGCAAAACGAGGACGTTCTTCTCCATAGTCATGCCCATGATCCTCCTGAACGTCTTGGCCGGAGGGATGCTCTCATTCATCTACTCCATGTCGGAGGTCAGCACGGGCATAGTCGTCGGGGATGCGAACCACAGGGACGCTCCAATGACCTGGAAGATGTACGACATGCTCTTCCATGGACTGGCGGGCGGCACATTCCAGCCCGCTGCTCTGGGCTTCCTGCTCATGACCCTTCAGTTCATCTTCATAGTGGGAGCTAATCTGCTCCTGAGGAAGAGGGCTACGGCCCTGATAGGTGTGTGAGGTGGTCTTATGGTATCTATAAGGACCGTGAACCTGACGAAGGTCTTCGGGGATGTTGTGGCCGTCGATCACGTCAGCTTGGAGATAAGGCACGGGGAGTTCTTTACCCTGCTCGGACCATCGGGCTGCGGCAAGACCACGTTCCTCAGAACGATAGCCGGGCTCGAGATGGCCGACGAGGGGCGCATCTACTTCGACGACCAGGACATAACGGACATGCCCGCCCATCTGAGGGGGACGGGGATGGTATTCCAGAATTACGCCCTGTGGCCCCACATGAACGTCTTCGACAACATCGCCTACGGATTGAAGATAAGGAAGGTCCCCAAGGAGGAGATCAGGAGGAGGGTCAAAGAAGTCCTCAAGTTAGTGAAGCTCGAGGGCATGGAAAACAGGACGCCGCACCAACTTTCCGGAGGCCAGCAGCAGAGGGTAGCCCTGGCTAGGGCGCTGGTGATAAACCCGAGGGTCCTCCTGTTCGACGAGCCGCTCAGCAACTTGGATGCCAAGCTGAGGATAGAGATGAGGGCGGAGCTCAGGAGGCTGCAGAGGGAACTCGGGATCACGGCCATCTACGTCACCCACGACCAGGAGGAGGCCATGAGCATATCCGATCGGATAGCCGTGATGAATAAGGGCAGGATAATGCAGATCGGCACGCCCAAGGAGATATACAAGAACCCGAGGAACGAGTTCGTCGCCAGGTTCATAGGTCAGGGCACCTTCATCCCCGGTGAGGTCGTCTCATCCGGTGAGGAGCTGGAGGTACGACTAGAGAGCGGTAAGGTGGTTAAAGCCGTTCCTTCTCACCCCGACGTGAGATTGGAGGCCGGGGATAAGGCCCTAATCATGATAAGACCGGAGTCCTTCACTCTGGAGCCGGGTAGGGGGTACAACGAGTTCGAGGTGGAGGTCTACCACATATCCTTCTTGGGCGACTCCCAGATGCTTCAGGCCAGCAACGAGGTTGAGAACTTCATAATAGAGGTAGATCCCGATCTGGAGATAAGTGTGGGACAGAAGTTGAAGGTTTACGCCCCGCCGAAGCACACCCTCGCCATCAAGCTCTGACCCCGGGATCACCGCCTTCTCCTTTTCTATCTAGGAGCCGGATCATCGCCCCCGCAGCTAGGCTGAGGATCGAACCTGCTATCATGGTCTCCGTCAACCCGAGGAGACCCATGAGAGTGCCTCCCATGTAGTTCCCCACCGCCTCCGATATCGAGCCGAGGGACGAGGGAACTGACACGGCCGAGGCCTTCTCCTCGGGAGCTAGCTCCATTGCCAATGCGTTCCTGGATGAGTAGTGGAAAGGGAATATGGGGATAACCATGAGCAGGGCAAGCAGCGCGAGATCCTCAATGAAAGCGGCGATCGAGAAGTAAGCGGAGTACACGAGACAGGAGATGAGGAAGCTCCGCGCTCCTCCAAGCCTGTCAGTTAACTTGCCGTAAATGGGTCCGGTCAACGTGCCGAAGAGTCCAGCTGCCGCTATCAAAAGACCCATGAGCGAGTTAGATCTTCCCGAGGCTTCAAAGACCTTTATCGAGAAGGCCACGTAGAATACTGAGATGGAGAGGCTCGCAGTAAGGAATATGGGAACGTATTCCCTGGTCCTGCCTGGGAATTCCAATTGAATGGTCCTCCTCAGGGCGCCCTTGATGTCCAGAGATCCGCGAAGCTCATCCTTAGCCAGCATGAAGAGGGGCAGGGA
>JAMOVA010000108.1 GCA_027061785.1 Thermoproteota archaeon
CGCAGATTGTAGCGGTCATCGCCCTCTACAGGTCCCTACTCGATTGAGACCCCCACCTCCTCCAATATCTCCCTTATCTTCGTCCTAACCTCGGCAGATTCAACCATGAGGGGAGGCCTACACACCTCCTTCACCGGCGTCCCGAGTATCGACAGGGCAGTTTTTATCGCGGTCGGGAACGAGGACGCGAAATCGTATATCCTGGCAAGGCTCGCGAGCTTCCTGAACCCCTCCACAGCGCCCTTCAGATCTCCGGAGACCCACGACCGGTGTATCGACAGGTGGATCTCGGGGGCCACGTTAGCTAGGGCCATGATCCCGCCGTCCCCTCCCAGCGCCAAGGTGTTGAGCAGGTGGTCATCCATGCCGGTCAGCACTGAGAAGTCCGGCCTGACGGACTTCACCCTGACCACGAGGTTCCGCATGTATGAGATGCTGTCCTTCGTGACCTTCGCGCCCACCACGTTGGAGAACTCCTCAGCGAGCCTCACGTAAACGCTCACGGGGATGTCATTCCCAGTGAGAGACGGGATGTTGTATATAATGAGTGGGAGATCTAGGGAGTTGGCTATCCTGCTGAAGTGGTGGAGGAGCCAGTCCTCCTTGAGCTTGAAGAAATAGGGGGGCATCACCACGGCGCCATCCACTCCTAGGTCCTTCATTTCCCTGCCGAGCGAGATGGCATCCTCCGTGTAATTTGAGCTTATTCCGGGAAGTATCTTGGGGCCCTCAGCGACATCGAGGCTTATCCTCACTATGCCAAGCATCTCATCTCTTCTCAGATGCACAAACTCTCCTGTAGTCGAGTTGACAAAGATACCGTCAACCCCCTTCTCGCTTAGGAATGAAACGAGCCATCTCAAGGCCTCTTCGTCGACGGAAAGGTCCTCGTTGAAGGGGGTTATCATCGGGACTATTACTCCGGAAAATCCCTTCATATGATGGGAGGGGGAGGAGACCATATAACCCCTAGGTGGTGAGGGACCTCTGCAATCCCTGAACGTACTTGGAGAGGAGGTAGGCCATGGCCAGGTTAGTGGTGGCCATGAGTATACCGACCCCTCCGTCGAATCCCATCAGGGTCAGCACTAGCCCCACATGGTAGGCTAGGGCGTTACCTACCATCAACTCGAAGGTCCTCAAGGCCACCACCGCGAATCCCTCCACCCGCGTTATAAATACAAATCGCTTGACATCGTTTCGTAACGTTTCAATAGGATTTTTGGGATCTTTTCAGTCATTGCAACCTTGGAGGGAGGAGAATTTGGTCATACACCACACGAGAAAATCGTTCGTCTGGAGGTAAAGGCTTTTGAGATCGAGAGAGCGGTAGTCTTAGAGTGAACATGAGGGTGTATCTGGACAACGAGCTCTCCCCCAGACCTCCAGATGAGGTCGTCGAGTTCCTCACCCCCTTCTTCAATAAGAAAGCTTATGGATCCCCCAAGGTACCGCACGAACCTGGTCTGGAGGCATATCAGTTCATCCAAGAGGTACTGGATCATTTGAATTCCTTACTGAAATCCGAAGGTGAATTCACCATTGTGGGGAGCGGGACGGAGGCCAACAACCTAGCCTTGAGGGGAACCGTCAGGTACCTCGGTAGGAAGGGTAATCTAGTGGTAAGTTCAGTCGAGCACAGGAGTGTGCTTGGCCCCTTAGAGGATCTATCTCAAGTGATTGAAGTGAGGCGAGCTCCGGTCGATGAGAGTGGCCATATAAAAGTGGAGGAGCTCGAGGGGCTGATAGACGGAGAGACGATTCTGGTCAGCGTCCAGATGGTGAATCAGGAGACGGGTGCAATCCACGATTTAAACGCGATTTCCGACATAACGAGGGATAAGGGGGTTCTCTTACATGTAGACGCTTGCGATGCCTTGGGCAGACTGTCCATAGACCTATCAAAGGTAGATCTCCTCTCCCTAAGTGGGAGCAAGATCTACGGCCCGAGGGGAGTTGGCTTCCTTTATGTTAGGGAGGACCTAGATCTGAAGCCCATAATGGCGGGGAGCTCCGGGATACAACTGCTAACTCCCGTCGATGTGAACGTACCGGCCCTAGCCGGATTCTACCGAGCTTTACAGCTATTCGGTTCCCCCGAAAAGTGGGAGGAGGTGAAGAAGATGAGGGACAGGATATCCCAGGAACTGGAGAGCATGGATGTGGTGATGAATAGCCCACCGGACTCTGTGGACACCATTAACTTCTCTGTGAAGGGGGGAGCTGGAGCCCTCATACTAGAGGCGAGCTCACGTGGACTCTACTTGTCTCAGGGCACCTCTGAACCTGTAAGCTACGTACTCACTGCTATGGGGAGGCCCAGGGAGATAGCTGCTAACAGCCTCATGTTAAGGCTTCACCCTTACATGAGTTGGGGGGAAGTCGACTTCACGATAGAAGTGCTTAGCGACTTGCTGAAGTGAGGAGAAGCGTGAAGAGGCCGAGTTCTCGCAGATCATTTCACACATGAAAAAAGGAAACTATTTCAAATATACTTTGAACTGAATCATGGTGCCCCGTATGTCCGAGCACAAGCCGAGTGTTGAGGAGCTTCTTAAGAAGGCTGAAAAGCCTTCTAAGCTAGCCCTTGCATATCATCCGTTTTACGAGGGCAAGGTTCAAGTTATGCCCAAATGCGTCGTCAGGGATGTGGACGACTTCGCCATCTGGTACACACCGGGAGTTGCAGCCTCGTGCAAGGTGATAAAGGAAGATCCCGAGCAGTCCTTCTACCACACTAACAGGTGGAATTACGTTGCCGTCGTGAGCGACGGCACGAGGGTTCTGGGCCTCGGTAATATAGGCCCGGAGGCAGGTTTGCCCGTGATGGAGGGTAAGGCCCTCCTGTTCAAGTACCTAGGGGGCGTTGATGCTTTTCCGTTGGTTGTCAGGGCTCACAAGCCTGACGAGATGCTCAAGCTCTTGGAGTGGATCGAGCCAAACTTCGGAGGGATCAATCTAGAGGACATCGAGAAGCCTAAGTGCTACTACGTGCTGGAAGAGGCCAGAAAGAGGCTTGAGATCCCGGTCTGGCATGATGATCAACAGGGCACGGCTACTGTGGTGTATGCTGGTCTCAAGAACGCTTTCAAGATAGTAGGAAAGGACATGAAGCAGGCCAAGATAGTCTTCTTCGGAGCCGGCGCCTCCAATGTCAGGGGAGCCATAGTACTGATTAAAGCGGGCGTCCCACCTGGACACATCATAATGATAGATAGCAAGGGACCGCTGTACCGCGACAGACCTGACATTGAGGAGATAAAGGAAAAGGACCCGTGGAAATACGATTTAGCCATGAAAACCAACGATGAAAACGCAAAAACCATAGAAGAGGCCTTCAAGGGAGCGGATGCCCTGATAGCCATGAGCAGACCCGGACCGGGGGTTGTCAAACCCGAGTGGATCAAGCTGATGAACGACGACGCCATAGTGTTCGCATGTGCTAATCCCGTCCCTGAAATATGGCCTTGGGAGGCCAAGGAGGCTGGAGCCAGAATAGTGGCCACTGGAAGGAGCGACTTCCCCAACCAAGTGAACAACAGCCTCGGGTTCCCCGCGATATTCAGAGGAGTCTTGGATGTGAGGGCGAAGACCATAACCGACGAGATGTGTATAGCCGCTGGAGACGCCCTAGCTAAGTTCGCCGAGGAGAAGGGAATACACGAGGAGTACATACTCCCGACCATGGACGAGTGGGAGGTGTACCCGCTGGAGGCGGTAGCTGCGGCTGAGCAGTCCATCAAGCAGGGCGTAGCTAGGAAAATCCTCAGCAGGAATGAGCTCTACGAGAGAGCCGTGAACATAATCAGGAACGCCAGAGAGGCGACCAAGCTCCTCATGGAGAAGGGCCTGATACCGTCTCCACCTCCCGAGGAGGAGGTCTTGGAGAGCTACGGCCCGTGAACCTCCCCCACCATTTTTCCAGTCTCTAACTCAAGACGATCTCACCCACTGCGTACAGTTCACTTTTTAACGCCTGGTACCTCCCTTACTTATGCAACGAAGCTTCATGGCATTGCTGTTGCTAATGCTCCTGATCGCATCATCTATCTCCTCAGTTCACGCATCCCAACGGGGTGACAAGGTTCTCATAGTGGCGAATGAGTTCGACTCCAAAGCTGCTGACTTGCTAGAGGCCTCACTTTCAAAACTGAACCTTAAGGTTGAGAGATCCGCCAAGCTCTCGGATGGTTACGGGTTCTACTTCGTCTTAGGGGGCCCACTCGCTAAGGATGTGGGGCATCTTTCCAGAAAGCTCTTACCCCGAGATGAGTCGCAGGCCCTCATGAATATTGAAGGATACTGGACCTTCACCCTCTCCTCCATGAATGGGAAAGAAGTCCTAGTCATAGCGGGCCATACCAGAAAGGAAACCCTCCAGGCTGCCAGATCACTTATAGACAATGGGATAATTAACTTCGTACTTGACAGCAAGGTGAGAGTGGCACCTCCTCTCTCCGATAAGGAGATGAGGAATACCACATCACTGCACTTCAAGTGGAAGTTCCCACCCAAAGTTGGTAAGGATTACGAGCTCTCCTTGGAGGTTCCTCTCCCCCTGATCGACTTCTTCAGGGTCAAACCAAGGATGAGGGTAGTTGAGTTCAATGAGAGCAAGAGGACCCTGATATTCACATGGTATCTGATGGTCAGGACGCCTCACGACGATCCCTATATCTCCAAGCTCGTCGATAAGCTCGAGTCCCTCGCTGAAAGAGAGGGGATGGACGAGTACAGGAAGCTCTGGTTCGTCGCCTCATTCGTCCAGAGCCTCAAGTACTCATTGGCGAACGAGTTCTCTCCCACCGGTGATTACCCAAGTTACCCGCTGGAGACTCTTTACAGGGGTAATGGGGATTGTGAGGACCTGTCAATCCTTCTCATATCTCTCTACGAGCAGATGGGCTACAGGTCAGCCCTCCTGCTAATGCCCACCCACGCAGCGGCCTCCGTATCCATGAACCCAGAGCTGGTGAGGTGGCCCCGGGTTGAAGCGGAGATGGTCAACTTCGAGGGAACTCCTGTAGTTCTCGTCGATCTCCTAGACCTTCAGAGGAAACTGGAAAAAGGACCTGCCTCTCTGGAATTCAAGCTGAGTGGAGCTAGCTACTTCTATGTGGAAACCACGAACTTCTTCATGCCGGGTGAAGTTCCCGATCTGTCTTGGCTGGCCGATCAGATAGGCTGGTACTACAGGGACTTCCCCCTGTTCGTCGTGAGCATGGAAGGAGTCCCTGTTCCCCTCATAGCCAACTACACCATAGCCACTAGGAGGATAGGGGATGGATATGGCGTCACGGTTATAGCCAAGGTAGCCAACGTGGGCGAGAAGGAGACCGTTCCCCTCAAGTTAGAGGCTCAACTCTACCCCCTGAGCCAAGTGAAGGTTGGAGGTAACGACCCCCATCTCGTGAGACTCGGGGAAGCTGGCGATAAGTTGACCTTGGACAGGAAAGTCGAGCTGGTGGATGTAGGTACCCTGCAGCCGGGTACCGTGAAGACGATCGTGATCAACTTCTACACCGTGGTCTCAAAGATGGGAGCGGGCATCACGCTGAAGTACCAGGACTCCGATCTGGATTTCATCAGGATAAGGCCGTTCAATCCGTGAGGTGATCAAGTGGCCGGGGATGTGCTGGGGAGGGAGCTGCGCCTGATATCCTTCGGGGAGAGCCACGGGGAGGTGGTTGGAGCAGTTGTGGAGGGCGTCCCCGCCGGGCTCCCGCTGGAGGAGTCGGATGTGCA